>JASLAP010000254.1 GCA_030147065.1 Pseudonocardia sp. | reverse complement strand
GACGAGGAACTCCGAGGGCTGGCGCGGCTTGTCGCCCGCGGCGCCCCAGCGGTGCCCGGACACCAGCAGCACGCGCTCGGCCCTGGTCAGGGCCACGTAGAAGAGCCGGCGCTCCTCCACCAGCCGGCGCTCGTCGAGTGCGGTGGAGTGCGCCTTGACGCTGTCCTCGAGCTGCTTGCGGTCGGCGTCGGCGGGCAGGTCGAGGCCGGGCAGGTCGGCGGCGTCGCCGCGCAGCGCGACCGGCAGCTCCGCCGGACTGGTCAGCCAGGTGCCGCCGATCTTGCGTCCGGGGAACACCTGCGAGACCAGGTGCGGCACCGCGACGACCTGCCACTCCAGGCCCTTCGCCGCGTGCACGGTCAGCACCTGGACGCGGTCGGTGGCGACCTCGACCTCGCCCGGGGACAGCCCGTCCTCGGCCCGCTCGGCGGTCTCCAGGTAGTCCAGCAGGGCCGGCAGGGTGGCCACCTCGGCACCGGTGGCGAAGTCGGCCACCACGTCGGCGAACGCGTCGAGGTGGGCTCGTCCCACCGGACCGGGCCGGGCGGCGGTCTCGGCGTCCAGCAGCAGCACCCGCTCGGCGTCGGCGACCAGGTCGGTCAGCGGGGCCGAGGCCCGGGAGCGCAACCAGCCCAGCTCGCGGGCCAGCCGGCGGATCCGGGCGTAGCCGAGCGGCGAGTACCTCTCAGCCGGGCCGGGGTCGTCCAGCGCGTCGACCAGGCCGGCCTGCTCGGCGTGCTCGCCGGGCAGCGCGCCCAGCGCCAGCTCGGCCGGGGTGAGCGGCCCGGACCGGGGCGGCGCCCCCGGCACCACCTCGCGCGCCCGCTGCCACAGGGCGGCCAGGTCGGCCACCCCTAGCCGCCAGCGCGCACCGGTGAGCAGCCGGACCGCGGCCGGACCGGACAGCGGGTCGGCGATCAGCCGCAGCGCGCTGACCAGGTCGCGCACCTCCGGGGTGTCCAGCAGCCCGCCCAGCCCGACCACCTCGACGGGCAGCCCGCGGGCCCGCAGCGCGGTGGCGACGGCGTCCATGTCCGCGCGCCGGCGCACCAGCACGGCCGTCGTGGGCGGCGACTCTCCGGCCTGCTCCCAGCGGGCGGCGACGCCGTCGGCCAGCCAGGCGATCTCGGCGGCGACATCGGGCAGCAGGGCGACCCGCACGTCGCCGGTGCCCGCGCCCGGCCCGGCGCGCAGCGCGCCCACCCCGACGGCGCCGGGGGCCTCGCGCAGGGGCGCGGACACGGCGTTGGCCAGCGCCAGGACCTCGGGCGGGTTGCGGAAGCTGGTCAGCAGGCCGTACTCGTCGGCCGGGCCGTCCGGGCCGGGGAAGTCGGTGCGGAACCGGACCAGGTTGCCCGCGCTCGCCCCGCGCCACCCGTAGATCGACTGGCAGGGATCGCCGACCGCGGTGACCGCCGGACCCTCCGGCCGCACCGGGTCGCCGGGCACGGTGCCGAACAGGGCCCGCAGCAGCACCCGCTGGGAGTGCCCGGTGTCCTGATACTCGTCGAGCAGCACCGCCCGGAAGGTGGCCCGCTCGACCTCGCCCACCTCGGGATGGGCCACGGCGACCCGGGCGGCGATCGCCAGCTGGTCGGCGAAGTCGACGGCCCGCTCGGCCCGCTTGCGCGCGGTGAACGCCTCCACCAGCGGCAGCAGTTCGCAGCGCAGCCGCTGGGCGTCGATCCAGCGGCGGTAGGTCTGCGACGGCTCGGCCCGCTGGCGCTTGCCGGGCGGGGCGGCCGCGAGCACCTCCATGACGTGCTCGGCGTGCGCCCGGACCGCGGCCGGCTCGACCAGGTGCTCCCCCAGCTCCCCGGCCAGGGCGAGCAGCCACCCGGTGACCGTCGGCGGCATGACGTCGACGTCCAGGTCGTCGGCCCAGCTGGTGACGACCCGGTGCGCGAGCTGCCAGGACGCCGTCTCGCCGAGCAGCCGGGCGGCCGGCTCGGCCGGCAGCCGCAGCGCGTGCTCGCCGACCAGCCGGCCCGCGTAGGCGTGGTAGGTGGAGACGGTGGGCTCACCGGCGACGACCGCGGCCCGGCGCTGCCCGCTCGGGTCCAGCTCGTCGAGCAACCGGGACGCGGCCAGCCGGCGCAGCCGCGAGCGGACCCGGCTGCCCAGCTGCTGGGCCGCCTTGCGGGTGAAGGTCAGCCCGAGCACCTGCTCGGGCAGGGCCTGGCCGGTGGCCACCAGCCAGACCACCCGGGCCGCCATGGTCTCGGTCTTGCCCGCCCCGGCCCCGGCCACCACCAGCGCCGGACGGGCCGGTGCGGCGATCACCGCGGCCTGCTCGTCGGTGGGTGGCGGCAGGCCGAGGGCGGTGGCCAGGGCGGCCGGTGTCAGCTCCACCTAGAGGGCATACACCCTGACCCAGTCGACCTCCAGCGAGACCTCCTCGGGCGTGGTCTCGTCGGGCTCGGGCAGCCAGTCGGTCTTCGGCCCCATGTCGAGCTGGACGGTGAGGTGCATCGGGGTGGTCGGGATGGCCTCGGGGTCGGTGTTCTCGTACTGCTTGACCCCGTCGACGAACCAGGTGACCCGGTCGGGCAGCCACTCCACGGCGAAGGTGTGCCAGTTCGCGAAGTTGCCGGGCACCGACCCGCCGTGGATGTTGTTGTCCTCGCCCCAGTGCAGGACGAAGTGGGCCAGGTCCCGGTTCTCGCCCGGCACCTCCATGATGTCCACCTCGCCGTCCTCGGGCCACTGCTCGGAGTCCGGCCACAGCAGGACCGCCGAGCCGAGGCCGCGGCCGGGCTCGGTGCGGGCCCGGAACTCCCAGCGGCCGTGCAGCTGGCCGAAGTCGTGGCCCATGCCACCGGACACCTCGCCCCGGGCGGTGATCTTGAGGGTGCCGTCGGAGACCGAGATGGCCTCGGGGCGGCGCAGGCCGTTGCCGAACCCGCCGACGCTGTCGTAGGGGCCCCAGGTGTTCAGGTCCAGCGCGTCACCGTTGAACTCGTCGCCGGCGACCTGGCGCCACGGCAGCTCCGGCTCCGGCGGCGGAGCCGGCTCGGCCTCCGGCCGGGGCTTCGGCGTCGACGGCACGACCGTGGTCGTCGGGGGCGCGACTGTTGTGGTCGTCGGCTCGGGGAGCGGCTGCGCGACGGGCGCCGGGGGCAGCGCCGCGTACAGCTCGGGGCCGTTGACCGGCGCCGCCGGGGCTGGATCGGAGGTGCCGCAGGCGGCCACCGACACGGCCAGCGTCGCGCAGGCCACAGCCGCGCAGACCCGTGCCGAGATGTGTCTCAAATTCCGCCTCCTCGCGTGCGGGTATCGCGCGCCGGGGGGTGGGGAGCTGGGGGAGCGCCGGCGCCGAGTGACCGTATCGTCCGCCGCCGGGCGCCCGGATTGACGCTCCGCAGGGGACTGCTGACGAAAGGTAGACGTCCGAACCGCGTTCTTGGTTGCGAAACGGTCACGGACTTCACCGTTACGGGTTACTGATCGGTCACCGGTCGCCCTGCGTCGTGCAACGGGCAGCTGGTGCGCACCGGGCAGCGGTCGCAGTCCGGCCCCAGCCGGGCGATGAAGGTCGATCCGGAGGTCTGCTCGGCACAGTCGGTGACCACCGACCGCCAGTGCTCGAGATCGGCGTCGTCGAGCGGCGGCTGGACCGGTTCCTTGGCCTGACCGTCGGCCTTCTGGTCGGCCAGGTACACCAGCCGAGCGCCCCCGGGGCGGCTGCCCGGCTCGAGCAGCTCGCCGAACGCGCCCAGCGCCGCGGCCAGCTGGTAGACCGCCAGCTGGGGGTGCTGGGCCGCGGCCCGCGCGGTCACCGCCGCCTTCCCGGTCTTGACGTCGACGACCACCGGGCGGCCGGCCGGATCGACCTCGAGCCGGTCCACCCGCCCGCGCAGCCGCAACCAGGGGCCGCCGTCCGGCCCGGCCAGGTCGAGCTGGACCGGCTGCTCCACCGCGACCAGCTGCAGCCCCTCGGCCCGGCTGGCCCGCACCCAGCCGTCGAACGCGGCCAGCATGCCGCGCACCCGGTCGAGCTCGCGGCGGCCGAACCAGGGCGCGCCGGCGTCCAGCCGCGACCACGCCTCCCGCAGGGCGCTCTCCAGCTCCGCGCCGTCGGCCCCGGCCGCACCGGCCTGGACCAGCGCGTGCACCAGCGAACCGGTGACCGCGGCCAGGGCCCCGACGTCACCGCCGCCGTGGCGCTCCAGCACCCAGCGCAGCGGGCACCGCATGATCTTCTCGACGTCCGAGGGGGAGACCGGGACGACCTCGCCGGGCGCGCGCAACGGGGCGTCCACCGAGATCGGCGCGAGGCCGTACCAGTCGTCCGGGTGCGCACCCGGCACGCCCGCCGCGGCCAGCCGGGCCAGGTGCAGGGCCGCCCGCCGCCGGCTCCCCTGCTGCTCCGGGGTGGCCGCCGGGGCGCAGACCGCGCGCCGCAGCTCGCCGACCAGCTCGGCCAGCACCAGCGACCGGCCGGGCCGGTGCAACGGCCGGTCGCCCAGCCCGGCCGGGACCGGGTCGAGCTCGTCGAGGAACCGGGAGGGCTGCTCGTCGTCACCGGGCGAGGCCCCCTGCGGCGCGCCCTGCACCGCGCTGACCAGCAACGTGTGCCGGGCCCGGGAGCAGGCGACGTAGAACAGCCTGCGCTCCTCGGCCAGCAGCGGCGCCACCCGGGAGACCGTCGCGCTCGGCTCGGCGACTCCGGCGACCACGTCCACCAGCCGCTCGTTGCCCAGCAGGCTGCCGCGCAGCCGCAGGTCGGGCCAGGTGCCCTCCTGCACCCCTGGGACCGCGACGACGTCCCACTCGCGGCCCCGGGCGGCGTGCGCGGTGAGCAGGGTGACCGCCTCGCCGGGCTGCGCGCGGGGAGCCAGCGAGTCGCCGGGGAGCTGCTGCTCGGCGAGGTAGTCGGTGAAGCCGGCGACGTCGGCGCCGGGCAACCGGTCGGCGTGCCGGGCGGCGGCGGCGAACAGGGCCAGCACCGCGTCGAGGTCGCGGTCGGCCGCCGCGCCGACCGGGCCGCCGCGGGCGCTGGCCTCGCCCCACCGCGCCCCGAGCCCGCTGTGCTGCCAGACCCGCCAGAGCACCTCCTCGGCGCTCTCCCCGTTGCGCGCCGCCTCCCCGGCCACCGCCAGCAGCCGACCCACCCGGCGCAGCGGCGCGGTCTCCTGCGGGGGCAGCGCGGTCAGCGGGTCGGGCCGGCCCCTGGCGGCCGCCTGCAGAGCCTCCACCAGCAGCGGGTCGCTGCCGATCCGCTCGGCCTCGGCCGGGGCGACCGGGCCGGACGGGCCGGACGCGGCGGGCCCGGCGCCGCCGGCCGCGTGCAGCCGCAGCAGCCCGCGGCGCAGGCGGCGCATCCGCATCGGGTCGGCCGAGCCGAGCGGCGAGGTGAGCAGGGCGGTGGCGGCGTCCGCGTCCAGCTCGCCGGGCCGGGTGGCGTAGCGCAGGACCAGCAGCAGCGGGACGACCGCGGGCTGGCGGCCCAGCGGCAGCTCGTCGACCGGAGCCGCGATCGGCACCCCCGCGGCCAGCAGCGCCCGCCGCAGGGTGGGCAGCGACCGGCGGGTGGAGCGGGCCAGCACCGCCATCCGCGACCACGGCACCCCGTGGTTGAGGTGGGCCCGGCGCAGCTGGTCGGCGATCCAGCCGGCCTCCTGGGCGGCCGAGCCGAACACCCGCACGCGCACGGTGCCCTCGTCCGGCGGCTCGCCCGGAGGGGCGACCCGGACCCGGCCGGGCCCGGCACCGGGCAGCCGGGCGGCCAGCCGGGTGCACGCCTCGCGGATCGCCGGCGCGCCGCGCCGGTCCACGGTGAGCACCACCGTCTCGGCCTCGACGGCCCGCATGCCCTCCGGGTCGGCGCCGCGGAAGTTCAGCACCGCCTGGTCGGGATCGCCGGCCAGCAGCACGGTGGTGGCCGTGGCGCCGAGCACCCGGACCAGCTCCATCTGCTGGGGGTCGAGGTCCTGGGCGTCGTCGACCACCAGGTGCCGGACCCGTTCGCGTTCGGCGGCCAGCAGGTCGGGGTCGGCGGCCAGCGCGTCCAGCGCGGCGGCCACCAGCTCGGCGGCGTCCAGGGCCGGGGCGGTGGCCTGCGGGGCGCCCCGCCCGGCCGCCCCGCGGAGCAGGTTCACCTGCTCGTAGGTGCGGAAGAACCGGCCGGCCGCGGTCCACGCGCCGACCTCGTGCCGCTCCCCCAGCCCGGCCAGCTCGTCCGGGCCCATCCCGCGCTCGGCCGCGCGCAGCAGCAGCTCGCGCAGCTCCGCGGCGAACCCGGGCAGCCCGATCGCCGGGAGCAGCCGGTCCGGCCAGCCCGAGCCGGGCGCCTCGCCGAACAGCTCGCCGGCCAGCAGGTCGCGCACCACGACGTCCTGCTCGGCGCTGGCCAGCAGCCGGGGCGGGGGGTCGCCGTGCCGCGCGGCATGCAGCCGCAGGACGCCGAAGGCGTAGGAGTGCACGGTGCGCACCAGCGGCTCGCGGGAGGTGCGGTCGGCGACGCCGCGCCCGATCAGCCCCCCGATCCGCTCGCGCAGCTCACCGGCCGCCCGCCGGCTGCCGACCAGCACCAGCGTGCGGGCCGGGTCGGCGTCGGGCCCGTGGCCGTCGACGATCCGGGCCGCGACCGAGGCCAGCAGCAACGTGGTCTTGCCCGTGCCCGGACCGCCGACCACCCGCAGCGGCCCGCGGCGGTGCGCCAGCACCCGGTGCGCGGGCGCGTCCCACTGCGGCTCGGGGGCGTCCTCGCGCACGCCGCGGACCAGTCCGGGCGCGAGGGCCGCGCCGCCGGGCGGCGCGGATCGGGTGGCGGTCACGGGCGCGATGCAACCACGCGGCACCGACAGGGGACGCCGACGGGCCGGGGCGTCGGACCGGAGTGGCACCATCGTCGGCGTGGACCCCGCACCGCTTCACGTCGAGGAGTTCGGACCGGCCGACGGGCCCGCCGTGCTCGCCCTGCACGGCGTCACCGGGCACGCCGGCCGGTGGCGGGTGCTCGCCGCGGCGCTGCCCGACGTCCGGCTGATCGCGGTCGACCTGCGCGGGCACGGCCGCTCGCCGTGGACCCCGCCGTGGCACCTGGAGCAGCACGTCGCCGACGCGCTGGCCGTGCTCGACCGGCTGGGACTGGACCGGGCGGTGGTGGCCGGCCACTCGTTCGGCGGGGCGATCGCGGTGCACCTGGCCCGCACGGCTCCCGAGCGGGTGCACCGGCTGATCCTGCTCGACCCGGCCATCGGGCTGGACCCGCAGGACATGCTGGAGACCGCCGAGGAGTCCCGCGCCGACGACTCCTACCCCGACCTGGCCACCGCCCGCGCCGACCGGGCCCGGCGCTGGGAGGGCATCGACGACGCGCTGGTCGACGCCGAGCTGGCCGAGCACCTGGTGGCCGACGGCGACCGCTACCGCTACCGCTACAGCCAGGCCTCGGTCATCGCGGCCTGGGGCGAGATGGCCCGCCCCGCGGTGGCGCCGCCGGCCGGGATCCGCACCCTGATCCTGCCCGCGGCCAAGGCCGACCTGGTCGACCCGGCCTGGCTGGACGCCTGCCGCGCCGAGCAGGGCGAGGCGCTCACCGTGGTCGAGGTCGACGCCGGGCACATGCTCTACCTGGAGCGGACGGCCGAGGTCGCCGGGCACCTCGCGGCGTTCGTGCGCGACTGAGCGGGCCCGGGTGGACGAGGAGACCGTCGAGCGGGTGCGGGCCGCGGTCCGCGCGATCCCGCCCGGGCAGACCAGCAGCTACGGCGAGATCGCCGAGCGGGCCGGGCTGCGTTCGCCCCGGCTGGTCGGCCGGATCCTCGCCGAGGACGGCCACGACCTGCCCTGGCACCGGGTGCTGCGCGCGGACGGCACCTGCGCCCCGCACATCGCCCGCGAGCAGAGCGCGCGGCTGCGGGCCGAGGGTGTGCTCCTGGTCGACGGCCGCCTCCCGCGGCCGCCGCGCCGCTCAGGCGGTGGCCCGGGCGCCGGCTGACGCGGCCCGGTAGCGCTGGACGACCAGCTCCGGCACCGCGGGGTGGTCGGCCAGCGGCGCGGCCACCACGTCGGCGCCGCACCCGTCGAGCTTGCGCTGGAACAGCCCCGGGGCGAGCAGCCAGCTCGCCACCGCGATCCGTTCGGCGCCGTCGCGGCGCAGCGCGGCCACGGCGTCGGCGACCCGGGGACCGCCGGTGGCGATGGTGGCCAGGGCGACCGGACGGCCGAGCAGCCGGCCGAGCCGGCGGGCTGCGCGGGCGCTGTCGGCCTGCGCGTGGGGGTCGCTGGAGCCGGCGACGGCCAGCACCACGGCGTCGTCGGGCCGGGCGCCGGCCGCGGCCAGCCGCTGCGCGGCGGCGCTGATCAGGGCGGGATCCGGGCCGAACGTCTCGGCCAGTCGCACCCGCGGGTGGGCGGCGAGCTGTTCGGGCACGTCGGTGCGCACGTGGTAGCCCGCGGCCAGGAACATCGGCACCGCGACGGCCGGGCCGGGCAACCCGGCCAGCGCCTCGTCCGGGGTCGGCCGGCGGACGTCGACGTAGCACGGCGCGACCGGCACGCCGAGGCGCTGCCGGACCTGCTCGGCGACCCGCTCGGTGACCACCGCACCGGCCGGGTCGCGGGTGCCGTGCGCGACCAGCAGCAGGGCCGGCCCGGACGGGCTCACGGCGCGTCCCCGTGCAGGCAGTGCCCGCCCACCGGGACCGGGCCCGCGGCCGGGTCGAGGGCCAGCCGGTAGCCGCGCTTGACCACGGTCTGGACCAGCCGCGGTTCGCCGAGCGCGGCGCGCAGCCGGTTCATCGCGGTCTCCACGGCGTGCTCGTCGCCACCGCCACCCGGCAGCACGGCGAGCAGTTCGGACCGCGGGACCACCCGACCGGGACGCCGGGCCAGCGCGCGCAGCATCGCCATGCCGGCCGGCGGCACCGGGCGCAGGCCGCCGTCCACCAGGACGGCGTGGCCGCGCAGCTGGAGCCAGTGCCCGGCGACCGGGAGAGCCCGGACCCGGGTCGGCAGCTCGGCCTCGAGGGCGCGGACCATCGCGCCGAGCCGGGAGCGCTGCGGCTGCAGCGTCGGCACGTCCACCGCCTCCAGCGGCGCCGCGGTCACCGGGCCGACGCAGACCGCCGCCACCGGGCCGCGGAGCGCGGCGACCAGGGCGTCGCGCACACCCCGCTGGTCGGCCCGGGCCAGCAGGCTGGCCGCGGCCGGGGCGCTGGTGAAGGTCATCACGTCGATGCCGCCGGCGAGCACCGAGTCGATCAGGCGGTCGAGCGGGCCCAGGTCGGCCGGTGGCACCCAGCGGTAGACCGGCACCTCGACCACCTCGGCGCCGGCCACCCCCAGCGCCTCGACCACGTCGGGCAGCGGCTCGCCGTGCAGCTGGACGGCGATGCGCAGGCCGTCCACACCCAGGTCCAGCAGGTACTCCAGCACCTCGGCGGAGGACTCCGACGGCGGCGACCACGCGTCCACCAGCCCGGAGGCCCGGATGGCCCCGCGCGCCTTGGGACCCCGGGCGATCAGCCGACCGCGGCCGAGCGCGGCGAGCAGGTCCTCGCCCAGGTCCCATCCGTCGGCGGCGGAGATCCAGCCGCGGAAGCCGATGCCGGTCGTGGCCACGGTGATGTCGGGCGGCCGGGCGATCAGTGCCCGGGTGGCCTCGGCCAGGTCGGTGTCGTCGGAGACCGGGACGATCCGCAGCGCCGCGCCCTGCTGGACGGCGGCCCCGCGGCGCTCGAGCATGGTGCCGAGCTCCTCGGCACGGCGGGCGGCGGTGATCCCGACCGTGAAGCCGGCCAGCGGCGGCACCGCGACCGCACCGACCGGGTCGCTCACAGCGGCGCTCACGACTCTCCGTTCCCCGGTGACGTCCGGACGATCAGACCCACCCCACCACGGTACGCAGGGGTCGGCGGCGGACCTGCCCGGACGGAGACCACGATCACGCTGTCCACGGCTGTCGACGGTAGGCAGCCGCGGTTACCTCCGTGCGGCGCCGGGTGACGGGGCCGTAACGCACGGGCCGCACGCCGCTCCCGCCACAGCGATCGGAACTACTTGCCTGATTGGAAAGTAGATGCCACTCTGACAGCTCCGACGAGCGAGGAGCAGGCATGAACCAGTCCGCACCCGGTGATCCCGAGCTGGACCCCACCGCGGCCGCCGACCTGCTGGCCACCGCCGACCGCCTGCAGCGCGCGGTCCACGACGGCGGCGGGTCGTGGGTGTACGTCAGCTGGCTGGTGGGCATGGCGGTGGCGACCGCGATGTACCTCAGCGGCCTGGGCGTCGCCGACACCGACCGCTCGGTGCTGGTGATCAGCGTCGTCTTCGGGGTCTGCGTGGCCGGGCTGAGCCTGGGCCTGCTGCCCCGGGCCCGGGCGAGCCGGGTCGGCTTCCCCCGCCGGTGGGTCGCTTCGGTGGTCGGCTGGGGTGTGCTGTACGCCGCCAGCATGCTGCTCGGTCTCCTCTTCTTCCGGGCCGAACCGGCGTTCTGGCTGCCGGCCGCCGCCCTCAGCGCGCTGCCGCTGGTGCTCGGCGCGCGGGCCGAGGCGGCGGCGTGACCGGTCGGACCCGGTCCGGCGCGGCGGCCCGGGACGGCGCGGAGGCACCGGCCGAGCACCCCCGGCACCGGCTGGGCGAGGTGGTCCACCAGCCGGTCCGGTTCTCCATCCTGGCCGCGCTGGCCGGGGCCACCGAGGCCGAGTTCGGGTTCGTCCGCGACACCGTGCAGGTCACCGACTCGACCCTGAGCAAGCAGGTCACCGTCCTGGAGCAGGCCGGGTTCGTGCAGGTCAGGAAGGGCTACGTGGGCAAGCGCCCGCGGACCTGGCTGCGCATCACCCCGGCCGGGCGCAGCGCGTTCCGCGATCACCTGGAGACCCTGCGCCAGATCGCCGGCCACGCCGCCGGGACCCCGCCGCCCTGAGCCCGGTCCTCAGACCCGGGCCGCGACCAGCTGCGGCCGGCCACCGACCGCCACCGGTGCCACCCGGACGTACACCGCGTACGTGGTGACCACGCAGACCACGTAGAACACCAGGAACCCCCAGAAGGCCGGCACTCCCGACCCGGCGCCGGCGAACGACTGCCGGAACGCCAGGTTGATCAGCAGGCCGCCGAGCGCGCCGACGGCGGAGATCAGGCCGAGCGCGGCCCCGGAGATCCGCCGGGCGTGCAGCAGCGACGCCGTCTCGTCCGCCCCGTCGGCGATCCGGGCCACCGCCTCCCGCCGGAAGACGGCCGGGATCATCTTGTAGGTCGACCCGTTGCCGACCCCGGAGAAGAAGAACAGCGCGATGAACCCGGCGGTGAACAGCCCGAGCGAGTCCGCCCCCGACGCCAGGATGCACAGCAGGCTGGCCAGCGCCATCGCCGCGAAGTTCCACACCGTCACCCGGGCACCGCCCATCCGGTCGGCCAGCCAGCCGCCGAGCGGGCGGATCAGCGACCCGATCAGCGGACCGACGAACGTGACCGCGGCCGCCTCCAGCGGGGTGCGGCCGAACTGGCTCTGCAGCACCAGGCCGAACGCGAAGCTGTAGCCGATGAACGAGCCGAAGGTGCCGATGTAGAGCAGGGACATGATCGCGGTGTGCGGATGGCCCAGGGCCAGCCGGGCCGCCCCGGTGTCGTTGCGGACGCTGGAGATGTTGTCCATGGTCAGCGCGGCGGCCACGGACACGACCACGATCAGCGGGATGTAGACGGCCAGGATCAGCCGCGGGTTGCCGGTCCCGGCGACGGCGATGATGACCAGCGCGATCACCTGGATCACCGCGACGCCGATGTTGCCGCCGCCGGCGTTCAGCCCGAGCGCGAGGCCCTTGCGGTGGTCCGGGTAGAAGGCGTTGATGTTGGTCATCGAGGAGGCGAAGTTGCCGCCGCCGAACCCGGCCAGGGCCGCCATCAGCAGGAACACCCCGTAGGGCGTGCCCGGCTGCAGGACGAAGGCCGAGGCGACGGTGGGCACGAGCAGCAGCAGGCCGCTGATCACCGTCCAGTTGCGGCCGCCGAACCGGGCCACCGCGAAGGTGTAGGGCACCCGCAGCACCGCGCCGACGAACGAGGCGGTGGACACCAGCAGGAACTTCGCCGCCGGGTCCAGGCCGTACTCGGGGCCCATGAACAGCACGTAGACCGACCACAGGGTCCAGACCGAGAACCCGACGTGCTCGACGGCGATGGACGCCCAGAGGTTGCGGCGGGCGACGGCGGCGCCGGTGCGCTGCCAGAAGCCGGGGTCCTCGGGCTCCCAGTGGTCGATCCAGCGGCCGCGCAGGAGCCCGGACCAGCGGGTCCCGGCCTCGTTCGGTGCGGTGGTCGTCACGCCGTTGCCTCCTCGATGTCGGGGTCGACGAGGTGCAGACGCTAGGAACGGGCTGTTACCCGGTGGTGCGGGTCGTGTGACGCGGCGGCAAAGGTGTGCTCACCGAGGGGCACCGCCCGTGTGAGACCGGCGGGGGTGCGCCGGTCGGGCCTCAGAGCAGGGCGCTGACCAGGCCCGCGGCCCGCTCCAGCCCTTCCAGGGTGCGGGCGGACGCCTCGGGGTGCTGGGCGTGCAGGGCCAGCCGGAACAGCACCGCGCGCAGCAGCGCCTGGGGCCAGACCTCGCTGTCGGCCCAGCGCTGGAGCAGCCCCTGGTCGCCGCCGCCCCAGGCGATCGCGTCCACCACCACGACCGCGGCCGCCCACTGCGCGGGGCGCCAGCAGGGCACCAGTTCGATCAGCGCCGGCACGCCCTGGTCGTCGAACAGGACCGAGCCGAACAGCTCGGGGTGGACCAGCTGCGGGGTGAGCCCGATCGGGGTGCGGTAGGCGGCGAGCTGGGTGAACAGGGCGCCGCCGGTGGCCGCGTCCAGGGCCGCCCGGCGCTCGCCGAAGGCCGCGGCCGCGGACCGGGTGGCCAGGTCGTCGCGGCCGTCGAGCAGGCGCGGGCGCTCGATCCCGGACAGCGCCTCGTGCAGCCGGACCGCGGCGGCGAGCACGGCGTCGTAGCGCGGTTCGACGGTGCCGGCGATGAACCGGTTGGCCGCCCAGCC
>JASLAP010000237.1 GCA_030147065.1 Pseudonocardia sp. | reverse complement strand
GCCCGCGGTTGCGCGGCGCCGGCTGGAGTCGGCGTTCCGCCGGTCCCGCCGGGCCCCGGTGCTGGTCCGGCTGCAGGGCAGGCTGGCCGCGGCGCTGGCCGCCGAGCAGGCCGGCGACGACCGGGCGATGCTGCGGCACTGCCGGGCCGGCCTGGTCGAGCTGAACGCGCACCGGGCCGCGCTGGCCTCCACCGAACTGCGGGCGATGGCGGCCGGCCACGGCATCGAGCTGGGTCTGCTGGGCATGGGCAGCCTGCTGCGCAGCGGGTCGCCGTCGCGGGTGCTGGACTGGGCCGAACGCACCCGGGCCGCCGCCTACCTGGCCGGCGCCCCGTCCGCCCCGGACGCGGTGGAGGCGCTGCGGGCCGAGCTGGGTGCGGTGCACGCCGAGCTGGCCGCCGCTCGCGGCCGCACCGGCAACGACGTCACCGAGCTGGTGGCCCGCCAGACCCACCTCGAGCAGCGGATCCGCCGGGCCACCTGGCACCGCGTGGGCTCCGGGCAGGAGGCCGGCGCGCCGGTGCGCACCGGGCAGCTGGTCGGGCTCCTCGACGGGCAGGCGCTGGCCTCCTACAGCCGGTACCGCGACGACCTGATCGCCGTCGTGCTGGACCGCGGCCGGCGCCGGCTGGTCCGGTTGGGGTCGTGGGCGCCGATCCGGTTCGAAGCCGACGCGCTGCAGTTCGCGCTGCGCCGGCTGGCCCGCCCCGGCGCGCCCGCGGCCGCGGTGCAGAGCGCGCGGAGCAGTGCCCGGCACGCCCTGGACCGGCTGCGGGAGCTGCTCGTCGCCCCGCTGCAGGTCGACCCGACCACCCCGCTCGTCGTCGTGCCGGCCCGGGACACCCACCGGCTGCCCTGGTCGGCGCTGCACCCGGCCCCGGTGTCAGCCGCCCCGTCGGCCACCCTCTGGGCGGCCGGCCAGGGCCGCACCAGGCGGCCCGGCGGCCCGATCGTGATCGTCGCCGGGCCGGGACTGCCCGGCGCGGAGGCCGAGGCGGAGGCGGTCGCGGCCGCCCACCCCGGGGCCACCGTGCTGGTGCCGCCGCAGAGCACCGCGCAGGCGGTGATCGACGCCATCGCCGGGTCGGACCTGGTGCACCTGGCCTGCCACGGCCTGCTCCGCGCGGACAACCCGACCTTCTCCGCGCTCGAGGTCACCGACGGCCGGCTCACCGTGCACGAGCTGGACCTGCGCGGGATCGCACCGCACCGGGTGGTGCTGGCCGCCTGCGACTCGGCCGCCGACGTCTCCTACGCCGGCGACGAGCTGGTCGGCTTCGTCAGCGCGCTGCTCGCCCGGGGCACCGCCGGACTGGTGGCCAGCGTGGTGGCCGTGCCGGACGTCGAGGCGGTCGGCCTGATGCGGGCCATGCACCGGCGGATCGCGGCCGGCGACACCATGGCCGCCGCCCTGCACGCGGCCCGGGCCGAGCAGGACGTGGACGACCCGCGCGGGTTCGTCAACTGGTGCGCCTTCACCGCCTACGGTGCCGGGTAGGTTCTCGCGGGTGACGGACGCGGACGGGTACGGGCGGACACGGCGGTCGCTGCACGGCATCGCCGAGCTGGTGCTGGCCGGGCCGCAGCACCGGGCCAGCGGCACCATCCGGCTGCGGGTGACCCCGGGCGGGTTCGGCGGGGTCGACGGGCGGCTGCGGGTCGAGGGCGCCGAGCTGGTCGGGCCGGAGGGCCGGTGGCCGCTGGCCGGGACCTACCGGGAGCTCGCCGCGGCGGCCGGGGTGGAGGTCGGGGCACCGCAGGGGATCTACACCGACACCACCGGCGTCGACCCGGACGAGGGGATCGTCCTGGACCCGGCCGCGGCGGCCGAGCTGACCGGCTGGTTCGGCACCGGCGACGCGGCCCTGCGCGCGTTCGCCCCGGACGTCGAGCCGGTGCTGTGGCCGGAGCACTTCGACCTGGCCGTCACCGTCGACGAGGTCAACTACGGGGTCTCCCCGGGCGACGCCGGCCACCCCGGCCGGTACGCCTACGTCGGGCCGTGGACGCCGCGGCAGGGCGAGTTCTGGAACGCCTCGTTCGGCGCCCTGCGCACCCCCGACGACCTCCCCGACACCGCCGCCCTGACCGCCTTCTTCGCCGAGGGTCGCCGCCTCGCGGCGGGCTGACCCTCCGCACGCCGGTTCAGGAAAGCCACCTTCCTGCCCTGTGGGGACCCGAAGGTGGCTTTCCTGAACCGGGGCGGGCGGGCGGGTCAGGCGGATTCGTGGGCCGAGCCGAGGCGGGGGAAGGGGCGGACCGAGAACACCACCTCGACCGGCACCTCGAAGTACTCCGCGACCCGCAGCGCCAGGTGCAGGCTCGGGCTGTACTCGCCGCGCTCCAGGTAGCCGATGGTCTGGTAGTGCACGCCCAGGGCCTCGGCCAGCTCGCGGCGGGAGATGCCGCGCTCGGCGCGCAGCATCGCGATGCGGTTGTGGATGGTCTCGGACATCGCGGCCATCATCACCTCCGCTGGATGGCCCGCTGGCGGCGGGCCTCCACCATCGACCCGGACTCCCGCCGCGCCATCCGGCGCAGCAGCACCGGCCCGAGCAGCAGCCCGACCGCGGCCCAGGCCCCGAGCACGCCGACGGCCTCCAGGATCCGCCAGTGCCCGCCGATCTCCAGCGCGGCCGCCTCCGGCGGCAGGAACGCCGAGCGCAGCCCGACGCCCAGCCAGTACACCGGGAACACCTGGACCACGACCTGCACCCACTCCCACAGCTCCTGGACCGGGCGGAACAGCCCGGAGACCACGGCCAGCCCGACGGTGAGGAAGAAGCCGAGCCCGCCGATGGTGCGCGGGTTGCGCACGACCGACCCGACCAGGATGCCCAGCGGCAGGCAGGCGAGCAGGCCCAGCGCGACCCAGCCGACCAGCCCGAGCCACAGCAGCGCGCTGCCCACCGGCACCCCCGGCACGATGAACAGCATCGCCGGGACCAGCACCAGCACGATCGACAGCAGCCCGTCCAGCGCGGCGGCCACCGACAGCCCGACCACGTAGCTCGCCATCCCGCCGGGCACCGCCTTGGCCCGCAGGAGCGTGCCCTCCTCGCGCTCGGTGGACAGGTTGAACGCCGTGCCCATCACCCCGAAGGCGATGTTCACCGCCACCAGGCCGGGCAGCATCACCGCGGTGAGCGCCAGGCCGGTGCCCGCGATCGGCTCGTCGCGGAACCAGATCAGGAAGCCCAGCGGGACCAGGTTCCAGAACAGCGTCTGGGTGAGGCCCTCGCGCGAGGTCACGTAGCTGCGGAAGGCGATCCAGCCGCGGGCCAGCCCGAGCCGCAGCGCCGGCGGCAGGACCGCGGTCCGGGGGGCGTTGGACGGGGCCACGGCGGTCATGCCACCACCTCCGCGAGCGGCGCGGGCCCCGGAGCGGCGGTGTCGCCCGGCTCCTCGTGCCGGCGGACCATCGCCATGTAGGTGTCCTCCAGCGACGCCCGGCGCACCTCCAGCTCGCCGATCTCCGGTCCCGGCGACGCCAGCAGCTCGCGCAGGAAGCCGGTCGCGTCGGCGGTGCTGTGCACGAACCGCTGCCCGTCCCGCGACCAGCGGACCTCGCTCGTCCCGGCGACCCGGCGGGCCAGCTCGTCGACGCTGCCGTCGGCCACGATCCGGCCGCCGGCCAGGATCAGCACCCGGTCGGAGAGCCGGTCGGCCTCGGCCAGGTCGTGCGTGGTGAGCAGGATCGTGGCGGCCTCGCCGTCGGCCAGCCGGTGCACCAGGTCGTGGAAGTCCCGCCGCGCCTCCGGGTCGAACCCGGCGGTCGGCTCGTCGAGGAACAGCAGCCGCGGCCGCCCGACGATGCCGATGGCCAGGTCGAGCCGGCGGCGCTGGCCCCCGGACAGCGTGCTGATGCGCTGCTGGGCGCGGTCGAGCAGGCCGACGGTCGCCAGCAGCTCGTCGGTGTCGACCGGTCGCGGCCGGTCGGGCGTGGAGTACCGGGCGTAGTGGGCGCCGAGGTGGGCCAGCAGCTCGCGCACCCGCCACTTGCTGTGGTCGCGCCACGACTGCAGCACCATGCCGATCTCCGCGCGCCAGCGCTCGTCGCCCCGGGCCGGGTCGACGCCGAGCACCCGGACCTCCCCGGCCGAGCGCGTGCGGAAGCCCTCCAGGATCTCGATCGTGGTGCTCTTCCCGGCCCCGTTCGGGCCGAGCAGCGTGACGACCTCCCCGGCGTGCACGTCGAAGTCGAGCCCGTGCAGCACGTCCGTGCTGCCGTACCGCATGCGCAGTCCGCGCACGCGGACGACCGGTTCTGGCTCCTCCACGGTTCCCCCACTCCACAGAACGTTGCTCATGTTCGTCGAACCGTAGCACACCTACTACATCACGGGGCGTGCCAACTCCCTCACGCGGCAGGAAAGCCACCTTCAGGACCGAATACGTCCGGAAAGTGGCTTTCCTGCCATCGGGCGGGACGGGGTCAGCGCATGGCGCGGTTGACCGCCGAGACGACGGCCTTGAGCGAGGCGCTGACGATCGAGCCGTCGATGCCGACGCCCCACAGCACGGTGTCCTCCAGCGCGCACTCGACGTAGGCCGCGGCCCGGGCGTCGTCCCCGGCGGACAGGGCGTGCTCGTGGTAGTCGAGCACCCGCACGTCGAAGCCGATGCCGGCCAGCGCGTCGACGAAGGCGGCGATCGGGCCGTTGCCGCTGCCGGCGATCTCGTGCAGGTCGCTCTCCACCCGCACGGTGGCGACGATCTCGGTGGTGCCCTCGCCGTCGTGGGTCAGCCGGTGGCGGATCAGCTGCAGCGGGGTGACCCGGTCGAGGTACTCGGTCTCGAAGACGTCGCGCATCTCCTTGGGCGAGACCTCGCCGCCCGCGGTGTCGGTGAACTCCTGGATCACCCGGCTGAACTCCATCTGCAGCCGCCGGGGCAGCTCCAGCTGGTGCTCGGTCTTCATGATGTAGGCGACCCCGCCCTTGCCGGACTGCGAGTTCACCCGGATCACGGCCTCGTAGGTGCGGCCGATGTCCTTGGGGTCGACCGGCAGGTAGGGGACCTGCCAGCGGAAGTCGTCGACCGCGACGCCGGCCTCGGCGGCGTCGGCCTTCATCGCGTCGAAGCCCTTGTTGATCGCGTCCTGGTGGCTGCCGGAGAACGCCGTGTAGACCAGGTCGCCACCCCACGGGTGGCGCTCGGGCACCGGCAGCTGGTTGCAGTACTCGACGGTGCGGCGGATCTCGTCGATGTCGGAGAAGTCGATCTGCGGGTCGACGCCCTGGGTGAACAGGTTCATCCCCAGGGTCACCAGGTCGACGTTGCCGGTGCGCTCGCCGTTGCCGAACAGGCAGCCCTCGATCCGGTCGGCCCCGGCCTGGTAGCCCAGCTCGGCGGCGGCGACGGCGGTGCCGCGGTCGTTGTGCGGGTGCAGGCTGAGCACGATGCCGTCGCGGCGGGCCAGGTTGCGGTGCATCCACTCGATGGAGTCGGCGTAGACGTTCGGCGTGGCCATCTCCACCGTCGCCGGCAGGTTGACGATCATCGGCGACTCCGGCGTCGGCTGCCAGATCTCGCTGACCGCGTTGCAGACGTCCACGGCGTACTGCAGCTCGGTGCCGGTGTAGGACTCGGGGGAGTACTCGAAGCGCCAGTCGGTCGCCGGGTACTTCTCGCTGAACCGCGCCACGTCCTCGGCGCCGTCGGTGGCGATCTTGGAGATGCCGGCCCGGTCGGACCGGAACACCACCCGCCGCTGCAGGATCGACGTCGAGTTGTACAGGTGCACGATCGCCCGCGGCGCGCCCTCGCAGGCCTCGTAGGTGCGCTCGATCAGCTCGGTGCGGGCCTGGGTCAGCACCTGGATGGTGACGTCGTCCGGGATCAGGTCCTGCTCGATGATCTCCCGGACGAAGTCGAAGTCGGTCTGGCTGGCCGCCGGGAACCCGACCTCGATCTCCTTGTAGCCCATCCGCACCAGCAGCTCGAACATCCGCCGCTTGCGGGCCGGGCTCATCGGGTCGATCAGGGCCTGGTTGCCGTCGCGCAGGTCGACCGCGCACCAGAGCGGGGCCTTGGTGATCCGCACGTCGGGCCAGGTGCGGTCGGGCAGCGACACCGGTTCGACGAACTCGTGGAACGGCTGGTAGCGGTGGATCGGCAGGTGCGAACCCCGCTGAGGGTTCCACACCGGCTGGGTATCGGGTACCGGTCGGTCGGGCGTGCGCAGCCGGCTCGTGGTGGACGAGACGTAGGCGTCGGGCATGGTGGTCACGGGGGTGCTCCAAGGATGGGCCGGTCAGGACGGGACCGGCGCACGCCACGACCCGCGACGGAGGGCCGGTCGGTCAGACCCCGCCGCGGCGACGAAGGAGCAGGCGCACCACGGGAACGACCTTAACGCCACCGCCCCCCGTTCCCGCAACCTCATCCCCGACCCGGCATCCGCGCGCTCTCGCAGGGCTTCGGGGGTGGCGCAGCTCGTCGGGGGTCCTCGCAGCCCGCCGACGTGCTGCGAGGGCACCACCGGGGCTGCGCGACGCACCCCGCGCTGCGACGACGACCGGTGGGCAGGGCCCGGTGGCCGCGACGGTGCGTGACCAGCGTCGCGGCGCGGGACCGTGCCGTCGGTGACGAACTGGTCCACTATGCGTGCGGCAGTCGGGTGGACGACCGGGAGGAGCTGTCGCTGTGGGAGCGGTCGCCAGGCGTGGCGTGGACGTCGTCGCCACCGCGCTGCGCTTCGCGGGGCTGGCGATCGTCGCCGTGCTCTGCCTGCACATCGCGCTGACGCTGCTGCAGGCGAACCCGGAGAACGGGCTGACCGTGCTGGTCGCGCGGGGTGCCGACTTCTTCGACCTCGGCCTGTCCACGTTGTTCCTGCCCGAGGACCCGCAGGTGCGCGTGCTGCTCAACTACGGAACCGCGGCGCTGATCTGGTACGTGATCACCGTCGTGGTGGTCCGGCTGGTGCGCCGGCTGGGCTGAGGCGCCCGGTTCCCGGGTCGGGCAGCAGCGCCGGGCGCCGCACCCAGCCCGTCCACAGCGGGCGGTAGCCCTGCCGGTACCAGAACGGGGTCGACAGCGGGTTGGCCGGGGAGTGGTGCAGGACCGTCGTCCGCACGCCGGCCGCGGCCAGCGCCCCGTCGGCGCGGGCGGCCAGGGCGGCGCCGATGCCGGCCGACCGGGCGTCCCGGGTGACCACCATCGCCTCCAGATAGCCGACCGGGCCGGCCGCGCAGCGCTCCTCGATCCACCGCGCCTTCTCCGGCGCCACCACCGTGCACGCGCCGACGACCCGTCCGCCCCGCTCGGCGACCCAGCCGAGCGGGTCGGCCTGGGCCAGCCGCTCGACCAGGCCGCGGCGCAGCCCGTCGGCGGTGCCCGCCCGCTCGTTGACGCAGCCGAACTGCTGGTCGAACCGGACCAGCTCGAGCTCGAGCGCGACGACCGCGTCCAGGTCCCGCTCGGCCAGCGGGCGGACGGTGACCCCGGGGCCGGGTCGAGCGGCCGCGCCCCCGGTCCGCCGGGCGGCGATCACGACGGCGGGGTGGAACCCCCGCCGGACCAGGGCCCGCACCGGGGCGGCGTCCCGGCTCGGCCAGTCCACCCAGAGCGCGGTGTCGTCGTCGCCGGGTGCGGCCTCGATCCCGGCCACCCACCGGTCGAGGAGGTCGGCCAGCGCCGCGGCCGGGTCCGGTCCGGCGACCTGCGCGACCAGCTGGTGCACCCGCAGCGCGGTCCAGGTGGCGGGCATGGAGGTCGCGTCCAGCTCGGTGAACGACGCCGCGCCGGCCCCGTGCGCCGTGTGCAGCTGCGGATCGGCGAGGGCCACCGGAGCGGGGAGCAGCGGGTCCAGCGCCCGCCACCGCTCGTACTGGGCGGCGCGCAGGTCCTCGTGATCGGTCACCGGCCGACCGTACCCACGCCGCCACCCGGTCCTGCCCGGTTGGGCGAGAGGCGCTCTGGTCCCGCCAGGTCGGGCGAGAGCGGCTCTCGTCCGGGCGGGGACCCGGGTCATCCTGTGGTGTGACGCAAAAACGATCCGGAAGGGCGGCTTCGTCCCGGTAGGGTGGATTCCCGACCAGCGCCCACCCGTCGCCGTCCCCACCGGCCTCGACGGGCGCACGGAATCCCACGGACGCGCGCCCCCGGCCCGCGCCAGGACAGGAGGTCGGCGTGGCCCTGGTCGTGCAGAAGTACGGCGGATCGTCGGTCCAGGACGCGGACCGGATCAAGAAGGTCGCCGAACGGATCGTCCGCACGCACAAGGAGGGCAACGACGTCGTCGTGGTCGTCTCGGCCATGGGCGACACCACCGACGAGCTGACCGACCTGGCCGAGCAGGTGTCCCCGGCGCCGCCGCCGCGGGAGATGGACATGCTGCTCACCGCGGGCGAGCGGATCTCCAACGCGCTGGTGGCGATGGCCATCCACGCCCTCGGCGACCAGGCCCGCTCGTTCACCGGGTCGCAGGCCGGGATGATCACCACGTCCAAGCACGGCGACGCCCGGATCGTCCAGGTCAACCCGTACCGGCTGCGCGACGCGCTGGCCGAGGGCTCGATCGTGCTGGTGGCCGGGTTCCAGGGGGTCAGCCAGGACTCCAAGGACGTCACCACGCTGGGCCGCGGCGGGTCGGACACCACCGCGGTCGCGCTGGCCGCCGCGCTGGAGGCCGACGTCTGCGAGATCTACACCGACGTGGACGGCATCTTCACCGCCGACCCGCGGATCGTGCCCGACGCCCGCCGCCTGCACACCATCACCTACGAGGAGATGCTGGAGATGGCCGCGTGCGGGGCGAAGGTCCTGCACCTGCGCGCGGTCGAGTACGCCCGCCGCTACGACGTCCCGCTGCGGGTGCGCAGCTCGTACAACGACAAGCCGGGATCGCTGGTCACCGGCTCGATCGAGGGGATTCCCGTGGAGAACGCGATCATCACCGGGGTCGCGCACGACCGGTCCGAGGCGAAGATCACCGTGACCGGGGTGCCGGACACCCCCGGGATGGCCGCGCGCATCTTCCGCACCGTGGCCGAGGCCGACATCAACATCGACATGGTGCTGCAGAACATCAGCCACTCCGGCGACCGGCGCACCGACATCACCTTCACGCTGCCCCGGGTGGACGGCCGCCGCGCGGTCACCGCGCTCACCGCCGCGCAGCCCGAGATCGGTTTCACCGAGGTGTTGCACGACGACGAGGTGGGCAAGGTGTCGCTGGTGGGGGCGGGGATGCGCAACCACCCCGGGGTCACCGCGACGTTCTGCGAGGCGCTGTCCCAGGCCGGGATCAACATCGAGACCATGAACACCTCGGAGATCCGGATCTCGGTGATCTGCCGGCCCGACCAGCTCGACACCGCGGTCGCCGCGCTGCACCGGGCGTTCGAGCTGGGCGGGGACGAGGAGGCCGTGGTGTACGCGGGGACCGGACGATGAGCGCGCAGGGCGACGAGCGAGGGGGACCCGTGAACGCGGGACGGCAGGGACCGGTCGTGGCGATCGTCGGGGCCACCGGGGCGGTGGGCACGGCGATGATCGACATCATCGACGGCCGGGAGTCGGTGCCGTGGTCGGAGATCCGGCTGGTGGCCTCGGCCCGCTCGGCCGGCAAGGTGCTGCGGGTCCGCGGCGCCGACGTGACCGTGCGGGAGCTGGCGCCCGAGGTCTTCGACGGCGTCGACGTCGCCCTGTTCGACGTGCCGGACGAGGTCAGCGCGGAGTGGGGGCCGGTCGCCGCCGGGCGCGGGGTGGTCGTGGTCGACAACTCCGGCGCCTTCCGGATGGACCCGGACGTGCCGCTGGTGGTGCCCGAGGTCAACGCCGAGCAGGCCGCGGTCCGGCCCAAGGGCATCGTGGCCAACCCGAACTGCACGACGCTGTCGATGATGGCCGCGATGGGGGCGCTGCACCGCGAGTTCGAGCTGCAGGCCCTGGTGGTGGCCTCCTACCAGGCCGCGTCCGGGGCCGGGCAGGGCGGCGTGGACCGGCTGCAGGCCGAGATCGCCGCGGTGGCCGGCAAGCCCGTCGGGATGCGCGCCGGCGACGTCGCCGAGGCGCTGTCCGCGGCCGGGCTGGAGCAGGCCGGGTCGCCGTTCCCGGCGCCGCTGGCGCTCAACGTGGTGCCGTGGGCGGGTTCGCTGAAGGACGACGGCTGGTCGTCGGAGGAGCTCAAGGTCCGCAACGAGGCCCGCAAGATCCTCGGCATCCCCGACCTCAAGGTCTCGGCGACCTGCGTGCGGGTCCCGGTGGTCACCACGCACTCGCTGGCGGTGCACGCCACGTTCGCCCGCGAGGTGTCGGTGGAGGCCGCCCGCAAGGTGCTCGCCGCCCAGCCCTCGATCGTGCTGCGCGACGACCCGGCGGCCGGTGAGTGGCCGACCCCGGCCGACGTCGTCGGCGGCGACCCGACCTGGGTCGGTCGGCTCCGGCAGGCGCTGGACTTCCCGAACACCCTCGAGCTGTTCGTCTGCGGCGACAACCTGCGCAAGGGCGCCGCGCTGAACACCTACGAGATCGCCGAGACCGTCGCCGCGGACCTCGGGTAGCGGCATGGCGATCGAGGAGCTGCTCACCCGCTACGAGGCCGGCGGCGGCCGCCTGGCCGCGGCCAACGCCGACGGCCTGGCCGTCCCGCCCGCGCTGCACACCGTGGTGCTGACCTGCATGGACTCGCGCATCGACGTGTTCGCCCTGTTCGGGCTCTCGCTCGGCGAGGTGCACGTGCTGCGCAACGCGGGCGGCGTGGTCACCGACGACGTCGTCCGGTCGTTGACGATCAGTCAGCGCAAGTTGCAGACCCGCGACGTGCTGCTCGTCCAGCACACCGGCTGCGGCCTGCTCACCTTCACCGACGACGAGTTCTCCGAGGAGCTGGCCCAGGAGGTCGGGATGCGCCCGCCGTGGCGCACGCACGCCTTCGCCGACCCGGTGGTCAGCGTGCGCCGCGACCTGGCCCAGCTGCGCCACGACCCGTTCCTGCTGCCCGGCACCCGGGTGCGCGGGTTCGTGCTGGACATCGAGTCGTTCGCGCTGCAGGAGGTGCGGGTCGAGGACCCGCCCGAGCTCAGATCGGCACCCGCAGCCGGGTGAGCACGGCGCGGTGGTCGCTGCCGCTGATCTCGTGGGTGCTGAAGGTCTCCGCGGCGATCCCCCCGGTGGCGAACACGTGGTCGATCTGCGGGCCGAGCACCTCCAACCGGGTGCCCCGGCTCCAGGTCGGCATCAGCCCGGCGCCGCGCTGCTCGGCGGCGTCCGCGCAGCCCGCCGTGCCGGCGCGCAGCAGTGAGTGGTCCAGGCTGGCGTTGAAGTCGCCGGCCACGATCGCCGGGGTGTCGCCCGCGCACCACTGCGGGAGCAGCGCGAGGTCGTAGCGCCACGCGTGCATCTGGCCGGGCACCGGGGCCGCGGCGTGGTAGGCGACGAACCGCAGCGACCCCAGCGCTCCCCCGGTGACCTCGACGTAGGGGAACGTCCAGGTGTCCTCGCCGATCCGGAACCGCACGTCGCCCAGCCGGTCGGACACCACGGCGGTCACCGCGTCGACCTCCGAGTACTCCTCCGAGGTCACCTGCAGCCGGTAGCCCATCGGCTCCAGCCGCGGGCCCAGCTCGCCGGCGACGTCCTCGCCGGCCTCGGACAGCGCGATCAGGTCCGGGCGGTGCTCGGTGATCAGCGCGACCACCTGGTCCACGTCGGCCTGGCCCTCGAAGGCGTTGAAGGCGAGCACGGTCAGCGGGGCGCCGGTGGTGGGCAGCGGGTCGGCGAGCACGCGCGGCAGCACCATCGCGCCCCCGGCCAGCAGCACGGCCAGCCCGCCGGCCAGGAACGGGGCCACCACGGGCCGGGCCCGCCGGCTCAGCAGCACCAGGGCCAGCAGCGCGAGCGCCACCGCCGCGCCGAGCAGGATCCACACCCGGAACGCGACCAGCTGGGCCAGCGGGACCCGGCTGTCGAGCCCGAGCAGGTCGGGTACGACCACGACGGCGGCGAGCGCGGTGAACAGCGCGGCCGCCACGTAGCGGAAGGTCCGCCCGGCGCGGCCCGGGCGGGCCGGCGGGCGCGCCGGGTCGGGGTTGGGGGTGGCCGGACGCAGGTGGCCGGGAGGCGCGGTCATCGGTTCCGAGTCTGCCTCAGCCCGGGTGAGAGGGGCCTGAGGATCGCCACCGGCTGTGAGAAAGCCCGCCTCCGAGCAACCCGGCGACCCCGGCGAGTGCGAGACCCAGCCCGCCCACCGCGAGCACCGCGGCCGCCGGGGAGGCCAGGTCGATCAGCAGCCCGGCCAGCGGGGTGCCGGCCGCGGCGCCGAGCGTGATCGCCGAGCCGTGCAGGCCGGTGACCACACCGCGGGCGTGCTCGGGCGCCAGCCTGCTGACCGCCTCCGAGCTCGCGGCGAGCGACGGGGCCAGCAGCAGCCCGCACGGGAGCAGCAGCAGCGCGTAGGACCACCACGTGCTGCCCAGGGCCACCGGCAGCGCGGCCACCCCGACGGCTGCGGTGATGACCGCCAGCGACGGCGCCCGGCGCAGCCCGCCGTAGACGAACCCGCCGGTCAGCGAGGCGAGGCACCACACGGCGTTGGTGACCGGGATCCAGTCGGCCTGGCCGCTGCGCTGCAGCCCGGCGATCATCGACAGCTCGGTGCCGAACACCACCAGGACCGCGGCCGTGGTGGCCAGCAGGGCGGCGAACAGCCGGCGGTCGAGCCACTCGCGGATCGGCGGGGCCGGACCGTCACCGGTCGGGCCGGGCACCCGGGTGGGCGGGTTCAGCAGCCACAGCCCGACCCCGGCCAGCACCCGGCCGGCGCCGACCACCCAGATCGCCAGCGCCGACGAGGTCTGCAGCACGAGCAGCGTGCCCACGGCCGGCCCGACGATGTAGGACAGCTCCACGACCATCGAGTCGACCGCGAAGGCCGGGCGGCGCTGCGCCTCGGGCACCATCGCGGCCAGCGACTGGCGGACCACCGAGTACAGCGGAACCCCCAGCAGGCCGCCGAGCAGCGCGCCGACCACCAGCGCCGGGTAGGACAGCACCGGGGCGACCGACCAGAACACGCCCTCCGCGCACACCCCGAGCACCAGCACGGGGCGCAGCCCGGCCCGGTCGATCAGCCGGCCCAGCAGCGGGGCGCCGATCGCCGCGCCCACCGTGGCGGCCGCCCCGACCGAGCCGGCCGCGGCGTAGCCCAGGTCCAGGGTGAGCACCACGTGCAGGGTCAGGGTGATCGCCGTGGCCGAGGCCGGGAAGCGGGCCAGCAGGGACAGCCCGAGCAGCGGACCCACCCCGGGGAGCCGGAGCACCGCTCGGTAGGCGGCCGTGCCCCGGGCCGCGCCGGGATCGGTGAGCGCGGTCGCGACGGGCGCGCCACCGGTGGGCTCGGGTCCGGTCACGACGTCGTCGGGGTGAGGTCGTCCACCCCCGCATCGTGCCTGCCGGAACCGACAGAACTCGACCCGATTGGGCCTCGTGCGCGGTGGTTCACGCCCGGGCGGGAACCACCGCGCACGACTGTCAGTCGGCGACCCGGCGCCACTCCCCGGCGAACTCGCGCTGGCGGCGCAGCTCGTAGGTGCCCGGGCCGATGCCGTTGGCCCCGTGCTCCTCGCTGTGCACCAGGTACGCCGACGCCCCCGCGGGGACGGTCAGGGTGCCCAGGGTGAGCCCGGTGTCGCCGCCGGTGGGGTCGGCGTCGAAGAAGCAGGTGCCGTCCCAGGAGTGCAGCGTGTGGGTGTTGGTCGAGGCCTCGGCCCGGACCACGGCCACCCCGTCGGCCGGCAGCGGGGTGGTCGCCGGGACGCGGTCCGGCCGGGCCAGCACGATGACGTCGCCCTGGCGCTGGGCGCCGGTCAGGATCGGGACGGTGATCTCGGAGTCCAGCACGCCCAGGGTGCCGACGCCGGCGCGGTCCAGCACGGTTCTCAGGATGGCCACGGTCGATCGTTCCTCCGTCGCGGTGCGGGGTCGGGCCACGAGACTGTCACGGCCGCGCCCGGTGCGGAACAGGTGCCCGCCGCCCACCACCGCGCGGACGGCCGCCGTCGCCCGACCGGGTGGCGCTCAGGTGGCCCGGGCCAGCGTCAGGTACTCGTCGCGCCCGATGGCGAACGTCGCGGCGACCGCGGCCAGCGCGTCCGGCACGTCCGCGGGCACCGGCAGGCCGAACGCGCGCCGGGTGCCGTCGCGGTCCACCGAGGCGTTGTGCACCACCAGGATCCGGGCCGGCTGGTGGTAGAGGTCGCGCAGGCCGGGCGGCAGGTCGTAGAGCCGCAGCAGCTGCCCGGGGTTGCCCGGATCGGGTTGCTCGGGGCCCACCCGGATCAGCCCGCCCTCGGTCACGAACCGGTCCCAGCCGCGGCGCTCGATGGCGCACCGGCGGATCTCGGAGTTGCGCTCGGACAGGATCCGGTGCGGGCCCCAGCCCTCGCCGTCGACCAGGTCGGCGGGCACGCGGGTGCCGTGCCAGGCGTGGACCGCGTAGCCGTCGGCGTAGGTGAGCGCCGGGCCGTCCCGGCGGTGCAGGCGGGCCTGCGGGTCGCGGTGCAGCGCGGTGGGCCGGTCGGTGAGCACGGCGGCGCCGCGCATCGGCCACCACCCGCCCACCGAGCGCACCGCGTCCGACACCGCGTCCAGCCGGGTCGACGGCGCCAGCCCGGCGACCTCCAGGGCCCGGGTGTAGAGCGCCAGCCAGTACAGCTCGGTCCACGGCCCGAGCCGGCGCCCGCTGTCCCACGGGAACGGCCGACCGCCCAACCGGGTCCACAGCTGGTCGCCGAGCCGGCTCTGCAGCCGGTCCCACAGGTCGAACCCGGTCCGGTCGGGCAGCTGGAACTCCACCTGGTCGCGCAGCGGCACCCACAGGTCGCGGCTGAGCCGGTCCCACAGCCCGGCCGTCGCCGCGGTGCCCAGCCGCTGCTCGAGCCGCAGCCGCAGGCCCTCGCCCAGCCGGTCCCACAGCTGGTCGCCGAGGTGTTCGCGGTCCGGGCCGGCCAGCCGGCCGATCACCTCGTCGGGGAGCTGGGCCCACAGCTGCTCGACCAGCCGGTCCCGGGTCGGCGCGCCGACCCGCTCCTGCAGCTGGTCCCACAGCGCGCTCCAGATCTCCGACCACTGCCGGGTCGGCGGCGTGGCGTGGTGGCTGAGCACCACGCTGGCCAGCGCGCCGCCCAGCGGCGAGTCCATCCAGACGATCAGCGGCGGGGGCGGCAGCCCGGCCGCGCGGTGGGCCTCGCGCACGGCGGCCTCGGCCCGCGGCCGGTCGCACCGGTCGGTGGACAGGGCCACCCGCAGCCACTCGTCGCGCACGGCGAGGGTCTCGATCCGCTGCTGGTCGGTCACGCCGCCGAGATCGCTCACCCAGCTCTTCCCACGAGGTCCGGACGCCGCCGCGGCACCCGCCGGGTGCCGCGGCCGTGCGCAGAACCCTAGTGCGCGGGGGGTGCGGTCGTGCCCCGCACCACCAGGGTGGTGGGCACGGTCAGCGCCGGCGGGTCCCGGTCCGGTTCGTCGAGCCGGCGCAGGATCATCTCGGCGGCCAGCACACCCTGCGAGTACACCGGCTGGGCCACCGTGGTCAGGTCGAACAGCTCGGCCATCTCGTGGTCGTCGACGCCGACCACCGACAGGTCGGCGGGGATGCGCAGCCCGGCCTGCCGGGCCACGTGCGCGGCGCCCATGGCCATCTCGTCGGAGGCGGCGAACACCGCGCTGGGCCGCTCGGCCAGCCCGAGCAGCCGGTCCATCGCCTCCATCCCACCGCGGACGGAGAACCCGCCCTCGACCTCCAGCGCCCGGTCGGCCCGGACGCCGGCGGCGGCCAGCTCGCGGCGGTAGCCGATCCGGCGGTCGGCGGAGGCGACCGGCTCGGTCGGGCCGGCCGGCTCGCTGCCGATGTAGGCGATCCGCCGGTGGCCCAGGTCGAGCAGGTGGCGGACCGCGCAGCGACCGGCGGCCTCGTCGTCGATCCGGACGCTGGCCCAGCCGGGGACCTCCGCGCCGAGCACGGTGACCGGGCCGCCGGAGGCGCTGAGCGCGGCCGCCTCCTCCAGCGACGGCCGGATGCCGACCACCAGCATCGCGTCCACCCGCTTGCGCAGCAGGTTGCCGGCGAAGGCGCGGCGCCGTTCGGCCACGTCGGCGCCCAGGCTGTAGAGCAGGACGTCGTACCCGGCCGGGCGGAGCAGCCGCTCGGCGCTGTGCACCACGGTGGCCACGAACCAGCCGTTGACCGACGGGGCGATCACGCCGATGGCCATGGTCTGCCCGCCGGCCAGGCTGGCCGCGCTGGGCGAGGCCACGTAGTCCAGTTCGGCGGCGGCGGCCAGCACCCGGCGCCGGGTCGCCTCCGACACCCGGGGCAGCCCGTGCAGCGCCCGGGAGACGGTGGCGATGGACACCCCGGCCCGTTCGGCGACGTCCCTGATGGTGGTCACCGGAGCGGTCCCGGACCGGGGTGCCCGCTCGTCCTGCTCCGCTCAGCCCTTGACACTGCCCGCGAGCAGGCCGCGGACGAAGAACCGCTGCAGGCTGAGGAACACGATCAGCGGAATGACGATCGAGATGAACGCCCCGGCCGAGAGCAGGTGCCAGTCGGATCCGCGGGTGCCCGACAGCTCGGCGACCCGCACGGTCAGCGGCGCGACGTCCGCGGTCCCGCCGGCGAACACCAGCGCCACCAGCAGGTCGTTCCACACCCACAGGAACTGGAACACGCCGAACGCCGCGATCGCCGGCTTCATCAGCGGCAGCATGATCCGGGTGAAGATCAGCACGTGACCGGCCCCGTCCACCCGGGCCGCCTCGACCAGTTCGGCCGGGATGTCCCGCATGGAGTTGTGCAGCAGGTAGATGGCCAGCGGCAGGGCGAAGATCGAGTGCGCGATCCAGACCGTCCAGAACGTGTTGTTCAGCCCGCTGCCCACGAAGATCTCCAGCAGCGGCAGCAGCGCCACCTGCAGCGGGACGATCTGCAGCGCGAAGATCGCGACGAACAGGGTGTCCTTGTACGGGAACTTCATCCAGGCGAACGCGTAGGCCGAGATGGTGGCCAGCACGATCGGGATGATCACCGCCGGGATGGTGATCAGGATCGAGTTGACGAAGTAGTTGACCAGCGGCTGGTTGCCCTCGAACAGCACCTCGTTGTAGTTCTCGAGGGTGAAGTTCGGGTTCCCGAAGACCGTCCACCAGCCGGTCCGCTTGACCTCCCGCTCCGGCCGGAACGAGGACAGGAACAGCCCGAACGTGGGCAGCGTCCAGAGCACCGCGATGACCACCGCGGCCAGCGACGCCCACGGCGAGCTGAGCTGCTTGCGGGCCTCGGAGGACTTGCTGGTGGCCGCCTTGGTGAGGTCGGCCGACGAGCCGCCGGCCGGGGACTTGTCCAGGACGGTCATCGGGCGTCCACCTTCCGCATCTGCCGGATGTTGTAGACCACGATCGGCACCACCAGCACGAACAGGATCATCGCCAGCGACGAGCCGATCCCGATGTTGAACAGCCGGAAGCTCTGCGCGTAGAACTCGTTGGCCACCACGCTGGTGCCGAACTGGCCGCCGGTCATCGTGCGGACGATGTCGAAGACCTTCAGCACCGCGATGCTGATCGTGGTCAGCACCACCACCACGGCCGGGCGGATGCTCGGCAGCGTGATGTAGAAGAACATCCGGAACCCGCCGACGCCGTCCAGCCGGGCGGCCTCGGTGATGTCGTCCGGGATGGCCTTGATCGCCGCCGACAGGATGGTCATGGCGAACCCGGCCTGGATCCAGATCATCACGATGACCAGCAGGACGTTGTTCCAGAAGTCGATGAGCAGCAGGTTCACCGGCTCGAAGCCCAGCCACACCAGGAACTGGTTGACCAGGCCGATCTGCTGGATGTTCTGCTGGTTGGGCCGGTACTCGTAGACGAACTTCCAGATGATCGACGCGCCGACGAACGAGATGGCCATCGGCAGGAAGATCAGCGACTTGGCGAACGACTCCACCCGGGAGCGGTCCACCAGCACCGCGTAGACCAGGCCGACCGCGGTCGCGACCAGCGGGGTCAGCACGACCCAGATGAACGTGTTGCGCAGCACGAGCAGCAGCTCGGGCTGGGTGAAGATGCGCACGTAGTTGTCGAGGCCGACGAAGGTGGTGCTGCCGGCGTCGAAGAAGGACTGGTAGGCGGTACGCAGGGCCGGGTAGATCAGCCCGACCAGCAGCAGCAGCACGGCCGGCAGCACGAAGGCCATGCTCTGCCACAGCTCGGACCGTCGGCCCCGGGCCCGGTCGGCGATGAACAGCACCGCGGCCAGCACCAGGGCGAAGAGGGCCACCGCGACCACGAGCTGCAGGAGTTTGTCGAACAGGGTCATGCCGCATCACCTCCGGGCGTCGGGACCGGGGGCGGGTGGATCGCTCCACCCGCCCCCGGTGCGGGGCCTACTGCTGGGGCCAGGACTGTTCGACGAAGGTGAGCGAATCGGCGGTGCTCTTACCGGTGATCCAGTCGGTCATCGCCGTCCAGAACGAGGCCGAGCCCACCGCGGCCGGCATCAGGTCGGAGCCGTCGAACTTGAAGGTGTTCGACTCGTCCTGGAGGATCTCCACCGACCGCTTGTCCACCGGGCTGGCCACGTTGTTCACGTCCAGGCCGGTGTTGGCGCTGATCCAGCCGCCCTCCGGGGTGGCGATGGCCTTCTCGTTCGCCCATTCCGGCGAGGACAGGTAGGCCTGGAACGCCTGGACCTCGGGCCGGTCGGCGAAGGCGGCGACGAACTCGGCGCCGACCAGGATGGTCTCCGGCTGGGAGTCGTCGATCGGCGGCAGCGGGAAGACGAACGCCTCGCCGTTCTCCGAGACGTCGGTGCCCTCGGGGAAGTTGGCCGCGTAGAAGTTGGCCTGCCGGTGCATGTAGCAGGTCTCGTCCAGGATCGGCAGCCCGGCGTCCTGGAAGGTGGTGGTGGCGATGGTCGACACGTCACCCAGGCCGCCGTTGACGTAGGCCGGGTTCTTCAGGACCTCGCCGACCCGGTCCAGCGCCGCGGCGACCTGCGGGTCGTTGAACGGGATCTCGTGGTTGACCCACTGGTCGTAGACGTCCGGGCCGTTCACCCGGAGCATGGCGTCCTCGAGGAAGTCGGTGAGCGGCCACCCGGTGGCCTCACCGGAGTTGATGCCCGCGCACCACGGCACGCCGCCGTCGGCGACGATCCGGTCCGACAGCGCGATCATCTCGTCCCACGTGGTGGGCACGGTGTAGCCCTTGGCCTCGAAGGCCTGCGGGTTGTACCAGACGAAGGACTTCACGTTGGCGCCCAGCGGGGCGGCGTAGAGCGTGCCGTCCACCGAGCCCGCGGACTTGAAGGTCTCCGAGAAGTACTGGTCCACGTTGGACACCACGGCCTGCGGGGCCGGCTTCACCGCGCCGGTCTGCTCGACCAGCGTCTGCAGCAGGCCCGGCTGCGGGATGTAGGCCACGTCCGGCGGGTTGCCGGACTGGATGCGCACCGGCAGCTGCGCCTCGAACTCCTTGGAGCCCTCGTAGACGACCCGGGCGCCGGTGCACTCCTCGAACTTCCGGTAGGAGTCGATGTGCGGCTGGTCCTCGGGGGCGACGATCGAGGTGTAGAGGCTGACCTGGGTCCCGCTGAGGTCGCCGTACTGGCTGTAGGCCTCGCAGTCGGCGCCGCCGGAGGCGGTCCCGCCGCCACCGCCACCGCCGCCGGCGACGTTGCTGCCGCCGCAGCCGGCGAGCACGAGGCTCACGCCGAGCGCGGCACTGAGCAGGGCGGGGGTCCGCCCTCGCCGTGTTGCTGACATACGGAACTCCGCTTCGCTGGGGACGTCGCGGGGGCGCCTGGTCCGGGCTCCCGCTGTGAGATCCGCCCTAGGAAAGCGTTTACGCACCGGCCGGGGCAACATCTGCCAGCAACGATCCCGTAACGGATGGCCTAACGTGATTTAAGCATCACGCAGAGTAGCAGGGCTGGCCGGGACGGTCCCCGGGGTGGCAGGCTGCGCGGGCTACCCCCACTCGGATCGTCCGGCACGTTCCTGCCGGTGGAAAGGAGCACAGCATGGCTGCTGTGACCTACGACAGCGCGAGTCGGATCTACCCCGGCTCCACCCGCCCCGCGGTCGACTCGCTGGACCTGGAGATCGCCGACGGCGAGTTCCTGGTGCTGGTCGGCCCCTCGGGCTGCGGGAAGTCCACCTCCCTGCGGATGCTCGCCGGGCTCGAGGACATCGACAAGGGCTCGATCTTCATCGGCGGCCGCGACGTCACCCGGGTGCCCCCGAAGGACCGCGACATCGCGATGGTGTTCCAGAACTACGCGCTCTACCCGCACATGACCGTGGCCGAGAACATGGGCTTCGCGCTGAAGATCGCCGGCGAGCCCAAGGACAAGATCCGCGAGCGGGTGGCCGAGGCGGCCAAGATCCTCGACCTGGAGGACTACCTGGACCGCCGGCCCAAGGCGCTGTCCGGCGGCCAGCGCCAGCGCGTCGCGATGGGCCGGGCGATCGTCCGCCAGCCGCAGGTGTTCTGCATGGACGAGCCGCTGTCCAACCTGGACGCCAAGCTGCGGGTGTCCACCCGCACCCAGATCGCCTCGCTGCAGCGCCGGCTGGGCATCACCACCGTGTACGTGACCCACGACCAGGTCGAGGCCATGACCATGGGCGACCGGGTCGCGGTGCTCAAGGACGGCATCCTGCAGCAGGTCGACACCCCGCGGCGGATGTACGACCACCCGGACAACGTCTTCGTCGCCGGCTTCATCGGCTCCCCGGCGATGAACCTGCTCAACCTCGACCTCGACGGCGACGTGCTGCACTTCGGCGGGGCCGACCTCCGGGTGCCGCGGCAGGCCGCCGACGCCGTCGGGGCCACCCGCAACGTCACCGTCGGGGTCCGGCCCGAGGACATGGACCCGGTGCCCGAGGGGGCCGGCATCCCCACCGAGGTCGACGTGGTCGAGGAGCTCGGCGCGGACGCCTACGTCTACGGCACCGCCCAGGTCGGCACCGAGCGCAAGCAGGTCATCGCCCGGGTCGACGGGCGCCGGCCCCCGGCCAAGGGCGAGCTCCTGCACCTGGCCCCGCGCGAGGGCCACCTGCACATGTTCGCCGGCGACACCGGGGAGCGCATCGAACTGCACTGATCCACTCGTCTGCACCCGGCCGGGAACGACGTCACGGGATCTCGTCGATCACCGTGACGTCGTTCTCGGCGGTCAGGGGACGGGGGTGGGCAGCGGGGCGCGCAGCAGCACCACCCCGTCGACGATCTCCGCCGACGGCCGCATCCCGGCCCGGCGCAGCAGCCGGGTGAGGCCCAGGTCGTCCACCCGGGCGACCCCGGTCAGATCGGTCAGGCCCAGCTCCACGGCCAGGTCGGCGGCCCGGCGCAGCAGGGCGGTTCCCAGGCCGCGGCCCTGCCAGGCGTCCTCCACCAGCACGGCGGTCCGGCCGGACCCGTCCGGGTCGTGGTGCAGCGTGACCAGGCCGACCGCGCTGCCGCCGTCCGCGGTCACCGCCAGCACCGGGCGGGCGGGCTCGTCGCCACCGCCCAGCAGCTCGTCGAGCTGGCCGTCGGGCAGCCGTGGCGCGGGGCTGAGGAACCGGGCGCGGCGGGTGGACGGCGCGCAGCGGGCGTGCAGCGCGGCCACCAGCAGCGCGTCCGACCGGGTGGCCGGGCGCATCCGGACCTCGGAGCCGTCGCGCAGCAGCAGGATCCGATCGGCCGGCTCGACGCCGGCCGGGGCGCGCATGGCCAGCTGGGCGGCCAGCTCCAGCAGCGCCGCAGCGCGCGACAGCTCGGTCGCGGTGAACGGCCAGGCCCGGCCCAGCCGCAACTGCTGGGCGCCGACCCGCAGGGTGTGCGCGTGCCCGTCCGGGTCCGGGGCGGCCGGGTCGACCAGCCGGGCGCGCAGCAGCGTGGCCACCGCCCGCGGGGCGCTGCCGGGGTCGGCCGCCACCATCCGGGCGAGCGCCAGCGCCGTCGTCGCCGGGTCGGACAGCTCCGTGGCGTCCGCGCGGACCAGCACCGTGCACGGGATGCCGGCCGCGGTGATCGCGTCGACCAGGGCCGCGGCGTCGGCGGTCTCGGGCACCTTGACCAGCAGCTCGTCGGTCACCGAACCGTCGTCGGCCGGCTCGCCCACCACGTGCAGCGAGATGATGTTGCACCCGGCCGAGCCCACGGCCGTGGCCAGCTCGCCCAGCCGTCCCGGCCGGTCCTCCAGCTCCACGTGCACACGCCACAGCGCCACGTGCTCCACCTCCTCGGGGCCGATCCCAGCGTCGTCGCGCCGTGTTTCGGCAGTGCTACCCGACGATGACGTTGGGTCGGGTGGTCGGCCCCGGTGGACCGCGCCTCGGTGGGCTGCGGGTGCGAGGCGGTCTCAGCGCGTTCCCGCCCGCGCCCCGCTGACCCGCAGCGCGAACCCGATCTCGGTGCCGACGTGGGCGATCGTCTGCTCGACCACCAGGCTGCCGTGCCCGGCGTCGAACCGGGTGACCTCGTAGGGCACGTCGCCGCGGGCGGCCAGGGCGTCGAGGTAGTTGTCGACCTGGCGGATCGGGCAGCGCGGGTCGTTCTCCCCGGCCAGCACCAGCACCGGCGCCCGCACCTGCGCCACGTAGGTCAGCGGGGAGGCCGTGCGGTAGGCCTCGGGCCTCTCCGCAGGGGAGCCGCCGAACAGCGCCCGGTCGAACGCCCGCAGCTGCTCCATCTCGTCGGCGTAGGCGGTCAGGTAGTCGGCCACCGGCACCCCGGCGATCCCGGCCGCCCACCGGTCGGGCTGGGTGCCCAGCGCCAGCAGCGCCAGGTACCCGCCCCACGACCAGCCCTCCACCACGCACCGGTCCGGGTCGACCAGGCCGTCGGCGACGCAGCGGTCGAGCACCGCGGCCACGTCGGCCAGCTCGGTGGTGCCGGGCCGGCCCTCGATCGCGTCCCGCCAGACCGAGCCGTAGCCCGTCGAGCCCCGGTAGTTGACCTCCACCACGACGAACCCGGCGTCCACCCAGGCCGCCCGCATGGCGCTGAACCGGTCCTCGTCGGCGGCGTGCGGGCCGCCGTGCAGGCTGAACACCGCCGGCGCCGGGCCGGTCCCGCCCGGGTGGGACACCAGCGCGTGCACCGGGCCGCCCGGCCCGTCCACCCACAGGTCGGTGACCGGGACCGAACCGGGGGCGGCCGAGCCGGGCGGGGCGAGCAGCACCCGGTCGGTGCCGTCCGGGTGCAGCGCCCGCACGCTCGACGGCTGCGCGGCCGAGGAGCAGGTGTACTCCACCGTGCCGTCCGGGCGGACCCGGGCCGAGCCGACGCAGCCCGGCGCCACCGGCAGCTCGGTCAGCTCGCCGGTGGCCAACCGGTAGCGGTGCAGCCGGGTGCGGGCCGCGTGGGTGTGCCAGACCAGCAGCTCGGCGCCGTCCGGGGTCCAGTCCGCGGCCAGCTCGCCGGGCAGGTCCAGGACCAGCTCGGTCTCGGTGCCCGCGGCCACGTCCCAGACCAGCAGCTCCTCGCGGCCGCGCCGCTCGTGCAGCAGCAGCAGGCGCTGGTCGCCGGGGACCGGGGCGAAGGCCAGCGGGGTGAGCCCGCGGCCGGGGCCGTCGGACTTCTCGGCGACCGCGCCGCCGTCGGACACCCGCAGCACCCGCACCGCGGGGTGCCGGGAGTCGCCGTGCTCGGAGTGGCTGATCGCCAGCAGCGTCTCGTCCTCGGACAGCCCGCCGACCCCGGCGTCCTCCGGGTGGCGGTAGACGACCTCGGCCGGCCCGTCGCCGCGGCGCAGCCAGATCCGGGTGCCGTCGTCGGTGGAGGTGCCCGCGGCCACCACCGTCCGGCCCAGCTCCAGCCCGGCCGGGTAGCCGTCCTCGACACCCGGCAGCGCGGGCGAGGCCGGGCCGGCGCTGCCCGGGAACGGCTCGCGCACCCAGTGCCCGAACTCGTCGCCGTCGGTGTCGGCGAACCACCACACGTCCGCGCCGTCGGGGGGGAGCGTGGCGATGTGCGTGCCGCTGCGCCGGTCGGTGACCCGCCGGTGCAGGTCGGTGGACCGGTCCCAGACGTAGACCTCGGTCGTGCCGCTGGCGTTGGACGTGTAGACCGACCGGTCCGGCGCGTCGCGCGACCAGTCCGGGCGCGACACCCGCGGCGCGGTGAACCGCGCCCGCCAGCGCTGCTCGCGCTCGTCGTCGTCGAACAGCCGGTCGGGGACGGGGGCGACGGGATGGGCGGTCACCCCCGCAGTATGTCGTGCGTGAGATTCATGCCTACAGCCGTGAAACGCACGCACGAGCTGGCCGGGGTGCTGGTGGCCGGGGTGCTCGTGCTGGCCGGGTGCACGGGCCCGGTGGCGGAGACGGCCGTACCGGCTACGGCGGCGGACGGTACGCAGCGCATCGAGGTGGCTTACGCCGGCGGGGAGGTGACGGGGGGCGTCGACCGGTACGCGGTGCCGCTCGGCGCGACGGTCGAGGTCGTCGTGTCCAGCGACGTCGCCGACGAGGTCCACGTGCACGGCTACGACCGGTCCAGCTTCGTCACCGCCGGGGCCAGCACGACCGTGCGGCTGGTCGCCGACCTGCCCGGGGTGTTCGAGGTCGAGCTGGAGCAGCGCGCCGCCCCCCTCGCCGAACTCCAGGTCGAATGAGGTCGTGCGCGGTAGCTCACGCCCGGGCGTGAACTACCGCGCACGACCGGTGGGGAGGGTGACGCGGGAGCGGTGGGTGGCGTCGTGCCGGATCTCCTGGTGCGCGACGAGCAGGGTGCGCGCGGTGGCCGGCGGCTCGTCGCTGCCGGGGTTGCGGGAGTAGCGCGGGTGCGCGCCCGAGCTGATCTGCACCCGGATCCGGTGCCCGGC
>JASLAP010000501.1 GCA_030147065.1 Pseudonocardia sp. | reverse complement strand
CCCCACCCCACCGGACCAAAGCCACTCTCGCACCACCCCACCGGACCAAAGCCACTCTCGCCCTACCCGGCGGGACCGTCGCCGCTCCCGTGGCACCCCTCCACCCCCGCCGAACGAGAGCCACTCTCGTCCGGCCCGGCTGCACCAGAACCACTCTCGTCCCACCCGACCGAACCAGACCCACTCTCGCCCTACCCGGCCGAACCGCCGCCGCTCCCGTGGCGCACAACCGCCTCGACCCCCGCCGGGCCAGAGCCACTCTCGTCCCACCCGACCGAACCAAAGCCACTCTCACCCCTCCCGACCGGGCCAAAGCCACTCTCGTCCGGCCCCACCGGACCGATCTCACGCCCCACCTCCCCAGCGAGCCCTCCGCTCACACCCCGCTCCATCGGACGAGAGTCGGTTCCGCTCCGCCCCGTCGGACCGGAGTCGCTCTCGTCCGGCGCGGTGGGGGAGCGGGGGCGCTCCGGTTCGGGGGGTGGGCGGCGGAGGGCTGGGGCAGGGCCACGCGGGGCGGCGCGGCGGCGGGTGCGGCCTGCGGTGGTGGTCGGGGCGCTGCTCGGGGCGCTGGTGATCGGCGGGGTGGTGGGCACGCGCGTGGCCGTGGCGCCGGGGGAGGCGGAAGCGCCGGAGGTGGCGGGGGTCGAGTTGGCGGCGGCCGGTCGGGCGGCGCTGGGCGCCACCGACGCCGGCCCGCTGGCCGATCCGCAGCGCCGGGCCGGGTGCCTGCGCGCCGCCGGGGTCGACGGCATCGACCCGGGCGCCGATCTGCTCGGCGGCCGGCCGGTGGACGTGGGCGGCAGCGCGGGAGTGGTGCTGGTGCTGGCGACCGGCCGGCTGGGGGAGTTCCGGATCGTCGCGGTCGATCGGGACTGCGGACCGGGGGCCGGCACCCTGCTCGGCGACACCACCGTCGGCCCGCGGTGAGCGGGATCACGCCCACCCGGCGGGGCCGTGCGGGAGCGGAATGCCCGGGGCTGGGATCGTGTTGAGCAGACCGTACGCGACAGGGAGGACGTGGCTTCTGTGACCAGCGACGAGGTGCGTGAGCTGATCATCATCGGCTCCGGGCCGGCGGGCTACACCGCGGCCGTCTACGCCGCTCGGGCCCAGCTGCGGCCGCTGGTCTTCGAGGGCACCCAGTTCGGTGGCGCCCTGATGACCACGACGGACGTGGAGAACTTCCCCGGGTTCCCCGACGGGATCATGGGCCCGGACCTGATGGAGCAGATGCGCAACCAGGCCCAGCGCTTCGGGGCCGAGCTGCGCGCCGAGGACGTCGAGCGGGTCTCGCTGACCGGCGAGGTCAAGGAGGTCGTCGTCAACGGCGTCACCCACCGCTCCCGGGCGGTCGTCCTGGCGATGGGCGCGGCGGCCCGCTACCTCGGCGCCCCCGGCGAGCAGGAACTGCTCGGCCGCGGCGTCAGCGCGTGTGCGACCTGTGACGGGTTCTTCTTCCGCGACCAGGACATCGCGGTGGTCGGCGGCGGCGACTCGGCGATGGAGGAGGCCACCTTCCTCACCCGGTTCGCCAAGTCGGTCACCCTGGTGCACCGCCGCGACGAGTTCCGCGCCTCGCGGATCATGCTCGAGCGGGCCCGCAACGACCCGAAGATGCGCTGGGCCACCCACAAGCAGGTGGTGGGCGTGCTGGGCGAGAAGTCGGTCTCCGGCCTGCAGGTGCGCGACACCCGCACCGGCGAGGAGGAGACGCTCGACGTCACCGGCATGTTCGTCGCGATCGGGCACGACCCGCGCAGCGGCCTGGTCCAGGGCCAGGTCGACACCGACGACGACGGCTACGTCCTGGTGGACGCACCCGGCACCCGCACCAACATCCCGGGCGTGTTCGCCTGTGGTGACCTCGTCGACCGGAACTACCGGCAGGCCATCACCGCGGCCGGCTCCGGCTGCGCGGCCGCCATGGACGCCGAGCGCTGGCTGGCCGAGGGCCCGATCGAGCCGGAGATGGCCGGCGGTGGCTACGGCCAGGCGTCCGAGCAGGTCGCCAGCGTGGTCGGCTGACCCCGACCCGCGCGACTTCCCACACCCGAGACAAGGAGAGCAGCATGGCCAGGAACACCGTGGACGTCACCGACGACTCGTTCAGCACGGAGGTCCTCAACAGCGGCAAGACCGTCGTGGTCGACTTCTGGGCGGCCTGGTGCGGCCCGTGCAAGATGGTCGCCCCGGTGCTCGACGAGATCGCCGGTGAGAACAAGGACAAGCTGACCGTGGCCAAGCTCGACATCGACGCCAACCCGGCGACCGCCCGCGACTACGGCGTGATGTCCATCCCCACCATGATCGTCTTCCAGGACGGCAAGGCGGTCAAGCAGATCGTCGGCGCCAAGCCGAAGGCCGCGCTGCTCAAGGACCTGGCCGACTACCTGGGCTGACACTTCTCGTCGTGGAGACACGACCGGAGTTCTCGTCCGACTGACGGCATCTTTCCCGGGCCCGGCACCACACGTGCCGGGCCCGAGCCGTGGCAGGGCGGGGACGCGCCGGGTACGCCCCGCTGTCACTCGTCAGCGTGTCGGCAGGGCACAATGGTGCCCGCCCGGCACTGTCGCGACGGTGCTAGTCGATCAGCGAGCGAGGAGTGCATGCAGCTGCTGCGCCGAGGGGACAGCGGTCCGGCGGTCGCCGAGATCCGGGCGACGCTACGACGGTTCGGGCTGATCGCCGACCAGGTGGAGCCGGACCACGACCGGTTCGACGCCGTCACCGAGCAGGCCGTGCGGGCGTTCCAGCAACAGCGCGGACTGATCGCCGACGGCATCGTCGGTCCGGCCACCTACCGCGCGCTGCGCGAGGCGGGCTGGACCTTGGGCGACCGGATGCTGGCGCTGATGGTCTCCGCCCCGATGAGCGGCGACGACGTGCTGACGCTGCAGGAGCGGCTGCTCGAACTCGGGTTCAACCCCGGCAGCCCCGGCGGGGTGTTCGACGAGCAGACCGAGCACGCGCTGCGGCTGTTCCAGCGGGAGTACGGCCTGGTGCCGGACGGGCTGTGCGGTCCGGCGACGCTGCGCTCGCTGCGCCAGCTGGGTCGCAAGGTGACCGGCGGCCGGCCGCGGCTGATGCGCGAGCAGGAGCTGCTGCGCCAGGCCGGACCGCGCCTGCGCGGCAAGCGGATCGTGGTCGACCCCGGGCACGGCGGGCCGGACCGCGGCGTCGTGGCGGCCGGGGTCGCCGAGGCCGACCTGATGTGGGACCTGGCCCGGCGGGTCGTCGGCCGGATGTCGGCCACCGGCATGGAGGCCATGCTCACCCGGCAGGAGAACACCTGCCCGGCGGAGACCGAGCGGGCGGCGTTCGCCAACTCGGCCGGTGCCGACCTGGTGCTGTCGCTGCACACCGACGCCAACCCGAGCATGCACGCCCAGGGACTGGCCACCTACCACTTCGGCAACGGCTCCGGGGCCACCTCGACGGTCGGGGAGGCGCTGGCCGGCTACATCCAGCGCGAGCTGCTCACCCGCACCCCGCTGCTGGACTGCCGGAGCCAGGCCCGGACCTGGGAGCTGCTGCGGCTCACCCGGATGCCCACGGTCCGCATCGAGGTCGGGTACCTGACCAACATGGGCGACCGCCGCCGGCTGCTCGACCCGGCCTTCCGCGACGTCGTCGCCGAGGGGATCCTGGTCGCGGTCAAGCGGCTCTACCTGCTCGGCCAGAACGACCAGCCCACCGGCACGTTCACCTTCTCCGACGTGCTGGCCTACGAGCTCGAACGGGGCGGCGCCCAGGCCATCTGACCGTTCGGCGGCCACGGTGGATCTCCGGGCCGGCGCGGGGGGTTCGGCGGGCCCCGGCCCCATCACCCCCGGTCGGGGCCGGCGGGACCGCAGCGAACGGCTCAGCAGGCCCTGATCGGGCCGCAGACCGACACCGAGGCCCGGGTGGGTACCTCCCCCACCGGGTCGGCCGGCTGCAGCGGGATGGTGATCGTGCCGAGCAGTTGCTCGAGCGCGGCCTCGACGTCCTCCTTCCAGGTGATCGCCGAGCGCAGCTCCATCCGCAGCCGCGGCCAGCGCGGGTGCGGCCGGATCGTCTTGAACCCGACCGCGCGCAGGAAGTCGGCCGGCACCAGGCAGCCCGGCTCGGTGCCCGGGCGCTGCTCGCCGAACACCTCGATCGCCTTGACCCCGCGCCGGGTGAGGTCGCGGGCCACCGCCTGGGCCAGCATCCGGCCCAGGCCCTCGCCGGAGAACTCCGGCTGCACCTGCATGGTGGTGAGCAGGACGGCGTCCGCGCTGACCGGTCCGGTGGGCATCTCGGCCGCCCGCGGGACCGCCGACGGCGGCGCGTACATCACGTAGCCCGCCGACACGCCGCCGACGTGCACGATCCGACCGCACGACCCCCACTCCAGCAGGACCTCGGAGACCCAGGCCTCCTTCTCCAGCTCGGTGGAGCCGAAGTCGGCGGCCTGCTTGCCCAGGTGCTCGGACAGCTCCCAGAAGACGCACCGCCGGCATCGCTTGGGCAGATCGTCCAGATTGTCCAGAGTGAGGGCGGCCACGTGCCAGGACAAGGGAACCTCCGGCGGCCGGACGACGGTGGACACTGCCGCCGCCCCGAATGCGTCGACAGGTAGACGGTAGATCGATCCAGGCCCGGGCGACAGCCCGGTTGCTGCGACCGGTGCCGGATTCACGACGAAGGGCAGGGGGTTCCCCCGTCCTGGTTACACTCGAACGGCCCGACGTCACCCCCCGACCGCTCCCCGGAGGACACCGTGCCCGAGCCGGTTCCGTCGCTGCCCGATCGACCTGCCACCGCTCCCGCGGCGGCGCCGGCCGAGCGGTTCGCAGCGCGCACCGCGGGCATGACCGCCTCGGAGATCCGGGCGCTGTTCGCGGTGGCGAGCCGCCCGGAGGTGGTCTCGCTGGCCGGCGGCATGCCCAACCTGGCCGCGCTGCCGCTGGACGCACTGGCCGGCGAGGTCGCCGACCTGGTGGCCCGGGAGGGCCAGGTGGCCCTGCAGTACGGCTCGGCGCAGGGCGTGCCCGCGCTGCGCGAGCAGATCTGCGAGGTGATGGCCCTGGAGGGGATCCGGGCCGACCCGGACGACGTGGTGGTCACCGTCGGCTCGCAGATGGCGCTCGACCTGGTCACCCGGATCCTGTGCGACCCCGGCGACGTGGTGCTGGCCGAGGGGCCGTCCTACGTCGGGGCGCTGGGCAGCTTCGCGGCCTACCAGGCCCGCGTGGTGCACGTCGCGATGGACGAGCACGGCCTGGTCCCCGACCTGCTGACCGCCGCGCTGCGCAGCCTGGCCGCGCAGGGGATCGTGCCGAAGTTCCTGTACACGGTGCCGAACTTCCACAACCCGGCCGGGGTCACGCTCTCGGTCGAGCGCCGGGCCGAGGTGCTGGACATCTGCGCGCGGTACGGCGTCGCGGTCGTCGAGGACAACCCGTACGGGCTGCTCGGCTTCACCGGCCGGGTCTACCCGGCGCTGCGGTCGATGGACCGCGATGTGATCTACCTCGGGTCGTTCTCCAAGACGTTCGCCTCCGGGCTGCGGGTGGGCTGGGCGCTGGCGCCGCCCGCGGTCCGCGACCGGCTGGTGCTGGCCGCCGAGTCGGCGACGCTGTGCCCGCCGAGCTTCAACCAGATGCTGGTGTCGCGCTACCTGGCCGGGCACGACTGGCGCAGCCAGATCAAGACGTTCACCGAGGCCTACCGCGACCGGCGCGACGCGATGCTGGACGCGCTGGCGGCCCACCTGCCCGACGGTTGCACGTGGAACGTGCCCGACGGCGGGTTCTACGTCTGGCTCACCGTCCCGGAGGGCGTGGACACCAAGGCGATGCTGCCGCGCGCGGTCACCTCCCGGGTGGCCTACGCGTCGGGCACCGGCTTCTACGCCGACGGCCTGGGCAGCCGCCAGCTGCGGCTGTCCTACTGCTACCCGACCCCGGAGCGGATCACCGAGGGGGTGCGCCGGCTGGCCGGCGTGCTGGAGGCGGAGCTGGACGTCATGCACACCTTCGGCACCTCGCCGCGGGCGTCGCTGGGCCGGGCCGAGCCGCGCAACGGTCCGCAGAGCCCCGGCCCGCACACTCCCTGACCCCCGAGTTCAGGAAAGCCACGATCCTGCCCTCTGCGGGCAGGATCGTGGCTTTCCGGTATCCGGTCCGGGGGCGGTCGAAGATCGCGGGTGCCGCAGAATGCTGCGGTGACCGAGAGAACTGTGGCCGTGCTGGCCGGCGGGCTGTCCCACGAGCGCGAGGTGTCGTTGCGGTCCGGCCGGCGGCTGGCGGCCGCGCTGCGCGCGTCCGGCGCGTCGGTGCGGGAGTGGGACATGGACGGCGCACTCGTCGAGCGCCTGCGCACCGACCCGCCCGACGCGGTGGCCATCGCGTTGCACGGCGGCGAGGGGGAGAACGGCTCGCTGCAGGCGGTGCTGGAACTGCTGGGGGTGCCGTTCGTCGGGACCCCCGCGCCGGCCTGCCGCCGCGCATGGGACAAGCCGACGGCGAAGGCCGAGCTGGCCCGGGCCGGGTTGGACACCCCGGACTGGGTCGCGCTGCCGCACACCACCTTCCGGGCGCTGGGCGCGCAGGCGGTGCTCGGCGCGATGGTGGAGCGGCTCGGGCTGCCGATGATGGTCAAGCCGGACCAGGGCGGTTCGGCGCTGGGCGCGCAGGTGGTCGCCGACCGGGCCGACCTGCCGTCGGCGATGGTCAGCTGCCTGGCCTACGCCGACACCGTGCTCGCCGAGCGGTTCGTGGTCGGCACCGAGGTCGCGGTGGCGGTCGTGCAGGACGGCGACGAGCCGCGGGCGCTGCCGCCGGTCGAGGTGGACACCGGGGACGGCGTCTACGACTACACCGCCCGCTACACCCCCGGCGGCGCGTCGTTCCACTGCCCGGCCCGGCTCGACGCGGCCGGCCTGGCCGCCCTGGAGGAGACCGCGCTCGCCGCGCACCGGCTACTCGGGCTGCGCGACGTCTCCCGGATGGACGCCGTCGTCGACGCGGACGGCCGGGTGCAGGTGCTCGAGGTGAACGTCTCGCCGGGGCTCACCGAGACCTCGCTGCTGCCGCTCGCGGCCCGGGTCGCGGGCACCGACCTCGGCGAGCTGTACGGCGCGATGGTGGAGCGGGCGGTGCGGCGCGGCGGCTGACCGTGTTCCACGTGAAACCACAGGCGTGTGGTTTCACGTGGAACATCGCTACTCGGGGGAGCGCTCGATCAGCCGGGCGATCCGCTCGAAGTCCTCGGCGGAGCCGAACTCGACGACGATGCGTCCCTTGCGCTGACCGAACTCGACCTTGACCCGGGTCTCGAACGAGTCGGAGAGCCGCTCGGCGAGATTCTCCATGCCGGGGGTCAGACCGGTGCGGCGGCGCGTCGGACGGGCCGGCGCCGGGCCCTGCCGGCGCAGCAGCACCACCGCCTCCTCGGTCGCCCGCACCGACATCCCCTCGGCGACGATCCGGGTAGCCAGGTCCTCCTGCTGCCCGGCGTCCTCCAGGCCGAGCAGCGCCCGGGCGTGCCCGGCCGACAGCACCCCGGCCGCGACCCGGCGCTGCACCGACACCGGCAGCTTGAGCAGCCGGATGGTGTTGGTGACCACCGGGCGGCTGCGCCCGAGCCGGTCGGCCAGCTCGGTGTGCGTCACGCCGAACTCGGCCAGCAGCTGCTCGTAGGCGGCCGCCTCGTCGAGCGGGTTCAGCTGCACCCGGTGGATGTTCTCCAGCAGCGCGTCGCGCAGCATCGCGTCGTCGCCAGTGCGCCGGACGATCGCCGGCACCCGCTCCAACCCGGCGCGCTGCGCGGCCCGCCACCGCCGCTCGCCCATGACGAGCTGGAACCGGCCGGGGGAGACCTCGCGCACGACGATCGGCTGCAGCAGCCCGAACTCGCGGATCGAGTGCTCCAGCTCGGCGAGCGCCTCCTCGTCGAAGGCGGTGCGGGGCTGCTTGGGGTTGGGGTGGATCGACCCGACCGGCACCTCGCGGTACTCGGCGGCGCCCACAGTGCCCGACACGGCGGGCGGCTCGGCCATCGCGTCGGCGGCCGCCACGGCGGCCGGACCGCGGTAGCCGGACGGCCGCTCCACCGGGGACATCGTCGCCACGCCCAGGTCCGGCGCGGGGCCGGTGGGGATCAGCGCCGCCAGTCCGCGGCCCAGCCCGCCCTTGCGCTCGGCCATCGTCACTGCCGTCCGTCCCGGGGTCGCGGCGGGTCCATCCGGGTGCCGTGCTCGGCGATCTCCCGGGCGGCGTCGACGTAGCTCATCGCGCCCCGCGAGCCGGGGTCGTAGGCCAGCACGGTCTGGCTGTAGCCGGGCGCCTCGGAGACCTTCACGCTGCGCGGGATGACCGTGCGCAGCACGGTCTTGCCGAAGTGGCTGCGCACCTCGCTGGTGACCTGGTCGGCCAGCTTGGTGCGGCCGTCGTACATGGTCAGCAGGATCGTCGAGACGTGCAGCGCGGTGTTCAGGTGCGAGCGCACCAGGTCGATGTTGCTCAGCAGCTGCCCCAGCCCTTCCAGCGCGTAGTACTCGCACTGGATCGGGATGAGCACCTCGGCCGCCGCGACGAGCGCGTTGACCGTGAGCAGGCCGAGCGAGGGCGGGCAGTCGATGAGGACGTAGTGCGGGCGCTGCTCGGCCGGCAGACCGTGGATGTGCGCCTCGATGGCCCGCCGCAGCCGGTGCTCGCGGGCGACCACGGACACCAGCTCGATCTCCGCGCCGGCCAGGTCGATCGTCGCCGGCACGCACCGGAGGTTCGGACTCGCCGTCGTCGGATGCACGACCTCGGACAGCGTGCTGTCGCCGACCAGTGCGTCGTACACCGACGGGGTGCCCACCGTGTGCTCGACCCCCAGGGCGGTGCTGGTGTTGCCCTGCGGGTCGAGATCGATCACCAGGGTGCGCAGGCCGTAGAGGGCCAGGGCGACACCCAGGTTCACCGTCGACGTCGTCTTGCCGACTCCGCCCTTCTGGTTGGCGATCGTGATGATGCGGATCCGGCTGGGGGCCGGGAACGGCTCCTGATCGGCGGCATGCAGGACGCGCGTGGCGCGGAGAGCCTCCATGGCGATGGGGCTGTCCCAGTCCGCCCCGGCGGAGGATGCCGAGTCGGTGGCCAGGCTGCTCCGCAGCCGCTCACCCGGGTCGGTCATCGCGGGTCCTTCCTGGCGATCCGTTTCACGTGGAACGGATCGAGTCGCTGTACCTGTTCCACGTGGAACCGGAGGTCCGGAGCAGCGGAGCGCGCCCCGGTCACCGCGTTCCACG
>JASLAP010000181.1 GCA_030147065.1 Pseudonocardia sp. | reverse complement strand
GGCGAGACGCCGTGCGCGGAGAACACCACCAGGGCGCCCTCGGGCACCTCGTCGGTCTCGTCGACGAAGATCGCGCCGCGGGCGCCGAGGGTCTCCACCACGTGCACGTTGTGCACGATCTGCTTGCGCACGTAGACCGGCGCCCCGTGCTGCTCGAGCGCCTTCTCGACGGCCTCCACGGCCCGGTCGACGCCGGCGCAGTAGCCGCGGGGGCTGGCCAGCAGGACGCGCTTGCTGCTCGATCCGGACATGACCCCAGCCTACGTGCGCGGCCGGGACCCGGTGGAGCGACGGCCGCCACGCCCCGTCGAGGGGTCGGACGTGCCGGAATGGGGAACACTGGCGTCATGGACACTGGGGGCATGAAGCCGCTGCCGCTGCCGGTACGGATCGCCGCCGGCCTGGTCGCCACCGCCGTGGAACAGGTCGGCAACCTGCCGCGGCTCGTCGTCGAGTTCCCGGTCACCGCGGTCAGCCAGGCGCTGCAGACCTCGATGCGGGTCCAGCAGAAGGTCACCGAGCTGGCCATCAAGGGCGATCGGGCACTGGGCACGCTGCGGCCGGTGGAGGAGAAGCCGAGCTGGGCGACCTTCGACGAGGACGAGCCACCGCGCCGCAACGGCCGCAGCAGCGTCACCGAACTGCGCCCGTCCCGGCCCGAGACCGAGACCGAGACCGAGACGGAGCCGGATCCCGCCCCCGACTCCGCCGGCGTTGCCGCCGGCGTCACCGCGGAGAAGGCAGCCGCGAGCAGCACGCTGCCGGCCACCGACGAGGAGCTGCCCGGCAAGGCGGCCGGCTCCCGCGCCGCCGACCTGGCCGGCCCGGTGGAACCGGCCAGCCCGGCCAAGCCGACCGCCGGTGGCGCCGGCCCGAACGCGCTGCCCGGCTACGCCGACATGACCATCCCGCAGCTGCGCGCCCGGCTGCGCAAGCTCAGCGCCGACGACCTGCGGGCGCTGCTGGAGTGGGAGCGCGCGCACGAGAACCGGCCGGCCTTCGTCACGATGCTGACCAACCGGATCTCCACGGTCACCGCCGGGTGACCACGCCGCCGACCGCGGAGCGGCCGTGGCCGGTGCGCACGGTCGCACGCAAGATCGCCGAGTGGGTCGACCGGCTGGGCGCGGTGTGGGTGGAGGGCCAGCTCGCCCAGGTCACCGCCCGGGCCGGCACCGGGACCGCGTTCCTCGTCCTGCGCGACCCGGCCGCTGACGTGTCGTTGCAGCTCACGGCGCCGATCGGGCTGGTCCGCGACGGCGGGGCGGCGGTCGCCGAGGGCAACCGGGTCGTCGTGCACGGCAAGCCGTCGTTCTTCCTCGGCCGCGGCACGCTGAGCCTGCGAGTCGACGAGATCCGTGCGGTCGGAGTCGGCGAGCTGCTGGCCCGCATCGAGCGGCTGCGCCGGCTGCTGGCCGCCGAGGGCCTGTTCGACCCGGCCCGCAAGCGCCGACCGCCGTTCCTGCCCGGCTGCATCGGGCTGGTCACCGGCCGGGCGTCGGCCGCCGAGCACGACGTCGTGACCAACGCGCAGGCCCGCTGGCCGGCGGTGCGGTTCCGGATCGAGCCGGTCGCGGTGCAGGGCGCCCTGGCCGTCCCGCAGATCGTGGACGCGCTGCGGGTGCTCGACCGCGACCCGGACGTCGACGTGATCGTGCTGGCCCGCGGCGGTGGCAGCGTGGAGGACCTGCTGCCGTTCTCCGACGAGACCCTGTGCCGGGCGGTGGTCGACTGCCGCACCCCGGTCGTCTCGGCGATCGGGCACGAGCCGGACACGCCGCTGGTCGACCACGTCGCCGACGTCCGCTGCTCCACCCCCACCGAGGCCGGCCGCCGGCTGGTGCCGGACCTGGCCGAGGAGACCGCCCGGATCGCCGGGCTGCGCGACCGCGCCCGGCGCGCGCTGGGCGGCTGGGTCGACCGGGAGGAGCGGCTGCTCGCCGCGCTGCGCGGGCGCCCGGTGCTGGCCGAGCCGCTGCGCGCGATCGACGCCAGGGCGGGCGAGGTCGAGCGGCTGCGCGAGGCGGCGCGGTCCTGCGTCCTGCGCGGGCTGGACCGGCGCGGCAGCGACCTGGACCACGTCCGGGCCCGGCTGGCCACCCTGGGCCCGGCGGCCACGCTGGCCCGCGGGTACGCGGTGGTGCAGCGGATGCCGGCCGACGGCGACGGCGGGCCGCTGCCGGTGCTGCGGTCGGTCGGCGAGGTCGGCCCGGGCGACCGGCTGCGGGTCCGGGTGGCCGACGGGGCGGTGGTCGCCGCCGTCGATCCCGCCACCGAGCCATCGACCACGGGCACCGCGACCGGCCGGCCGCGGACCCGGCGAGCGAGAGCGAGCACGACATGACCGACCGGCCTGCGGTGGAGACCCTGGGCTACGAGCAGGCCCGCGACGAGCTCGCCGAGGTGGTGCGCACCCTGGAGACCGGCGGACTGGGCCTGGACGAGTCGGTGGCGCTGTGGGAGCGCGGCGAGGCGCTGGCCCGCCGCTGCGAGGAGCAGCTGGCCGGGGCCCGCGAGCGGGTGCAGGAAGTCCTCGACACCTCGTGAGCGGGTTTCATGCCCATGGGCATGAAACTCACTCACGACCCGGGAGGACCTCGCCGGTGGCGACGGCGCCGGCCAGGACGCGGAACTCGTCCTCGGTGCCGCTGCCGGTGATCAGTACCCGGACCGGCGCGCTGCCGGGCAGTTCGGCGATGCGCACCGGCTCCTCGCCCTCGCGGCCGTAGCCGACCCAGGTCACCCCGGACACGTCCACCGCACCCAGCCCGGGCAGCGGCTCGCCGCCCGACTCCACCGCGAGCAGCGCGGGCTCGGGGGCGTCGCTCTGCAGCAGCCGCAGGTAGCGGCCCTCCGCGGTGATGTAGCCGGTGCGCACGGCGCGGTTGCTCGACGCGTCGGCGGGCTCGCCGGGGGCCGGGATCCGGTCCTGGTCGACGCTGTTGGCCCGCCAGTCCGCGGGAACCGCGGGCACCCGCACCGGGAACGGCACCGTCGGCGCGATCCGGCGCAGCTCGGCCGGCGCGTCCACCACGGGCAGCCGGGAGGCGTCCACCGTCGGCCCGCCGGGGGAGAACGAGCACGACCCGGTCAACCCGGCGAACGTCAGGACCACCACCGCCAGCAGGCCCAGGGCGACGAGCATGTCGCGCATGCTCAGCGCCGAGCGCGGCGGCTTCGACCGCGCCGGCTCCCGATCCGCACTCACCACCCCACTGTCCCAGATCGCGGCGGTCCGGCTCGCCGAGGCGCGGGCCGGGTCGGCCGCGGCCCGGTCGGGAACATGATCGTGGCCAGCAGGTGGCGCCGGCGGTCCGGGGACGGGTCGTGGTGGGCGCGGGCCCGCACGGCGGCCACGAAGTCCGCGTACAGCTCCTGCTTCTCGGCGTCGGTGAGCCACAGCGGGGCCTGCCGGTAGGTCACCATGTCGGCGGTGGGGTCGGCGCCCTCCCGGTCGAGGTACGCCTCGAACTCCCCGAGCAGCGACGCGATCCCGGCCGCGAAGCCGCGCCGGTGGTCGTCCAGGCTCATCGCCGCGCCGTCGATCACGGTGCGGGGGATGTGCAGCCGGTAGGTCCGCTCGACGGCGCCCGCCTTTGCGCTCCTCGCCGACCACCTCGACCAGGTCGTGGTCGACCAGCGGGTCGACGTGCCGGTACATGGTCGCCTTGGGGACGTCCGGGAGCCGCTCGCGCAGCTGCGAGGTGGTGAACGGCCGGCCGTGGCGGCGGGCCGCTGCCGGACGTCCCGGTGATCGTCCTGTCCGGGAGCGCCGTCGGCGCGGAGCGGACCGTGTTCCAGACCGAGGAGGACGTGCGCGCGCAGATCGACGGCAGCCGGCGCCTGTTCGACGCGGTCGCGGCCGCGCTCCCGCGCGGCGAGCACCGCGCGCTGCCGGACGCCTCCCACGTCACCATCCCCCTGGTCAGGCCGGACGCCGTGGCCGACGCCGCCCGCGACCTGATCGCCCGGCACCGCACGCCGGGGACCTGACCGGGCGGCCGCGACGTGCGTCTGCTCTCATCGGAGCGATCCGGGGTCGACGACCGCCCGCCGACGCACCCGGTCTGCCAGGATCGATCGGTCCCCGCGTGCCTGCCGAGCGGCGCCGCCGTGCAGTGCCGGGGGAGGAGGAGGCCGCGAGATGACCACCCCGCACGAACCCAAGGAGCGCCGCCGGGAGGCGCCCGACCGCAACCTGGCGATGGAGCTGGTCCGGGTCACCGAGGCGGCTGCGATGGCGGCCGGTCGCTGGGTGGGCCGCGGCGACAAGAACGGCGGCGACGGCGCGGCGGTGGACGCCATGCGCCGTCCCCACCGTTCTTGTCGCCGCGGCCGACCCAGCGGCCGGCCGCCATCGCAGCCGCCTCGGTGACCCGCACCAGCTCCAGGGCCAGGTTGCGGTCCGGCGCCTCCCGGTGGACTGCGAGCTCGGGCGGGACATCGGTCACGGCGGCCTCCGGGGTGCGCACTGGGGGAACCCAGATGTCCGGGCATCCTCCCAGACGGCGGGGTCGGCCGGGCACCGGTGACAATGGGACGGTGAGCACCTCGACGGACCATGGAACCGGGCGTACGTTCTCCGGTCTGCTGCGCGCGCTCGTGCCGGCCCTGGTGGTCATGCTGTTGATCGTCTGGTGGCAGCGCGGGGAGGCCGTGCC
>JASLAP010000090.1 GCA_030147065.1 Pseudonocardia sp. | reverse complement strand
CGGCTCGTCCTGCGGGTAGCCGGCCGGCCGGTAGTCCTTGACCATCCCGGCGATCGGGTAGGCGTTGGCGTGCGGGATGTGCACCCCGGAGTTGCCGAAGCCCATCCCGGCGAACGTCGCGGCCATCATCATGTTCGACCGCGCCTCGAGGTTGCCGCCCTCGTGCACGGCCGTGCGGAACGACTGCGCGATCAGGTTCATCGCCTTCTCGCACCACAGGTCCGAGACCGGGTTCGAGCCGCAGTAGGTGACCCGCTCCTCGGGCTTCTTGCGGTCGAACGTGGTGTAGTACCGCGCCGTGTAGGACTCCACCGCGTGGCAGACGATGTCCATCCCGGACGCCGCGGTGACCTCCGGCGGCAGCGACATCGTCAGCAGCGGGTCGATCACGGCCAGGGTCGGGCGCAGCCGCCAGTGGCTGATCCCGGTCTTGACCTTCATCGACAGGATGTCCAGCACGCACATCGCGGTGGACTCCGAGCCGGTGCCGGCCGTGGTCGGGATCGCGATCAGCGGCTTGAGCTGCCCCGGCGGCACCTTGGCGCCGCCGATCGGCTTGTTGATGTAGTCCATCAGCTCGCCGGGGTGGCTGGTCAGCAGGTTGATCGCCTTGGCGGTGTCGATCGCCGATCCGCCGCCGACCGCGACGAACCCGTCCCACGGGCCCTGCACGCGGGCGTACTCGGTGGCCTTGTTCATCGAGTCGTCGGTCGGCTCGACGTGCACCCCGTCGAAGATCTCCGAGTCGATGTCGTAGCGGCGCAGGTTGTCCGCGATCCGCTGCGGGATCCCCAGCGCGCTGATCCCGGGGTCGGTGATGATCAGCACCCGGCGCACGCCGTGGCCCGACATCTCGAAGCCGACCTCGTCGGCCGCCCCGGCGCCGAACTTCAGCGGCGGCGCGCCCCAGGTGAAGATGGTCTCCTCGGTCAGCTCCACACCCGGCGCCGTCACGTGTACGACCCCTCCGGCGCCACCCGCAGCTGGTGGATCTGCTCGGCGTCGTGGCCGAACACCATGGTCGCGTCGGTCCGCTCCTGGATCCCGCGCAGCTTCTCCACCGAGGAGTAGAACTGCTCCAGGTTGTTCACGATCGCCGCCGGGGTGGCCGGCGGGCCCCAGCTCTCGCCCATGTACACCGCGTCCGAGGTGAAGATCATCGTGCCGGTGTCGGGCAGGTCGACCTGCATCGACATGGTGCCGACGGTGTGCCCCGGGGTCTCGATCAGGGTGACCCCGGGCAGGAACTCGGTGTCCCCGGAGACGGTCTGGAACTCCAGGCCCTCGTAGTCGGTCTTCAGGTGCGCCCCGGTGAACAGGCCGTCGAAGCCGAACGCGAAGTCGCGCTCCTTCTCGTGGCAGACCAGCTTGGCGCCGGTGCTCTTGAACATCTGCGCGTTGCCGGCGTGGTCGAAGTGCAGGTGCGACAGGATCACGTAGTCGATCTGGTCGAGCCCGATGCCCAGCTGGTTGAGCCGGGAGTCCAGGTACTCGTCCTCGCCGACCTTGTCGTAGGGGAAGAACTCCTGCAGCCCGGTCGGCCCCCAGCGATCCTCCCAGTCCCGCGGGCAGCTGGTGTCCCAGAGGATGCGGCCCTCGTCGGTCTCCACCAGCACGCAGTGCGTGGGCACGTCGACCCACGGCGCGGGGTTGTTCTTCGAGCTGCGGTCGGTGATCGACCGGCCGGGCTTGAGCAGCAGCCAGGTGAGGTCGGCGGTCATCGCCCCGCACGGGATGACGGTGACCTTGTTCGCGGTGGCCATGGAGGTCCCTTCGACGGTGGAGGGTGGGCGCGACCCGGGCGACGATCACGGTGGCATGTAGCACTCCACCCGTCAACGCCGCGGCCCCCCGCTCGACCAGGGTCGCCCCGATCCAGCCCGCCGATCTAGCCCGGCCCCGTCCAGTCCAGCGAGACGGCCACCCCGCCGCCCTCCTGGGCGATCAGCAGGGTCGCGGTGTGCAGGACGTGCCGGCGCATCGCGGCCGCCGCGCCGTCGGCGTCACCGGCCTCCACCCGGTCCAGGACGTCGCGGTGCTCGGCCACGATGTCGGTCAGCGAGCGCGACGACCGGGCGGTCGACACGCCCTGGCGCAGCACCGAGTCCCGCAGCGCGTCGACGAAGGCCACCAGCCGGGTGTTGCCCGACGCCGCGATCAGCGCCTGGTGGAACCGCCGGTCGTACTCCCAGAGCCGGAACTCGTCGTCGGCCTCCGCGGCCCGCTGCATCCCGGAGAACAGCCGGCGCAGCTCCTTGCGCCCGGCCGCGTCGAGCAGCTCGCAGGCCCGGCGGGTGGCCGGCACCTCCAGCAGCAGCCGCAGCGCGAAGACCTCCTCCAGGTCGTGCACGGTGGTCTGCAGCACCCGCACGCCGCGGTTGCGCTCGAACCGGACCATGCCCTGCTGGGCCAGCTTGATCAGCGCCTCGCGGACCGGGGTGCGCGAGACGCCGAGCTGGGTGGCCAGGGTCTGCACCGAGTGCAGCGTCCCCGGCGCCAGCTCCCCGCTGACCACCGCGGCCCGCAGGGCGTCCAGCACCCGGGCGTTGACCGTCTCCGTCTCCCCCAGCCGCTGCACCCCGGGCTACCAGCCCGTGCCCAGCCCGGCCACGATCCGCTCGGCGACCTTGTACATCGACCGGACGGTGCGGCCGTCCTCGAACTCGCCGATGGCGGTCATCTCCCAGGACCCCTGGCCGCGGCGCAGCACGCTCATCACCAGCCCGGTGCGGGCCTGGGAGTCGGTGATGTCGTAGCGGACCAGCTCGGCGCCGGTGTCCAGGTCGATCAGCCGGCAGTAGGCCGAGCGGACGTCGGTGAACTTCTGGCCCTGGAACGAGTTGACGGTGAACACGACGGCCTGGGTGTCGGCGGGCAGCGCCTGCAGGTCGACGGTGATCGTCTCGTCGTCGCCACCGCCGTGGCCGGTCAGGTTGTCCCCGGAGTGCTCGATCGCGCCGCGGCAGGCGCTCTTGCTCATGAACCACACCGAGTCGGTCTTCTTGCCCCGCGACCCGATGACGATCGCCGAGGCGTCCAGGTCGATGTTGCGCCCGTGCGCGGCCGGGTCCCAACCCAGGCCCATCGCCACCCGGCGCAGCGGCGGGGTGCCCGCGCCCTTGGTCAGCGACACGGTCTGCCGCTTGGCCAGCGACACCTTGCCCTTGCTCAGGTCGATCCGGCCGCCGGCCGCGGCCGGCGGGGTCGCGGGCCGGGCGGGCGGCGGGCCCCAGCCGGGAGCGCCCGTCCCGGCCGCTCCGCCGGCCGGGCAGG
>JASLAP010000060.1 GCA_030147065.1 Pseudonocardia sp. | reverse complement strand
GGCGTACTCGTCGGTGATCCGCTGCCGCTCGAGGGCGGCGAGCCGGCGCAGCTGCATGTCGAGGATGGCCGTGGCCTGGATCTCCGACAGCTCGTACCGGCTCATCAGCTCGCCGCGGGCCGTGTCCGCGGACTCGGCGTTGCGGATGAGGTTGATCACCTCGTCCAGATGGTCGAGCGCGACCAGCAGACCCTCGAGGACGTGCGACCGCTCCTGGTGCCGTCGCAGCTGGTAACGGGTCCGCCGGACGATCACCTCGACCTGGTGCTCGACGTAGTAGCGCACCAGCTCGTCGAGGCGCAGCGTGCGCGGCACCCCGTCGACCAGGGCGAGCATGTTGGCGCCGAACGTCTCCTGCAGCTGAGTGTGCTTGTAGAGGTTGTTCAGCACGACCTTGGCGACCGCGTCGCGCTTGAGCGTGATGACGATCCGCATGCCGATGCGGTCCGACGACTCGTCGTTGATCTCGGAGATGCCGGTGAGCTTGCCGTCGCGGTGCTGGCTGGCGATCGACTCGATCAGGTTGTCCGGGTTGACCTGGAAGGGCAGCTCGGTGACGACCAGGATGGTGCGCCCCTTGGCGTCCTCCTCGACCTCCACCACCGCGCGCATCCGGACCGAGCCGCGCCCGGTCCGGTAGGCCTGCTCGATCCCGTCCCGGCCGACGATCAGGCCGGAGGTCGGGAAGTCCGGGCCCTTGATCCGCTCCATCAGGGCCGCGAGCAGCTCGTCGTCGGTGGCCTCCCAGTTGTCCAGCGCCCACACCACGCCGGAGCCGACCTCGCGCAGGTTGTGCGGCGGGACGTTGGTGGCCATCCCGACCGCGATCCCGGCACTGCCGTTGATCAGCAGGTTGGGCACCCGCGACGGCAGTACGTCGGGCTCCTGCGCCTTGCCGTCGTAGTTGTCGGAGAAGTCGACGGTGTCCTCGTCGATGTCCTGCAACATGGCCATCGCCAACGGCGAGAGCCGGCACTCGGTGTTGTGGCTGACGAAACCGTCGGTGACGAAGGAGTGGTCGGCCGTGTCCACCCGGATGCTGTAGACCGGCTGGACCCCCGCGTCCTCGATCGTCTCGACCGGGGCGAAGTAGAACCGCCCGCCGGCCAGCTCGTGGGCGATCGCCCGGGCATCGGGATCCGAGATGTGCGCCAGGATCTCCTCGGCGCGGTGCTCCCACCGCTCGATGCGGTCGACGTTGTTGCGTCGGAGCCAGTCGCGGTCGGCGTAGGTGGTCGCACCGTGCGCGCGCAGGAACGCGGCGAGTCCGGGGACGTGATCGCTGCTCATGGAGCGGCTGCGCGGTGCCTCGGCGCCGAGGATCTCGCTCAGCTTGGTCTGCTTGGCGCCCAGGAAGCCCACCCTGGTCGCGAACAGCCGGGCGTCCCGCCGGTTGGTCACGACGACCTTGTGCTCGCCGGTGGCGTGCCGGTAGCGGCGGGACACGACCCCGAACTCCAGCAGGAGCTGCTGCACGTCCTTGGCGAGCTGCTCGCTGTAGGTGGAGTAGGAGACCTGGACGGTGCCACGCGGCAGGGCCGAGCAGGATCCGTCGCCGGTGAACAGCGCCTGGAGGAAGTGGCGCTTGCGGGCCGCCGAACCCGACCACACGTACGCGGGCACGATCTTGTCCGCGGCCCGGCCGGTCAGCTCGCCGAGCGGGCTGGCCTGCAGCGCCGCCAGGTTGTGGATGTCCAACTCGTGCAGCAGCGAGCCGGAGGCGATCTGCCGCGAGTACACGTACCGGGGCCCACCGACCACGAAGTCGTAGGCGGCCACGACGAGCGCGAAGAACTCCTCGTCGATGTTGTTGAACCCGGCCCGGCCGGCGGAGATGAAGCCCTCGCTGACGAACGCCCCCATCAGGAACGACGTCATCGCCTCGGAGGTCTCCCAGACGCCGGTGTCCTCGGGCGCGGTGCGCTGCAGGGCCACCCGATCCCCCGGGCGGAGCTCCTCCATGAGCTTCCACAGCAGCGTCGGCACACCCACGACGTCGACCAGGCAGAGCACCGGGTGGTTGTGCGTCCCGGTCAACTCGAAGCCCTCGGCGGTGCGGGCCCGCAGCGTCGGGTGCTCGCCGGAGTGGAACAACATCTCGGCGCGCACCGGGTCACCGCTGCGGTCGAGCACCTTGAGGTCGACCGGGTTGTCGCTGTTCGGCGCGGCGCCCGGCACGATCTCCCCGATCCGCAGGGACGACCCGTCGGCCATCCGGACCCGGGTGTCGCCGGTGACGCAGTACCTCATGGCGGCAGCCGGGTCGTTGCCGCGGGAGCCGAAGTTGCCCTGGCCGTCGATCAGCGGGTAGCGCAGCGCCCACGGCTGGGCCAGCCGCACCAGCGCGTCGTAGATCGACGTGTCGCTGTGCGGGTGGTAGTTCCCCATCACCTCGCCGACCACGCGGGCGCACTTGACGTAGCTGCGGTCGGGGCGGAAGCCGTTCTCGCCCATCGAGTACAGCACCCGCCGGTGCACCGGCTTGAGCCCGTCCTCGACCAGCGGCAGCGCCCGGCCGACGATCACGCTCATCGCGTAGTCGATGTAGGAGCGCTGCATCTCCTGCTGGATGTCGACCGGCTCGGTGCGGTCGTGGCCGCCGCCGCCGCCGGGCGGCCCGGCCGGCGGCAGGGTGGGGTCCAGGGTGTCGGTCATCGTCCTTCTCTCGTGCGGGACCTGCGGGGGCGTCGGCTGCCGTGCTGCGACGGAGCCGCTAGACGTCCAGGAACCGCACGTCCTTGGCGTTGCGGGTGATGAACGAGCGCCGGGACTCGACGTCCTCGCCCATCAGGACGGAGAACAGCTCGTCGGCGGTGGCCGCGTCGTCCAGGGTGACCTGGAGCAGCACCCGGTGGGCCGGGTCCATGGTGGTCTCCCACAGCTCCTTGGCGTTCATCTCGCCGAGGCCCTTGTAGCGCTGGACGCCCTCGTCCTTCGGGATCTTCTTGCCGGCCTCCCGGCCGGCCTGCAGCAGGCCCTGCAGCTCGCGGTCGGTGTAGGCGAACTCCGGCTGGGCGCCCCGGCCACCCCACTTGATCTTGTAGAGCGGCGGCTGGGCCAGGAACACGTGCCCGGCCTCGACCAGCGGGCGCATGAACCGGAACAGCAGGGTCAGCA
>JASLAP010000059.1 GCA_030147065.1 Pseudonocardia sp. | reverse complement strand
GGCCGCGTCCCCGACGCGGTACTCGACGCTGTCGCGGGTCAGCGCCATGAACGCCTCCTCCAGCGAAGGCCGGCGCGGCGTCAGCTCGGTCAGCGCGACCGCGTGGCGCGCGGCCAGGGCGCCGATCTCGGCGGCGGTCAGCACCCCCTCGTCGGCGACCGCGCCCATGATCTCGTCCACCGCGGCGTCGGCGATCAGCCGCCCCGGGCCGATCACCAGCAGGTGGTCGGCGGCCAGCGCCATCTCGCTCAGCGGGTGGCTGGAGACCAGCACGGTGCGGCCCTCCGCGGCGAGGGAGCGCACCAGCGACCGGATCCAGTGGATGCCCTCCGGGTCGAGCCCGTTGACCGGCTCGTCGAACAGCAGCACGGCCGGGTCGCCCAGCAGGGCCGCGGCGATCCCCAGCCGCTGGCTCATCCCCAGCGAGAACGTGCGCACCCGCTTGCCGGCCACGGCCGCCAGCCCGACCAGCTCCAGCACCTCGTCGACCCGGGCGGCCGGGATCCGGTTGCTGGCGGCCAGCCACCGCAGGTGCTGGTGCGCGGTGCGGCCACCGTGCACGGCCCGGGCGTCGAGCAGGGCACCCACGGCGCGCATCGGCGCGGGCAGGTCCGGGTAGACGACGCCGTCCACGATCACCGTGCCGCCGGTGGGCCGGTCCAGGCCCAGGACCATCCGCATCGTGGTCGACTTGCCGGACCCGTTCGGGCCGAGGAAGCCGGTGACGACGCCCGGCCGGACCGCGAAGCTCAACCCGTCGACCGCGAGGGTCGTCCCGTACCGCTTGGTGAGGCTGCGTGCCTCGATCATCCGCGCTCCTCCGTGTCGAACCGATCACCCGCCGACGAGCCTGGCGGGGCCGGCTGACCGTTTCCCGGGAGTTGCTGCGCGCGCGCCGGGAGCGGGCCCGGCCCGCCCCGGCCGGACCGGGGGACGGGAGCGGGCCGGCCGTGGGATTCCCAGCGGGCTCCCAGCGTGCGGTACGCGGCCCGGCGACGCGGTGATCAGGACGGGCGGCACCGTCGGGCGCCGCCTGGGCGGTCCGGTGGTGTCGATGGAGGTGACGGCCTGGGCCGGCCGGGCGGCGACCGGAAGGCCCGGCACCGCATCGGAGGGACCGGCCGCCGGCTGCCGCTCAGCCGGTGTTGACCTTGGGCATGATCTCCTCGGTCAGGCGCTTGAGGTCGTCGAGGGTCTTGGCGGTCGGCACGTCGCGGAACGGCGGCCACAGCAGCGGCATCGTCAGGCCGGCGTCCCGGTAGCGCTTGAGCATGTCCTCGATCTGCTGGGCCGAGCCCGCCAGCAGGTTCGTGGCCTTCCCCGCCGGGGTCTGGTCCATCGGCTCGTCGGTGATGACGAACCAGATCATGCTGCACATGTCGAAGTCGTCGGGGAAGCCGCGGCCGAGCTCGTTCAGCTCGCGCTCCATCTCGGCCTTCCAGCGCCGGATGTCCTCGGGGCTGTCCTGGATGCCGATCCAGCCCGACAGGCCGTACTTCGCGATGCGCTTGGCCGAGCGCCCCGCGTCCTTCAGCCCGGAGAAGTAGATCGGCGGGCCGGGCTGCTGGATCGGCTTGTGGCCGAACCCGCTGAGCGGGAAGTCGGCGAACTCGCCGTGGTACTCGAACAGCTCGTTGGTCCAGATGCCCTGCATGATCTCGATCGTCTCGCGCACGTGGGCGTGCCGGCGCGGGAACAGGTGCGCGACGCTGGCGGCGGCGAACTCCTCGGGCATCCAGCCGGAGCCGACGCCGACGTTGAGCCGGCCGCCCGACAGGTGGTCCTGGGTGGCGAGCTCGGCGGCGAGCACCGCCGGGGCCCGGTACGGGGTGTCGATGATGCTCATGCCGATCCGGACCTTCGTGGTCTTCGCGGCCAACCACGGGATCAGCGTCATGCCCTGGAACCACTTGCCCCGGGAGATGACCGGCATGCCCGGGGGGAAATCGGTCATCATGCCGAACGGGAACTGCAGCTCCGCGCGGTCGGAGGCCTCCGGGACGACGATCCGGTCGAGCGTCCAGACGGAGTCGAAGTCGAGCTCCTCGGCGCGGGCGGTGAGGTCCTCCAGTTCCTTGACCGTCACCTCGTCGCGGAAGTTCGGAAGGTAGAGAGCGAGCTTCATGCGTGCGGCCTCCTCGTCGAGGTCTCATCGTCAGAGCGGTCCACCCGGGCGGCCCCCGCACGTTTCCCACCGCTCCCACCAGGGCGGTTGAGCGTAAGTGACGAACCGGCCCGGGGTGTCCGACCGACCTACCGGCTTGGTCAGGCGGCCTCGGCGGCAGCGGGGTGCCGACCGTAGGGTCCGGGCACGCCGGGCAGGACCTGTCGGCGCAGGACGGACCGTGCGACGACCCCGGTCGTCGACGCTCTCCCGGTGAGGCGGTGCCGATGACCGACACGCTCTGGAGCCCGTCGGCTGCCCGCATCGAGCGGTCCGCACTGCGCGAGTACCTGAACTGGCTGGAGGTGCGCGAGGGGCGGTCGTTCCCAGAGCACGACGCCTTCCGGGCCTGGTCGGTCGAGGACCTGGACCGGTTCTGGATCTCCCTGGTCGACTACTACGAGGTCGACTTCTCCGAGCCGTGGACGCGGGTGCGCACCGCCGACCCGATGCCGCACACCCGCTGGTTCACCGGGGCGCGGCTGAACTGGGCGCAGCACGCGGTGCGCAGGGGGGCCGACGACGCCACCGCGCTGCTGTGCGTCCAGGAAGGTGGCCGGCCCGCGCGCGAGATCACCTTCGGCGCCCTGCGCCGGTCGGTGGCGGCGGCGGCCGGCTGGCTGCGCCGGGCGGGCGTGCGACCCGGCGACCGGGTCTGCGCCTACCTGCCGAACACCGAGCACGCGGTCATCGCCTCCCTCGCTGCCGCCGCGGTCGGCGCGGTGTGGGCGTGCTGCTCCCCGGACTTCGGCGCCGAGGGCACCGTCGGTCGCCTCGCGCAGCTCGAGCCCAGCGTGCTCATCGCGACGGACGGCTACCACTGGAACGGCAAGGAGATCGACCGCGCCGACGTCGTCGCGCAGCTGCGCGAGCAGTTGCCGACCCTGCGCCACGTCGTCCACGTGCCGTACGTGTTCGACCGGCCGCACCCCGACGGCTCGACGCCGTGGGCCGAGCTGCTGGACCGGGACGAGCCGCTGGTGTTCGAGCAGGTGGAGTTCTCCCACCCGCTGTGGGTGCTGTTCACCTCCGGCACCACCGGGCTGCCCAAGGGCCTGGTGCACGGGCACGGCGGCATCACCCTGGAGGGCCTCAAGTGGTCCGGGCT
>JASLAP010000053.1 GCA_030147065.1 Pseudonocardia sp. | reverse complement strand
GCTCGGTCTGGAAGCCGGGCAGCAACGCGAAGCCGCCGAGCCGGCCGCGTTCGGCGTAGACCGGCACGCCGGCCGCGGACAGCGCCTCGATGTCGCGCAGCACGGTCCGGCTGGAGACCTCCAGCTCGCGGGCCAGCGTGGCCGCAGGCAGCCGGCCGCGCTGGCGCAGCAGCAGCACCAGCGAGACCAACCGGTCAGCTCGCATCCGACGATTCTCGCAGGAATACACGACACAAGATGTCGTGATTGCCTGGGAGGCTCACCAGCATGATCACGAAACAGGATAACGGCACCCGACCGCCCCACCCCGAGTCCGCGGCCCGGTGCTCGGCATGACCAAGCCGGTGGCCGCCGATCCGAACGACCTGGGCAGGTACTTCGTCGAGCGCGCCAACGCGGGCGACGTCGAGGGGTTGGTGGCGCTGTACGAGCCGGACGCCGTGCTGGCGTTCCCGCCGGGCAACCTCGCGACCGGGCACGCGGAGATCCGCGAGGTCTACGAGCAGTTCGTCGCGGCCGCCCCGGTGCTCTCCCCGGGCCGGCAGCACCCCGCCCTGGTGAGCGGCGACCTGGCCCTGACCGCGAGCACGCTGACCACCGGCGAGGTGACCGTCGAGGTCGCCCGTCGCCAGCCGGACGGGTCCTGGCTGTGGGCCGTCGACCAGCCGGCGCTCGTGCCGTAGTGCGGCGGCGGGCGCGGCGATGAGGCGCATCGCGACGATCGGGGTCTACGGCTCCACGGCCGGCGCCTTCCTCGACGAGCTCGCCGGCGCGGGCGTGGGTCTGCTGCTCGACCTGCGCCAGCGCCGCGGTGTCCGGGGCCCCGACTACCCGTGGGCGAACTCGGTGCGGCTCCAGCGCGCGCTCGCCGCGGCGGGCATCGGCTACCGGCACGTCAAGGAGCTGGCGCCGACGACCGAGCTGCGCCGGCTGCAGTACCGGGAGGACGACCGGCGGGGCGTGGGCAAGCGCAGCCGCATCGCGCTCGCGCCGGCGTACGTCGAGCGCTACACCAGCGAGATCCTCGACCCGTTCGACCTGGGCGGGCTCGTGGCCGGGCTCCCGGGCGACTCGACGACCGCCCTGTTCTGCGTCGAGCGCGATCCGGGGGCGTGCCACCGCTCGCTCGTGGCCGAGCGCCTGCGCACCGGGTACGGCCTGCCGGTCACCGACCTCCGCCCGGGCTGAACCACGCCGCCCGGGCCGGCCGTGGTGGTTGTCGATCAGACCGGTGACTGTCGGTGGCGTGTGCGAGGTTGGCGGAATGGCCGGACCGACCGGAGACGAGCTCGCCCCTGCCCGCGGCGGCGTGCGCTCGGGCCCCGTCGCCGTCGCGCTGTGCGGGGTGCAGTTCGTCGACGTCCTCGGGGTGACCGTGGTGATCACGGCGCTGCCGCGGATGCTGACCGACCTCGGTGCCACGACCGCCGAGGGCACCGTGATCGTCACCGCCTACGCGATGTTCTTCGGCGGGCTGCTGATGGTCGCCGCGCGGGTGGGCGACCGGGTCGGCCACCGGCGGACGGTCCTGTGGTCCCTCGGGGTCTTCGCGGCGGCGTCGGTGCTCGGTGCGCTCGCGCCGTCGGTGTGGCTGCTGGTCGCGTCCCGCGCCCTGCAGGGCGTGGCGGCCGCGGCGTCGGTCCCGGCCGCGCTCCGCCTGCTGACCACGGTGGTGCCCGAAGGGCAGGCGCGCCGGCGCGCGGTGGCGGGGTGGAGCGCCGCCGGGGCCGCCGCCGGGGCTGCCGGGTTCGTCGTCGGCGGCGTGTTGACCGAGTTCGCGTCGTGGCGGGCGGTGTTCTGGTCGACCATCGGGCTGGCCGTGGTGCTCGCGGTCGCGGTCCTGCGCACCGTGCCGCGCGACCCGCCACAGCCGGCCCGCACCGCGATCGGCTGGCCGTCGGCCGTGCTGCTCACCGGCGCGGCGATGGGCGTGGTCGCCGGGACCACCCTGCTCGGCGAGCACGGCGCGATCGTGGTCGGCGCCGCGGCGACGGCGGCCGGAGCCCTGGCCGCGCTCGGTTTCGCGCTGGTCGAGAGGCGGGCGCAGGCGCCGCTGGTCGACGCCGCCGCCCGGCGCGCGCCGGTGCTGCGCTGGGGTGCCCTGGGCTCCTTCGCCAACACCGCGACCACCAGCTCGTCGATCACCCTCGCCGCCCTCGTCCTGCAGGACGACCTGCAGCTGACCCCGCTGCAGGCGGCCGGGCTGCTGGTCACGGTCAGCGTGCTCGCGGTCGTCGGGTCGGCCCTGGCCCCGCGACTGCTCGGCACGCTGGGCTGGGGTCCCACCCTCGGGTGCGGCCTCGGCACCGTCGCCGCCGGCAACGTCCTGCTCTGCGGCTGGCCCTCGGTGACCGGCGTGGGCGTCGCCTCCGCGCTCTGCGGCCTCGGGCTCGGCATCGGCTCGGTGGCCGCGAACGACATGGGCACCGCGGTCGACGAGGCGATCAAGGCGACGGCCGCGGGCGTCCTGAACACCGCGGCCCAGCTCGGCACCGCCGTCGGGACCTCGGTGGTCCTGCTCATCGCCACCACGCTGGACCCCCGGTGGGCCTGGGCGACGGCGGCCGCGCTGGCCGCGGTCGGCGGGCTGCTGGCCGCCCGCGCGGCCCCGCGGCAGAAGCCGCGGGGTGCCGACCGGACGGCATCCGAGGCTCTGTAGTCGCCGGTGCCCACCACGATCGGGGCGGCGGTCGGGTCCGGTCGACGAGCGCCGGCCACCGCGCGCCGTCTACGTTCGGCGGATGGCCGTGTTCGAGTTCTCGGTTCCCGCCCCGGCGCGGCGCCCGGTGAACGGGTCATCGCTGCCGTCGGCCGGCCTCGCCCCCGGCGCACCCGCGGAGCACGGGGCAGTGGCCTGATGGGCACCTCGATCCGCCACCGGTGGGCCGGCTCGGTACCGAGCCGCGTCCGCGCGGCACTCACCGCCCTGGTGCGGCCCGCCCGCGGCACCCCGCCGCCGCAGCCGGTCCTCGGCCGCGCCGACGCCATGGCAGCAGACGATCTGGCCAGGGCCTTCACCAACGCCGGCGCCCCCGCCGACTCGCCCCGCGGGCTGCCGTGGGACCGGTTGAGCGGGACCGCCCGCGCCGCCGCCGCGCAGGAGGCGTGGCGGTGGATCGTCGCCGCCCGCGACGCCGGCTACAGCGTCACCCCCCTGCCGCCGCCCGGCTACACCATCGCCCCGCCCCTGCCACCGGGCTACACCGCCGCGCTCACCCCCTCCACCGTCGTCCTGCCGGCACCACCGTGGCCGCCGCGCGACGGCGACCGGACCTACGAGACCGTGACCGTCGACGGGGACGCCGTGCTCTCCGCCGCGGACCTCGCCCGGCAGCTCCGCCGGTGCACGGACTGCGGCAGCGTGGTCCACCGGGACGCGCGGGCGCAGCACGACCGGTTCCACGCCCGGCTGTCGTCGACGCAACCGGACCCGTCCAGCCGGTGATCCCGTCGGCAGCGGATCACGCAGCGTCGGGAGCACTTCGCGCCGAGCGCCGGGTGGTCGTGTACAGGGCGACCAGTACGGCCACCGACACCGCCACGATCCCCCCGGCGAAGATCGGGTCCATGTCCTTGGACAGGCTCGGGGCGCGGTCGGGGCCGATCGCCCGGAGCACCAGCGGGGGGGCGTAGGCGACGGCGAGGGCGGCCGCCCACCAGCGCAGCGCGGAGGCGGGCGTCGCGCAGGGTGCCGATCACCACCAGGGTCACCGGGACGATCGCCAGCATGGCGAACTGACCGATGACCAGGACCGGCACGGCCCAGGCCGAGATGACGACGGACCGCGGCGCGCGGCGGGCGGCGGGGCCGGTGTGGACGGCGGAGCGGCCCTTCCCTCCGCACCCGGCGACCGGGCAGGATCCGGGCGACCCGCCCGCCGGTGCGCGGGGAGACGGAGGAACGATGAACACGGCCCTGACCAGCGTGGGGTTGCCCGCGGCCCTCGCGGTGATCATGTTCGGGCTGGGCCTGACGCTCACCGTCGAGGACTTCGGCCGCACCGGCCGGCAACCCCGGGCCGTCGGCGTCGCGCTGGCCGCGCAGGTCCTGCTGCTGCCGGCCATCTGCCTCGGGCTCGTCGCGGCGCTGGGGCTGGACCCGCTGCTCGCCGTGGGCATGATGCTGCTCGCCGCCTCCCCGGGCGGCACCACGGCCAACCTGTTCAGCCACCTGTTCCGGGGCGACGTGGCGCTCAACATCACCCTGACCGCGATCAACTCGGTGCTGGCCGTACTGACCCTGCCGCTGGTGGTGAACCTGGCGGTGGCGGTGTTCGACCCGCCCGCCGCGGCCGGCTCGGTCGGCCTGGAGTTCGGCAAGACCGTGCAGGTGTTCGCGGTCGTGCTGATCCCGGTCGCGATCGGGATGGTGGTGCGGCGGCTGGCACCCGGGTTCGCCGCCCGCGCCGAGAACTCGGTCCGGGTGCTGTCCGCGGTGGTGCTGGTGATCGTGATCGCCGGCGCGATCGCCGCCGAGCGCGACTCGATCACCACCTACCTCGCCGACATCGGGCTGGTCACCGCGCTGTTCTGCGTGTGCAGCCTGGCCATCGGCTACCTGCTGCCCCGACTGCTGCAGGTCGGGCGCCGGCAGGCGATCGCCTCGGCGTTCGAGGTCGGGATCCACAACAGCACGCTCGCCATCGCGGTCGCCCTGGGCGTGCTCGGCAACGAGCGGCTCGCCGTGCCCGCCGCGGTGTACGGCGTGATCATGTTCCCGATCGCGGCGGTGGCCGGCTTCATCTTCGTCCGGACCGGCGCGGCGACGCCCGAGCCGGCGCCGCGATCGCCGTCCGGGACCTGACCGCGATGAGCAGCGAGCCGCACGGGATCGCCTTCCCCGCCGACCCGTCGGGGCGGCGCAGCACGACCGCCGTCGGGCAGGCCGTCCTCGCCGACGCCCTGCGGCCGGTCGATCCGGCCGGTGCCCGGGCCGCCGAGCGGGAGACCGCCTGGCGCAGCCAGTACCTCGGGCACTTCCGCCGCCAGGTCGAGGCCGGCCTCGACAAGCCGCAGGACTGGCTGGCCATGGCCGACGCGGGGCTGGCGTCGGTCACCGACCGGATGACCGTGGTGCGCGACGGCACCGACACCCCGGTGCGCACGCTGCTGACCGACCGCCCGGACCGCGAGCTGGACACCGTCGAGGTGGACGGGACCGGGGCGCCGGCCGAGCAGCTCGCCATTCCGTACCGGGGCCGCGAGCTGGCGGGCGACGCCCTGCGCGCCCAGCTCGACCGGTGGGCGGCCGACGGCGTCCTGGAGCCCTCGGCCGTGGCGGCGGTCGGGACCGTCATCGACAACCCGCAGTGGCTGTCGCTGCCCGGGCGGACCGTCGCCGTGCTCGGGGCCGGCGCCGAGATGGGCCCGTTGCTGACCCTGCTGCGGTGGGGGGCGACAGTCGCCGCGGTCGACCTCCCGCGCCCGGCGGTCTGGGAGCGGATCCTGCGCTCCCGGCAGGGCGCCGGGCGGCTGCTCCTGCCGGTCCACGAGAACGACGGCAGCCGCGGGCTCTCCGACATCGCGGGTGCCGACCTGCTCACCGAGGTGCCGGCCGTGGCCGAATGGCTGCTGACCCGGCCCGGCCGGCTGGTCGTGGGAAACTACCTCTACGCCGACGGCGGCACGCACGCGCGCATCTCGGTGGCGGCCGACCTGCTCGCCCAGCGGCTCCAGTCCGCTCGCCCCGACCTGGCGCTCGCGTTCCTGGCCACGCCGACCGACGTGTTCGCCGTGCCGGACGAGGCGGTCGAGCACTCGGTGCGGGCCTACGCCCAGCGGTCGCGCACCGCCAAGCTCGTCGGCCGGCCGTTGCGCTGGGCGACCCGCGGGCGCCTGCTGCACCGGGCGTACCGGCCCGGGGCGAGCCCCGGGATCTGCGACGCCCTGGTGCCGGCCCAGGGACCGAACTACGCGCTGGCCAAGCGGATCCAGCGCTGGCGGGCGGCCGTGGCGCGGGCGGCCGGGACGACCGTCTCGTTCCACGTCGCCCCGTCCAGCCGGACCACCTCGGTGCTCCGCAACAAGGCGCTGGCCGCGGCGTTCGCCGGCGCCCACCGGTTCGCCGTCGAGATCTTCGACCCGACCACGGCGAACGCGCTGATGGCGGCGCTGCTCGTGCACGACCTGAACGCGGAGCCCGCCGCCCACGCCCATCCGTGGCAGGACGAGGCGTCCGGCGCCGTCCACGGTGGACTGTGGCGCACCCCGTACGCCCCGCGCAGCGTGCTGGGCCTGGCCGCCGTCCTCGGCTACACCACCGCGCGCATGTGAGGTAGCTCGACCGACAGGTGCGGGGCCAGCTCGCGGAGGAAGTCCGCGGCGTCGAAGGCGGCGCCGGCCGAGGCGACGCCCGTCGTCCGGGTGCGCCCGTCGAGGATCCGCTGGACGGCCTCCCCGACCAGCGGGGCGGTCACCGCGTAGATGTCGCGGCCCCGCGCCGCCGCGCGCCGCTCGACGCCACCGGCGCGGACGACGACGTCGACGACGAAGGTCTGGTCCGACCGCCCCGACGCGTCGGCCGGCTCCGGGGCGGGGGTGTCGGTCCCGGCCACGTCCCGGGCCGCCTCGACGGTCATGGACGTGCGGACCTCCGGGACGGCCAGGTGGCTGGGCACCGTGACGACGTCGGCCATGGTGAACCCCGCGACCACCGCCCGGCGGCCCAGCGGCTCCGGGAAGATCCAGTCCTGCTCGACCGCCGGGTCGTCGTGGTACTCCAGGGCGCCGCCGGTGAACCGGACCCGCCGCCCCGCGCGGCGCTCCCGGGACACCCGGCCCGCCTCCCGGGTGCCCGCCGTGGGGTGCCAGCTGCTCAGCCCGTAGGCGATGTCGACCTCGTCCGCCGCGGTCCAGTCGCCCATCGCCGCGGTCGCCAGCAGGTCGCCCAGCCCGCCGAAGAACGCCATCGCCGGCACCACGAGCGTGCCCGCCCGCCCGGCGGAGTCGGCGTGGTCGGCGAACGTCGAGGAGTTCGCCTCGATCTCCGCGGCGACGTCGAGGTACGGGATCCCGGCGCGCAGGGCCGCCTCGACCACCGGCCCGGCCGTCACCGCGAACGGTCCGGCGCAGTTGACCACGGCCGCGGCGCCGGCGAGGGCCCGGTCCAGCGAGCCCGGGTCGTCCACCGCCGCCGGCCGGGCCACGAGCCCCCGCTCCGCGGCCAGCGCCGTCAACCGGGTGGAGGCGCGGCCGGTCAGGACCGGGGCCAGGCCGCGCCGGACCAGTTCGGCGACGACGAAGCGCCCGGTGTGCCCGGTCGCGCCGTAGACCGCCACTACTGCTGCAGGTGTTGTCACCGGACCAGCCTCACCGCCCCGGGCCCGCTCCGGCAGTGTCCGGAGCGACACTGTGCATACACTTTCGGACATGCCCACCGTCGCGCTCGCGGCCGCCGGCCACCTGCTGCACTTCGAGCTGGGGGTGGCCTGCGAGATCTTCGGCAATCCCCCGCCCGACGCCGCCGGGAGCTGGTACGACCTGCTGCTCTGCGGACCGGCACCGGTGCGGGTCGGCCCGTTCGTGGTGGAGCCCGAGCACGGGCTGGACCACCTGGTCGGCGCGGACACCGTGATCGTTCCCGCGTGCGCCGACGTCGACGAGCCGCCGCCCCCGGACCTGGTCGACGCCGTGCGGGCGGCCCACGAGGCGGGCGCCCGGGTCGCCTCGCTCTGCACCGGGGCGTTCGTGCTCGGCGCCGCGGGCCTGCTCGACGGCCGGCGGGCCACCACCCACTGGGCCCACACCGCGGAGCTGAGCGCGCGCCACCCGCGGGCGCTGGTCGACCCCGACGTCCTCTACACCGACAACGGCAGCGTGCTCACCGCGGCGGGGAAGGCCGCCGCGGTGGACCTCTGCCTGCACCTGGTCCACCTCGACCACGGCGCCGCCGTCGCCAACGCGGTGGCCCGCCGCCTCGTCGTGCCGCCGCACCGGTCCGGTGGTCAGGCCCAGTTCGTCGCCACCCCGATGCCGGCGGGCGGCGACCACGCGCTGGCCCACCTGCTCGCCTGGGCCCTGCAACGGCTCGACCAGCCGCTGACCGTGGCCGACCTGGCCCGCCGCGCGCACACCACCCCGCGCACCCTCGGCCGGCAGTTCCACGCGGTGACCGGGCAGGCCCCGCTGCAGTGGCTGCTGACCCAGCGGGTGCGCCGCGCCCAGGAGCTGCTGGAGACCACCGACGAGAGCATCGACGCGGTCGCCCGCGCGGCCGGCATGGGCACCGCCACGACGCTGCGCCGCCGGTTCAAGCGGATCGTCGGCGTGCCGCCGGACAGCTACCGGCGCTCGTTCCGCAGCGCACGACCCGGCTGAGCGGAACGGGGCCGCAGCACCACTGCCGGCGCGGGCTTGCGTGAGTGAGTACTCATTCACTACGGTTCGCGGCATGAGCCCCCGAACCGAGAGCGCTGCGACCGGGCGACGGCGCGCGCCCGCGATGTCCGCCGAGGCGCGCCGGGAGATGATCCTGCAGGCGGCGGTGCCGCTGGTGATCGAGTACGGCGCCGCCGTCACCACCAGCCAGATCGCCCGGGCCGCCGGCATCGCCGAGGGCACCGTGTTCCGGGCCTTCAGCGACAAGGACGAACTGCTCGGGGCGTGCGTCGCCGAGGCCATCCGGCCGGAACGCACGGTCGCCGAGATCGCCGCGATCTCGCTCGACCAGCCCCTCGCCGACCGGCTCACCGAGGCCGTGGCCGCCATGAGCGCGCACCTGGGCCGGATGGGCACGCTGATCGGCGCCCTGCACGCCTCCGGAGCGGGGATGCGGCGTCCCGCACCTCCCGCCGGCGAGGACGGCTGCGGGCCGCCGGATCGGCGGACCGCGACGCTGCCCACTCGCGACGCCGTCGCCGAGCTCTTCGAACCCGAGCGGGAGCGCCTGCGGCTGCCCCCGGCCCAGCTGGCCTCGCTCTTCGTCGCGCTGATGTTCCAGCTCGCCTCCTGCGGCGACGCCGACGACGAGGCCAGCACGGCCGACGTCATCGCCCTGTTCCTGCACGGCGCCCTGACCGGCCCCGGCAGCACCCACCCGGACAGCACCCACCCGGACAGCACCCACCGAGGAGAGACGCCATGACCGACCACACCGACCAGATCCCCAGCAGCGCGCCGCGCGGCGCCACCACCTCGGCGCCATCCGCGGCCCGGACCGACCACCGGTTGCGCGCCCTCGGCGTCCTCGCCGCGGTCCTCGCCCCGCTGCTGATCTGGCTGGTCGCGGTACCCGTCCTGGGCGCCGACCTGGTGGTCACCGACAGCAGCCGACAGCCGCCCACGCAGTTCGAGGTGGGGCCGGGGGCGATCGTCACCTTCGCGCTCGGGCCCGCATTGCTCGGCTGGGGGGTGCTCGCACTCCTCGAGCGGTTCACCCGTCGCGCCAGGACGGTGTGGACTGCCCTCGCCACCGTCCTGCTCGTGCTGTCGTTCGTCCCGCTGCTCGGCCCGATGAGCGGCGCCACCCGCCTGACACTCGCCCTACTGCACCTCGCGGTCGGGGCGGCGCTGATCCCGGCGTTCTACCGCAGCGTCCGCACCAGTGCCTGACCGGTGCTCCTGAGTGCCGGACTCTCGCAGGTCAGTTCGCGACCGGGACGTCGAGCGTGCTGAGCAGCTGCCGCACCCGCCGCTCGATCTCGTCGCGGACGGGCCGGACGTCGTCGAGGCCCTTGCCCGCCGGGTCGTCGAGGACCCACTCCTCGTAGCGGCGGCCGGGGAAGACCGGGCAGGCGTCGCCGCAGCCCATGGTGACCACGACGTCAGCGGCGCGGACGATCTCCTCGGTCCACGGCTTGGGGAACTCGGCGCTGATGTCGATGCCGCGCTCCCGCATCGCCTCCACGGCAGCCGGGTTGACCGTGCTCGCCGGCTCGGAGCCCCCGGACCAGGCGACGGCGCGGTCACCGGCCAGGTGCTCGAAGAACCCGAGCGCCATCTGCGAGCGGCCGGCGTTGTGCGTGCACAGGAACAGCACCGTCGGGCGGCCGTCCCGGCTCCTGCCCTCGACCCTGGCCAGCGCGCGCAGGCGCTGGCGGGCGAACTTCTCGGCCAGCAGCGGCAGGAAGTTGAGCACGACCGCGCGCCCGGCGAAGTCGTCGTAGGAGGCGTGCAGGAACCGCTCGATCGTCTCGGCGCCGAAGGTGCCGTCGAACTCCCGGGCGAGGTGGGTGGCGGCGGTCCGGAGCGCGAGTCGCTGGTCGATGGACAGGGTGTCGCGGTGCCAGGTGCTGGTCATCGGAGCTCCGATCTAACTCAATGAGTATTGAGTCAATACTGGGTGAGCTTGTGTGGCGGGGTCAAGCCCCGTGGGCTTGACCCATCCGCCATGGCTCAGCGAACATTGACTCAATGAGAACCGAGCCGCTGCCCCTCCCCGCGCGGGCCGCGCTGCACGCGGCCCTGGGCGACGAGGGCCGGCTGGCGATCGTGGACGCCTTGCTGCTCGGCGAGGCCTCGCCCACCGAGCTGCAGCGCCTGCTCGACATGCCCTCGAACCTGATGGCCCACCACGTGCGGGTGCTGGAGCGGGTCGGGGTGGTGTCGCGGCACCGCTCGGAGGCCGACCGCCGTCGCACCTACCTCGCGCTCGTCCCCGGAGCCCTGGACGCGCTGCGCCCGGTGTCCGTCCGGGACGCGGTGCGGGTGCTCTTCGTCTGCACCCAGAACTCCGCCCGGTCGCAGCTCGCGGCCGCGCTCTGGAACAGCACCAGTCCGGTCCCGGCCACCTCGGCCGGCACCCACCCCGCCCCGGAGGTCCACCCGGGGGCGGTCGCGGCCGCCCGCCGGCGCGGGCTGGCGCTGGCGCCCCAGCCACCCCGGCACGTCGACGACGTCCTCGACCCGGCCGACGTCGTCATCACCGTCTGCGACGCCGCGCACGAGGAGCTCGGCGCCGTCCCCGACGCCCACCACCTGCACTGGTCGGTGCCCGACCCGGCCCGCACCGGCGATGCCGCCGCGTTCGACCGGGCCGTGGACACCCTGACCGACCGCATCACCCGCGTCGCGCCGGCGCTGCGCCCCGACGGAGGAGCCGGCCCTGCGCGCTGACCCCGATCCGCCGGCCCCGGACCAGGGCCGAGCATCCCCCGACGGACAACTGGTGGTCGCCGATGCATGATCCGCCCGCAACACCCCCGCTCGCCCGGCGGCTGCTCGCCGAGTTCCTCGGCACCGCGCTGCTCGTCGCGGTCGTCGTCGGCTCCGGCATCGCCGCCCAGCAACTGTCCCCGGACGACACCGGCCTGCAACTGCTGCAGAACTCGGTGACCACCGTGTTCGGGCTCGGTGTGCTCATCCTGCTGTTCGGCCCGGTCTCCGGCGCGCACTTCAACCCCGTCGTCTCGGCGGTCGACTGGGCGCTGGGCCGCCGCCGGCGCACCGGCCTGAGCGGCACCGACCTGGCCGCCTACACCCTCGCCCAGGTCGTCGGGGGCATCAGCGGCGCGCTGCTGGCCAACGCGATGTTCGACCTGCCCGTCCTGCAGATCTCGGACAAGGTGCGGTTCGGGACCGGGCTGTGGATCGGCGAGGTCGTCGCGACCGCCGGGCTGATCGCGGTCATCGTCGTGCTCGCCCGCACCGGGCGCGCCGCCCTGTCCGCCGCGGCGGTCGCCTCGTGGATCGGCGCGGCCTACTGGTTCACCTCCTCGACCAGCTTCGCGAACCCGGCGGTCACCGTGTCCCGGATGTTCAGCGACACCTTCGCCGGGATCGACCCGGCCTCGGTGCTGCCGTTCCTCCTCGCGCAGGTCATCGGCGCCGCCCTGGGCGCCGCCGTGGTCGTCACGCTCTACCCCGATGCCCCCGCGGCCGCCGGCGCGGTGGTCGTGCCGCCCGATGCCGCTCCCGCCGGAAGGACCCCCCGATGACCGCGACGCCGCAGGTGCTGTTCGTGTGCGTGCACAACGCCGGTCGCTCGCAGATGGCCGCGGCCCTGCTCGCCCACCACGCCGGTGACGCGGTCGAGGTCCGCTCGGCCGGCTCCGCGCCCGCCGACGAGATCAACCCCGCGGTCCGCGAGGCCATGGCCGAGATCGGGATCGACCTCGGCGCCGCCGAGCCCAAGCTGCTGACCGTCGACGCGGTCGAGGCGTCCGACGTGGTGATCACCATGGGCTGCGGGGACGCCTGCCCGGTCTTCCCCGGCAAGCGCTACCTCGACTGGGAGCTGCCCGACCCGGCCGGCCGGGGCGTCGCCGCCGTGCGCCCCATCCGCGACGAGATCGACTCCCGGGTCCGCACCCTGCTGGCCGAGCTCGCCCCGGCGGACCGCTGACACGCGGCCACCCCACCCGCTCGCGCTCAGGGGCCCGGTTCAGGCCGGGCCGGTACCGCACGGTCAACCCGTCGCGGCCGCCGTCGTCGCCGGGGCGCAGCAGCGCCGTGGGGCGCGGACGAGGCGGTCGACGACGTACCGGGCGTCGCGGCCGACGCCCCGCAGGGTCGCCGAGGCGAGGCTGCGCTGCCATTCGAGCCCGACGTAGCCGAGTCCGGGATGGCTGGTGGACAGTCCGCGGGACTGCCGGGGCCACCCCTCGGCGTCGAGGGCGTCGAGCGGGGCGAGGTAGTCCAGCGCCGGCCGGTAGCCGGTGGCGAGCAGGATGGCGTCGACGTGCTCGCGCTCGCCGCCGGCCCACACGACGGTGTCCCCCTCGATGGCGGTGAACAGCGCTCTCCGCGGGGGTCGGCCCGCCTCGACCGCGGCCCGGTAGACGCCCTGGTCGAGGACCGGGACACCCGGCTTGTCACGCAGCAGGGGGCCGACCGGCAGGTGATCGATACCGAGCGCGGTCGACCAGAAGTGGATGTCGCGGCCGAGGGGTCGCTGCGTGGCGTAGCGGACGGGGTTGCGGGTGGCCAGCGTGACCCGGGAGTGGGTGGCGAGGTCGACGGCGATCTGGACCGCGGAGTTGCCGGCCCCGGCGACCACCACGTGCCGGCCGGCGAAGCGCTGCGGGGACCGGTAGTCCGCGGCGTGCAGGACCTCGCCGGTGAAGCCGGCCAGGCCGGGCAGCGCGGGACGGTGCGGATTGCCGAAACCGCCGGTGGCCGCGATCATCATCGGCGTGACCAGGGTCGTGCTCGCGGTCTGCACGGCGAATCCGCCCTTGTCGCGGTGGACGGCGAGGACGCGGTGGCCGGTGCGGATGTCGGCGTCGAGGTTGGCGGCGTAGCGGCGCAGGTAGTCCACGACCTCGTCGCGGTGCGGGTAGCGGTCCGGATCACCGGGGAACGGCAGGCCGGGTAGTGCGCTGAAGCGGGCCGGGGAGAACAGGGTGAGGCTGTCGTAGTAGTGCGGCCACGACCCCACCGGCTCCGCGCCGGCCTCCAGCACGACCGGCTGCACGCCGCGGTCCACCAGCGCGTGCGCCGCCGCCAGGCCGGACTGTCCGGCACCGACGACGACGGCATCGGGGTTGGTCACGAGCACCTCCGCTTGAATAGATGTTTGTCTAATCAGACGTTGCCGGTCCACCTCGACGTCTGTCAAGGTAGAAGCGTGTCGAACCAGAAGCGGCTGCTCGCCCACCTGCCCCAGGTCGTGGGGTGCTGCCAGCCACTGGCCCGCGAGCCGCTGGAGGCCGCGCAGGCCGTCGACCTGGCCCGGTCGTTCAAGGCGCTCGGCGACCCCGTGCGCCTGCGGCTGCTGTCGCTGATCGCCTCCCACGACGGCGGCGAGGCGTGCGTCTGCGAGCTCACCGACGGGTTCGACCTCAGCGGGCCGACGATCTCCCACCACCTCAAGGTGCTCCGCGAGGCCGGCCTGATCTCCGGGGACCGGCGCGGCACGTGGGTCTACTACCGGGCCGATCCCGAGGCGCTGCGCCGGCTGTCCGACGTCCTGGCCGCCGCGCAACCGGCGACCTCCTGACCGGGCCGCTATCCCGGGAAGAGCGCCCTGACCCGTTCGGGGTCGGGCCCGTCGGGCCCGATCAGCACCACGGCGTCGTCGAAGCCGGCCTCGGCGTAGCGCTGGAGCCGCTCGCCGGTGGGTCCGAGGTCGTCGCGGCCGGACAGCGGGATGGCGCACACGATCGCCCGCCCGCCGCCGGCCGCCCGGAACCGTTCGTGGGCGGCGATGATCTGGTCGGGGGTGCGGCGGTAGGCGGAGGCCAGCCACCCGTCGAACTCCCGGGCGGCCCGCTCGACCCGGGCACCCCACGTCCCGAGCAGGAGCGGCGGCCGGCCGGTGGCCGGCGCGGGGGCGAGGTCGGCGCGCTCGTCCCGCCCGTTGGCGAGCAGGACCCGCAGCCGCGCCAGGTCCCGGTCGAAGGCCGGGAAGCGCGCGGCGTGGTCGCGGTCGAAGGCGGCGTAGTCGGCAGCGGTCGACCCGGGGCTGACGCCGAGGGTCAGGCGGTCGCCGCACACGGACACCAGCGACAGGATCCGGTGGGCGAGGTCGGCGGGATGGTGGAGCGGCACCTGCACGGTGGCCGTTCCCAGCTCAACCCCGTCGGTAGCCGTGGCCGCCACCGCCAACGTCACGAACGGGTCCGGGACCAGGAACCCGCGCCCGATCACCTGGGGCGTCCACAGGCTCTCGAAACCGGCCCCCACCAGGCGTCTGGACCACTCGGCCAGCGCGATCGTCGGGGCCGGGGACAGGTGGGCGAGCGTCGCACCCAGGCGCACGATCAGCCCGACCGGTCCGACCGGCCCTCCGCGAACCGCGCGTACCAGCGCAGCGCGTCGGGGTCGTCGACGGAGGCGGCGTTCGCGGCCCGCTCCAGCGGTGTCCCCCGCAGCAACTTCTTGATCGGGACCTCGAGCCGCTTGCCGGTCAGCGTGTGCGGCACCGCGGGCGCCTCGACGATCTCGTCCGGGACGTGGCGCGGCGTCAACCGGGTGCGCAACGTGGTGGCGATCTTGCGCTTCAGGTCGTCGTCCAGCGCGTGCCCGGGCGCCGGGACGACGAACAGACCCAGCCAGTAGCCGTCGTCGGCCAGCTCCACGCCGATCACCAGGGTCTCGGCGATCTCCGGCATGGTCTCCAGCACGTCGTAGAAGTCGCTGCTGCCCAGCCGCACCCCCTGCCGGTTGAGCGTCGAGTCCGACCGGCCGTGGATGGAGACGCTGCCGTCGGAGTGCATCGTCACCCAGTCCCCGTGCCGCCACACGCCGGGCCAGGTCTCGAAGTAGGACTCCGTGTAGCGCACCGCGTCCGGGTCGTTCCACAGGCACACCGGCATCGAGGGCATCGGCTGGGTGATGACGAGGTCGCCCACCGAGTCGACGACCGGGCGGCCGTCCTCGTCCCAGGCCGCGCAGTCGACGCCGGCCAGGACGCCGCCGATCCGGCCCGCGCGGACCGGCGCGTACTCGTTGGCGCCGACGAAGGCGCCGCAGACGTCGGTGCCCCCGCTGGTCGAGTCGATCCGCAGGTCCGCGCCGACGTGCTCCATCACCCAGCGGTAGCCGTCGGACGGCAGCGCCGACCCGCTGACCATCAGGTGCCGCAGCCGGCTCAGGTCGTGCCCCTGCTGACGGGGGGACGCCCCGGCGTTCGCCGTCGCGGTGATCACCGCGGCGCCGAGCAGCACGACCTGCGCCCCGGTGCGGGCCGCGACCTCCCACACCGCGCCCGCGGGATGGCCGGGGCTGCCCTCGTAGAGCACGATGCTCGTGCCCTGGGT
>JASLAP010000022.1 GCA_030147065.1 Pseudonocardia sp. | reverse complement strand
ACCGCCCGACCGCGCGTCCCCACACGCGCGCGGGCAGACGGCTAGGACGGTCGGCTGCACCGCTCCGGTCGGGGGTGGCGCCGCCGTCGCACTCCTCACCGGCGTCGCCAGCGTCTACACCACGCAGGGGGCGTTCTCCGCTGGCACCGCCCTGTGCCGCTCGTGATCCTTCGCAGGGAGGGACCTCTCGGGCCCGGGCCGGCAAACCTGCGGTCGCGGACCTCCGGCAGTAGCGCCCGCGGCAGTGACGCTGGCCACCGCGGCGGCGCTGCCCGCAGTCGTCGCGGGACCGCCGGCTGCCGCGCTCCCGGCGGGCGGAGCACGGTCGCGAGTGCCGCGCCGGCCGCGGCCGGAATCCACTCTGGCCGCTCACGGTCATCGGGTGCCCCTCGCCGGCGCCCGCTGCCAGCGCCCGCTGAAGTGCTGCGCGAGTCCGCGCCGCTCCAACTCGACCAGCGCGGCCCGGACCGCGCCGACGTGCACCCCGGCCTCCAGCGCCAGCCAGCCGGTGTCCCGGGCCGCCCTGGCCGGCAGGGCGTCGTGCACCAGCACGGCGACCGGGGAGAGACCGTCGGTCGGGCGGTCCGGACCGGCGCCGGCCGGCCCGGTGAGGTCGGCGCCGAGGCGGCCCACCCCCTCCAGGACCTCCTCGGGCCGGGTGACCAGGATCGCGCCCTCGCGGATGAGCTGGTGGCAGCCCGCCGACACCCCCGAGGTGATCGGTCCCGGGACGGCGAGCACATCGCGGCCGAGCGCCGCGGCGTCCGCCGCCGTGCGCTGGGCGCCGCTGCGCAGGCCGGCCTCCACCACGACCGTGCCCTCGGTCAGCCCGGCGATGATCCGGTTGCGGACCAGGAAGCGGTGCCGCCCGGGGACGCAGCCGGGCGGGTACTCGCTGACCACCGCGCCGCAGGCGGCGATCCGCTCCAGCAACTCCTGGTGGGCGGCCGGGTAGGCGCGGTCGGCCCCGCAGGCCAGCACCGCGACGGTGTTTCCGCCGACGGCCAGCGCGCCGCGGTGGGCCGCACCGTCGATGCCGATCGCCGCCCCGGAGACGACCGTCCAGCCGCGGCCGGCGACCCCGGCGGCGAGGTCACCGGCCACCCGCAGGCCGTACCCGGTGGACGCCCGCGCACCGACCACCGCGACAGCCCGCTCGCACAGCTCGTCGAGCCGTCCCGGCCCGCGCACCCACAGCGCCACGGGCGGCGGCAGTTCGTCGCTGCCGGCGGCGGTGAACGCCGCGAGCGCCGCCGTCGGCCACTCCGGGTGCTCCGGGGTGACCAGCCGCAGCCCGGCGGCCGCAGCCGCCGCGAGGTCGGCTTCGGCGCGCTGCACCGTGCGCCGCGCCCCGGTCTCGGCGGCGACCCGGTCGTCGACGCGGCCGGCCCGCACCCGCGCGGCCGCCTCCACCGGACCGACCTCCTCGATCAGCGCCACCAGCCCGGGGGCCGGTGGCTCGGCGACCCGGCACAGGTAGGCCCGGGCCAGCAGCACCTCCGGGCCCGGCGCCGCGACGTCCGGGGTTCCCGGCGGATCCGGGCCCTCTCCGGGCACCGGCGGCGGGGCCGGAGCGACTCCCGGCCGCGCCGGCGGCGCGGGCAGCGCAGCGCCGTTGCTCCGGTGCGGGTGGTACTCGTCCCTCATGATCAACCTCTCTCGGTCGTGGACCGGATCGGCGCCGCTCACGCCGCCCGCCGGTCGCGGAAGAACAGCGCCATCTCCACCAGTTGTCCGTCCGGGCGGTCCTGCCCAGCCAGGTCGGCGAGGGTCCAGGCGACGCGCAGAGCCCGGTCAGCGCCTCGCGCGGTGAGCTCGCCGGAGCGCAGAGCGGCGTCCAGCGGCCGTACCGCCGCGGCCGGCAGGGCGAACCGGGAGCGCAGGACCGGGCCCGGCACCTCGGCGTTGGTCCGCCAACCCAGCCCGGACCAGCGCTGCGCGGCGACCGCCCGGGCCGCCAGCACCCGGGCCCGCACCACGGCTGTGCTCTCCGCCCTCCCGACCGGCGCCGACAACCCAGTCACCGGGTACAGCTGCGCCCGCAGGTCGACCCGGTCGAGCAGAGGGCCGGACAGCCGGCCCAGGTAGCGGCGGCGGGTGAGCGAGGGGCACACGCAGTCGCGGTCGTGGGCCGGGGCGCAGGGGCACGGGTTCGCGGCCAGGACGAGCTGGAAGCGGGCCGGGTAGTGCACCGTGCCCTCGGCCCGGGCCAGCCGGACCTCGCCCTCCTCCAGCGGGGTGCGCAGCGCGTCGAGCAGGCGGGGCGAGAACTCGGGCGCCTCGTCCATGAACAGCACGCCGCGGTGCGCGAGCGACACCGCGCCGGGCTTGGCGATGCCGCTGCCCCCGCCGACCAGCGCCGCCATCGAGCTGGAGTGGTGCGGGGCGACCATCGGCGGCACCGTGCCGACCAGCCCGCCCGGCGGCAGCCGACCGGCCACCGAGCGCACCGCCGCCAGGGCGAGCGCGTCGGCCGGCTCCAGCCGGGGCAGCAACCCGACCATGCGCTGGGCCAGCATCGTCTTCCCGGTGCCCGGCGGGCCGACCAGCAACAGGTGGTGCCCACCGGCCGCGGCGATCTCCAGGGCGTGCCGGGCGTCGTCCTGGCCCACCACGTCGGCCAGGTCGGGCGGGTCGGGCTCGGGCGCCGCCGGCACCGGCCCCGGCCGGGCCAGCCCGGTGCCGTGCTGCAGGTGGTCGAGGACCTCGGCGAGGCTGGCCGCCCCGTACACCTCGATGCCGTCGACCAGGCCGGCCTCGGCGAGCACCGGCTCGGGCACCACGGCCCGGCCGATCCCGGCCGCCCGGGCGGCGACCAGGCACGGCAGCACCCCGCGGACCGGGCGCAGCCGCCCGTCCAGGGCCAGCTCCCCGAGCAGCACCGCGCCGTCCAGCGAGGCCTGCGGGATGGTGCCGTCGGTGGCCAGGACGGCGCAGGCCAGGGCCAGGTCGAAGCCGCTGCCCGCCTTGCGCAACGTGGCCGGCGACAGCGACAGCACGATCCGCTCGTTGGGCCAGGTCCGCCCGGAGTTGACGATCGCCGCCCGGACCCGGTCCTTTGACTCGTGCAGCGCGGCGTCGGGCAGGCCGACCAGGTGCAGCCCCGGCAGCCCGCCGCCGACGTCGGCCTCGATCTCGACCAGTCGGCCGTCCACACCGGCCAGGGCGACCGACCACGCGCGCGCCAGCCCCATCAGAACGCCGACTCGTAGTGGGTGACCACCGGTTCCCGGCCGGGTTCGGCGACGATCGCCAGCACGTCGAACCGGACCGGGCACCAGCGGACGCCGTGCGCGGTCATCCAGGACTGGGCCAACCGGCGGATCCGCCGGCTCTTGCGGTGGTCGACCGCCTCGGCCGGGAGCCCGAAGCGCACCCCCGAGCGCGTCTTGACCTCGCAGACCACCAGCTCGTCGCCGTCGGCGAGGACCAGGTCCAGCTCGCCGTCGCGGCACCGCCAGTTGCGCGAGAGGACGACCATCCCGCGCTGTTGCAGGTACTGCGCCGCGAGGTCCTCACCGCGGCGCCCGAGCACGTCCTTCGCTGCCATGCCGACCACCATCGGGGGCCGGCCGGGCGCGGCGGAAGACCGACCTGCGCAGCTGTGGACAACCGCCGCGGGTGGGGACAACCGCCCGCGGACGGGTCCGCGGTGGCCGTCGTGTCGGTCGGGTGGGGTAGGCCTCAGGTGCCGAACTGGTTGCCCTCGGGCAACCGCAGCTCGGGCTTGTCCAGCTCCTCGACGTTGACGTCCTTGAAGGTCAGCACCCGGACGTTCTTGACGAACCGCGCCGGCCGGTACATGTCCCACACCCAGGCGTCGGACATCCGGACCTCGAAGTAGATCTCCCCGTCGGCGTTGCGCGCCGCCACGTCCACGGAATTGGCCAGGTAGAACCGCCGCTCCGTCTCCACCACGTAGGAGAACTGGGACACGATGTCCCGGTACTCGCGGTAGAGCGTGAGCTCCATCTCGGTCTCGTACTTCTCGAGGTCCTCGGCGCTCACGACACCTCCCCGGCGC
>JASLAP010000745.1 GCA_030147065.1 Pseudonocardia sp. | reverse complement strand
GTCACCTGCCGCCCGGCGCCCCCGGCCCGCCCGCGGACCCGGCTCCCTGCTGACTGCGGACACGGGACGGGTATGCGGTTCTTCTACGACTGTGAGTTCATCGAGGACGGGACGACCATCGACCTGGTCTCCATCGGGGTGGTCGGCGAGGACGGCCGCGAGTTCTACGCGGTGTCCACCGAGTTCGACCCCGAGCGGGCCGGGCCGTGGGTGCGGGCCAACGTGCTGCCCAAGCTGCCGCCGCCGGCCGACCGGTCCTGGCGGTCGCGCTCGCGGCTGCGCGCGGACCTGCTGGAGTTCCTCACCTCCGGGCCGGGCGAGATCGAGCTGTGGGCCTGGATCGCGGCCTACGACCACGTGGCGCTGTGCCAGCTGTGGGGGGCGATGCCGGCGCTGCCGCGGCCGATCCCGCGGTTCACCCGCGAACTGCGCCAGCGCTGGGAGGACGCCGGGCGCCCGGCGCTGCCGCCGCCCACCGCGGACGCGCACGACGCGCTGGCGGACGCGCGGCTGAACCTGCGGCGGTGGGAGGCCATCGAGTCGGCGGTGGCCGCGCGCTGACGCGCGCGGCCACCGGGGGGACGAGGGGAAGAGCCGCTCTCGGTGAGGACAGCGGCGAGGTCAGGCGAAGAGGCTGACACCGCCCGGGCCCACCAGCAGCCCGACGACGATCAGCACGATGCCCCACAGGAGCTGCTTGCGCACGATCGCGAAGATGCCGGCGACGACCAGGACGACGGCGAGGATCCACAACAGGGTTGCCATGCCGCAGGAGTGCCCGGAACGGTCCGCTGTGGAATCCCGCCGATCGGGTGACAGTTGCGCACTTTGCCAGGCGGTGGGTCGTCCACAGGTGACGGTGGGTGACATCGGGCCGATCGGGCACCGGGATCCGCCCGGATCCGGCGGTCCGGCACCGGGCGAACCGCGCACCGGCCGGCGGCCGGGACGGCCTATCCTCGGGAGTCGTGAACTGGTCCGTCGACGCCCCGCTGGAAGTGCTGCCCGAGCTGCCCCCGCTCCCGGACGACCTGCGCGCCCGGCTGGACGACGCGCTGCGCCGCCCGGCCGCCCAGCAGCCCGAGTGGCCCGATGCCGGCGAGGTCGCCCGGGTCCGCCGGGTACTGGAGAGCGTGCCGCCGGTGACGCTGCCCCCCGAGGTCGACCGGCTGCAGGAGCGGCTGGGCGCGGTGGCCCGCGGCGAGGCGTTCCTGCTGCAGGGCGGGGACTGCGCGGAGACCTTCGTCGACAACACCGAGCCGCACATCCGGGCCACCATCCGCACGCTGCTGCAGATGGCCATCGTGCTCACCTACGGCGCCTCGCTGCCGGTGGTCAAGGTCGGCCGGATCGCCGGGCAGTACGCCAAGCCGCGCAGCTCGCCGACCGACGCGCTGGGCCTGCCGTCCTACCGCGGCGACATCGTCAACGCGCTGGCGCCGGACCCGGCGCAGCGCGTCCCGGACCCGTCCCGGATGGTGCGCGCCTACGCCAACGCCGGCGCGGCGATGAACCTGGTGCGGGCGCTCACCGCGACCGGGATGGCCGACCTGACGATGGTCCACGACTGGAACAAGGACTTCGTCCGCACCTCCCCGGCCGGCGAGCGGTTCGAGGCGATCGCCTCGGAGATCGAGCGGGCGCTGCGGTTCATGGACGCCTGCGGGGTGGACGACCACAACCTGCACAGCGTGGAGTTCTACGCCAGCCACGAGGCCCTGCTGCTGGACTACGAGCGGGCGCTGCTGCGCCTGGACGAGCGCGGCGACGAGCCGAAGCTCTACGACCTGTCCGCGCACTTCCTGTGGGTGGGCGACCGCACCCGCCAGCTCGACGGCGCGCACGTCGCGTTCGCCGAGCTGCTGGCCAACCCGATCGGGCTCAAGATCGGCCCGACCACCAGCCCGGAGCAGGCCGTCGAGTACGTCGAGCGGCTCGACCCGCACGGGGTGGCCGGCCGGCTGACGCTGATCAGCCGGATGGGCAACGGCAAGGTGCGCGACCTGCTGCCGCCGATCGTGGAGAAGGTCGAGGCGTCCGGGCACCAGGTCATCTGGCAGTGCGACCCGATGCACGGCAACACCGTGGAGTCCTCCACCGGCTACAAGACCCGCCACTTCGACCGGATCGTCGACGAGGTGCAGGGCTTCTTCGAGGTGCACCACGGCCTGGGCAGCCACCCCGGCGGCATCCACGTCGAGGTGACCGGCGAGGACGTCACCGAGTGCCTGGGCGGGGCGCAGGAGATCTCCGACACCGACCTGTCCGGGCGCTACGAGACCGCCTGCGACCCGCGGCTGAACACCCAGCAGTCCCTGGAGCTGGCCTTCCTGGTGGCCGAGATGCTGCGCGGCTGAGATCCTGCGTGGCTCGGGTCCCGGGCGCCCGGGACGCGGCCCGGCGGGTCAGAACGTCTCGAGCACGATGGTCGTGCCCCGGTCGACCATCGAGCCTGCGCCGTGGGACTGGCCGGTGACCAGCCCACCGGTCCCGAAGAACGGGAACCGGGGCTGCTCCTCGGCCTCCAGCCCCAGCTCGGCCAGCTGCTGCTCGGCGTCCTCGAACTGCTGGCCACGCAGGTTGGGCACCCGGACCTGGCGCGGCTGCTCGCCGCGGCTGACCACCAGCTCGACCCGGCTGCCCGAGGGCAGCCGGGCACCGGCGCCGGGCCGGGTGCCGATCACCGCGCCCGCCGGCACGGACCCGCTGAACTCCTCGGGGCCGTCGGCGGGTTCCAACCCGGCGTCCCGGACGGCCCGCTCGGCGGCGGCGACGTCGGTGCCCGGGGCGATGGCCGGCACCACCGGCTGCCCGGCCGACACCGTGTAGGTGACCGTGCTGCCGCGCAGCAGCTCGGCCTCGGCCTGCCGGTCGGCCCCGGTGACGCGGCCCTCCGGCGCGTCGTCGTCGAAGGCCCGGACCGGCACCCCGACCAGGTCGGCCTGGTCCAGCAGCTGCTCGGCGGCGGCCTCCTCCAGGCCCACCAGCGACGGCATCGCCGTCCACCGCCCGCTGCCCAGCCACCACGCCGACACCGCGACGGCGACGGCCAGCGCCAGCACCAGCGCCGTCCACACCGCGAACAGCCGACGGCTGCGCCGCCGGGACGCCGGGCGCGGCGGCACCGGCGGGGCGGGGGAGGGTCCGGGTGCCGCGCGGCCCGGCCCCGACCGGGTCGAGCCGCTGCGCGCTGTTGGGCAGGGTGTCCTGCTCCTCGGGCGGCGGGACCGGCGGCACCGGCACCGGCACCCGCGGCACCTCCAGCAGCTCGGCGACCTCGCGCAGCTCGGCCAGCAGCGCCCCGGCGTCGGCGGGGCGCTGCGCCGGGTCGCGCCGGGTGGCCCGCTGCACCAGCCGGTCCAGCTCCGGGGGCACGTCGCCGGCCACCTCCGACGGCGCCGGCACGTCGGAGTTCACGTGCCGGTAGGCCACCGAGATGGCCGTCTCGCCGAGGTAGGGCGGCTGGCCGGTGAGCAGCTCGTAGAGCAGCACGCCGGCGGCGTAGACGTCGCTGCGGGCGTCCGCGGTGCCGGTGGTGACCTGCTCGGGGGACAGGTACGCCACCGTGCCCATGATCATGCCGACGTGGCTGGCGCCGGCCTGGGCCGCGGCCACCACCAGCCCGAAGTCGGCCACCTTGACCTCGCCGGTCCGGCTGATCAGCACGTTCTCCGGCTTGACGTCGCGGTGCACCAGGCCGAGCCGGTGCGCCTGGGCCAGCCCGGCCAGCACCGGCTCCAGGACCGCCAGCGCCGCCGGCACCCCGAGCTGGCCGCGCCGGCGCAGCAGGTCGCGCAGCGTCCCACCCTCGACCAGCTCCATGACCAGGAACAGCGCCGGCCCGTGCGGGCCGTGGTGGTCGCCCTGGTCGTGCACGTCGACGACGTTCGGGTGGTCGATCCGGGCCGCCGAGCGGGCCTCCCGCTCGAACCGGGTGCGGAACGCCGGGTCGGCCGCCAGCCGCGGGTCCATGATCTTGATCGCGACCGGTCGGTCGAGCCGGGTGTCGGTGCCCCGGTGCACCGTGGACATGCCGCCGCGGGCGATCACCGACCCGACCCGGTACCGCGCGTCGAGCAGCGCGACCGGGGGGGCGTTCACCCCTCGACGGTACCGCCCGGCGGGGCGGTGCCGGACGCGGCGCGGCTGTGGCACAGTATGCCGCTGTGAATGGGGGACCGTCCGTGAACGAGGTGTTCGAGCTCTCCGGCGAGATCGCGACGATGCCGGCGACCGAGGCGGCCCAGCTGCTCGGCGTCCCGGTGTCCCGGGTGCACCAGCTGGTCCGCGACGGGCAGCTGCTGTCGTTCCGCCGCGCCGGCGAGGTCGTCGTCCCGGTGGACTTCTTCGTCGACGGCGCGGTGGTCAAGGGCCTGCCCGGGACGATCACCGTGCTGCGCGACGGCGGCTACACCGACCCGGACATCCTGCGCTGGCTGTTCGGCGAGGACGACGCGCTGCCGGGGGTCCCGATGGCGTCGCTGCGGGCCGGGCGGCACCGGGAGGTCAAGCGCCGCGCGCAGGTCATGGCGTTCTGACCGGCCGGCTGGCCGGGGCACCGGTCGACCGGGCGCGGGCGAGCAGCGCCCGGGTCAGGCCGGGTACCGCGACGGCCGCGCGACGGCGGTTGGACACCGCCACCCGGCGGTGCAGCACGTCGTAGTCGGCCGCGCAGATCTCGTCGAGGATGCCGCGGTAGAGCCGGAACGCGCAGTCCACGCAGGCCCGCGACACCGGCTCCAGCATCGCCACCCCGGGCTCGGCGCGCCGGTACACCGCCCGGGTGTGCGCCACCAGGTGCGCCAGCGCCCGGCGCACCCGCGGGTCGGTCCGCCGGGTCCGGCGGCACCAGCTCAGCAGCTCCCGGTCCACCCCGAACGCGGCCAGCTCGGCGGTCGGCAGGTAGACCCGGCCGCGGTCGAGGTCCTCGCCGACGTCGCGCAGGAAGTTGGTCAGCTGGAACGCCACCCCCAGCGCGGCCGCCGGCGGCTCGGCCTCGGCCCGCGGCACCACCGTGCCCAGCACCGGCAGCATCTGCAGCCCGATCACCGCAGCCGAACCGTGCACGTACACGCCCAGCTCGTCGAAGGTGGCGTACTCGGTGACCTCGGTGTCCATCCGCATGGACACCATGAAGTCGGTGAAGTGCCGGGGATCGATCGCGTACCGGGTCGCGGTGTCGGCCAGCGCGTCCAGCACCGGCTGCCCGGTCGGCTCCCCGGCCAGCGCGACCGCCAGGTCGGCGTCCAGGGCGTCCAGCCGGGCGGCGCGCTCGGCGGGCGGGCTGTCGTCGTCGAGGTCGTCGACGATCTCGTCGGCGTACCGGGCGAACCCGTACAGCGCGTGCACGGCGGGCCGCCGCCGCGCCGGCAGCAGCCGGGTGGCCAGGAAGTAGGTGCGGCCGTGCCGGGCGTTCAGCTCGCGGCACAGGGCGTAGGCCGAACGCAGCGCCGGGTCGGTGATCCCGGCGGCATCCAGCTCAGCCGGCCCGTTGCTCGGCACCGGCGGACGCCCCGGCGGGCGAAGGGGGAGTGGGGTCGGTGGTGGCGGCCGGTCCGGTCTTCGGCCCGCTCTGCGGGGCGGCGTTCGGGGCAGTGCTCGGGGCGGTGTTCGGCGCGGTGGCCTGCCCGGCCGCCGGCTCCGCGGCGGGCGGGTCGGCGGCGGGGGTCCGCGGGACCGGGCGGCCGCGCCGGTC
>JASLAP010000737.1 GCA_030147065.1 Pseudonocardia sp. | reverse complement strand
CCGGTCGTGGTGCTCGACCAGCTGGAGGAGGTGTTCGCCGCGCCGGCGCCGGCCCGGGCCGCGTTCCTGACCATGCTGGAGCAGGCGGTGACCGGCCCGGCCGCCGCCGTGGTCGTCGTCGGGTTGCGGGCCGGGGCGGTGGACCTCGCCCGGACCGCCCCGGTGCTGGCCGCGGCCCTGGGCGGCGCCGAGCTGGTCGTGCCGCCGCTGACCGCGGACGAGCTGCGGGCGGTGATCGTCGAGCCGGCCGCCGCGGCCGGCCGGACGGTCGGCGACGGTCTGGTCGAGCTGCTGCTGCACGAGCTGCGCCCGGACCCCGGACCCGACGCAGCATCCGATCCCGGGGACGCCGCGCACGCCCCCGGGATGCTGCCGCTGCTGTCCCTGGGCCTGTCGGCCACCTGGACCAACGCCGGACCCGGCGAGCTGACCGTGGCCGACTACCGGGCCGGTGGCGGCCTGGACGGGGCCGCGGCCAGGGTGGCCGAGGCGGTGGTGACCGGGCTCGGGGCCGACCAGCAGCGGATCGCCCGGGCCGTGCTGCTGCGCCTGGTACGGGTGGACGCGGCCGCCGAGCCGGTCCGGCGGTCGGCCACCGCGGCCGAACTGGCCGCGCTGCCGGGCGCCCCGCCGGTGGTGGAGCGGCTGGTGTCCGGCCGGGTGCTGGCCGCGTCCGCCCAGAGCATCACCATCGCCCACGCGGCGCTGCTGCACGCCTGGCCGCGGCTGACCGGCTGGCTGGCCGAGGACCGGGCCGGGCAGGCCGTGCGCGGGACCGTGATCGAAGCCGCCCGCCGCTGGCAGGACGCCGACCGCGACCCCGCACTGCTGCTGCGCGACGACGCGCTGGCCACCGCCGTGGGCTGGGCGGTCGGGGCGGCCGGCGGGGAGTTGGCGCCGCCGGAGCTGGAGTTCCTGCGGTCCGGCATGGAGCGGGCCGCAGCCCGGCAGGCCGCCGTGCTCACCCGGTTGCGGGTGGCCGTCGCGGTGCTCGGGGTCCTGGCGGTGGTGGCTTGGCTGGCGCCGTGGCTGGGGTGAGCCCGGCTCACCCGGTGGGGGTCTGCTGCCCGCGCTGCTCGTGCTGCCGGCGCACCCGGCGGTAGCTGTAGCCGAGCAGCCCCAGCAGGATCAGCCCGGACAGGATCAGCCCGAACCCGGTGGGCCAGCCGCCCAGCGGCACCAGCGACCCCAGCAGGCCCCAGGTGACGCCGGCCCCGATCAGCACCAGCCCGGCCAGGACCGACCCGGCCAGCCGCAGCGGGGAGGACACGCTCTGCTCGGCGGCCAGCATGGCGCGTCGCTGCACGGGATCGATGTACTTGTCCACCGACGGGAACTGGCTCGACAGCACCAGCAGTCCGGCCAGCACCAGCAGCAGGCCGGGGCCCGGCAGCACCAGCAGCGCGATGCCGATCAGCAGCAGGAGGCCGCCGCCCACCAGGGCGGCGGCGCGCTTGGCCGCGTTCGGCCTGCCCGGATCGGCCATCGGGGTGTCCTCTCGTCGACTCGCGCGCACAACGTACGACGGGCCCCACCCGTTCCGCACGGCTCCACGTCCGGGTCAGGTGCGACGATGGCGGCATGCGCTACGTGGAGCACGTCGCCGACCTGGTCGGTAACACCCCGCTGGTCCGGTTGGGGGTGGTCGCGCGCGATGTCGCGCCCACCGTGCTGGCGAAGGTCGAGTACTTCAACCCCGGCGGCAGTGTGAAGGACCGCATCGCACTGCGGATGGTCGAGGCGGCCGAGGCCTCCGGGGAGCTGCGGCCCGGCGGCACGATCGTCGAGCCCACCTCGGGCAACACCGGCGTCGGGCTGGCCATCGTCGCCCAGCGCAAGGGCTACCGCTGCGTGTTCGTCTGCCCGGACAAGGTGGGCGAGGACAAGCGCAACGTCCTGCAGGCGTACGGCGCCGAGGTGGTGGTCTGCCCCACCGCGGTCGACCCGGACCACCCGTCGTCCTACTACCGGGTCTCCGACCGGCTGGCCACCGAGATCGACGGCGCCTGGAAGCCCAACCAGTACGCCAACACCCACAACCCGGAGTCGCACTACCTCAGCACCGGCCCGGAGCTGTGGGAGCAGACCGACGGGAAGATCACCCACTTCGTGGCCGGGATCGGCACCGGCGGCACGATCAGCGGCGCCGGCCGCTACCTCAAGGAGGTCTCCGGGGGCCGGGTCCAGGTCATCGGGGCCGACCCGGAGGGCTCGGTGTACTCCGGCGGGTCCGGGCGGCCCTACCTGGTGGAGGGCGTCGGCGAGGACTTCTGGCCGACCACCTACGACAAGGACATCTGCGACCGCATCATCGCGGTGTCCGACGGCGACTCGTTCGAGATGACCCGGCGGCTGGCCCGCGAGGAGGCCCTGCTGGTCGGCGGCTCCTGCGGGATGGCCACGGTGGCCGCGCTGCGGCTGGCCGCCGACCTGCCCGCCGACGCGGTGGTCGTGGTGCTGCTGCCCGACGGCGGGCGCGGCTACCTGGGCAAGGTGTTCAACGACCGGTGGATGGCCGGCTACGGCTTCCTGCCCCCGGCGCAGGGCACCACCGTGGGCGACGTGCTGCGCCGCAAGGACGGCACGCTGCCCGACCTGGTGCACGCCCACCCCAACGAGACCGTCGCCGACGCCGTGCACTACCTGCGCGAGTTCCACGTGTCGCAGATGCCGGTGGTGCGCGCCGAGCCGCCGGTGATGGCGGCCGAGGTGGTCGGCGCGGTGGTCGAGCGCGACCTGCTGGACGCCCTGTTCACCGGCCGCGCCCAGCTGTCGGACCGGCTGGAGACGCACATGTCCCCGGCGCTGCCGACGATCGGCGCGGGGGAGGCGCTGGACACCGCGATGAGCGCGTTCGCCGGGGCCGACGCGGCCATGGTGCTGGTGGACGGCAAGCCGGCCGGTGTGGTGACCCGCTCGGACGTGCTGGCCTTCCTGGAGGCCTGACCGCGGCGGACCTGCCGCGAACGTCACGGCGCGGGGCGGAATCCCGGGGCCGCCCCCGGCGCTGTACCGGACATGCCCGTCGGACCCGACCGCGACCGTCCCGCGCCCGTGCGTAGCGTTACCGCCATGCGCGGCTTCTCGACCAACGCCATCCACGCCGGACAGGACCCCGATCCCCGCACCGGCGCGGTGATCCCGCCCCTGCACCTGTCGTCCACGTTCGCCCAGGACGGCGTCGGCGGCGTGCGCGAGGGCGGCTACGAGTACGCGCGCAGCGCGAACCCGACCCGCACCGCGCTGCAGGAGGCGCTGGCGGCGTTGGAGGGGGGCCGGCACGCGGTGGCGTTCGGCTCCGGGATGGGTGCCGCGGACGTCCTGCTGCGCTCGACGCTGCGCCCCGGCGACCACCTGGTCCTCCCGCACGACGCCTACGGCGGCACGTTCCGGCTGGTCGACAAGGTGCTGCGGCACTGGGGCGTGGAGTACAGCACGGCCGACCTGTCCGACGTGGTCGCGCTGCGGGCGGCGATGCGGCCCACCACCCGGCTGGTGTGGAGCGAGACGCCGACCAACCCGCTGCTGGGCATCGCCGACATCGCCGCGGCCGCCGAGGTGGCGCACACCGGCGGGGCGCGCCTGGTGGTGGACAACACCTTCGCCTCGCCCTACCTGCAGACCCCGCTGGCGCTGGGCGCCGACGTGGTCCTGCACTCGACCACCAAGTACATCGGCGGGCACTCCGACGTCGTCGGCGGGGCCGTCGTGACCAGCGACGACGAGCTGGCCGAGCAGCTGCGGTTCCTGCAGAACGCGGCCGGCCAGGTGCCCGGCCCGTTCGACAACTGGCTCACCCTGCGCGGGCTCAAGACGCTCGCGGTGCGGATGGAGCGGCACAGCGGCAACGCCGAGCGGATCGCCGAGGTGCTGTCCGGGCACCCCGCGGTGACCCGGGTCCTCTACCCGGGTCTGCCCGAGCACCCGGGGCACGAGGTGGCCGCCAAGCAGATGCGCCGGTTCGGCGGGATGGTCTCGTTCCGGGTCGCCGGCGGTCGCGAGGCCGCGCTGCGGGTCTGCGCGGCCACCGAGCTGTTCACCCTGGCCGAGTCGCTGGGCGGGGTGGAGTCGCTGATCGAGCACCCGGGCGCGATGACCCACCTGTCGGTGGCCGGCTCGGCGCTGGAGGTGCCCGACGACCTGATCCGGCTCTCGGTCGGCATCGAGGACGCCGAGGACCTGGTCGAGGACCTGCGCGCGGCGCTGGCCGTGGCCTGAGCGGGGCCTGGGCGGGTCCGACCCGCCGGGGTCAGCCCTTCTCGGGGGCGTCCGCGGCGTCCGGCACGGGTGCGGGCGGTGCCGGCTCGGGCACCAGCAGGTCGCCCGGGGCGAGGCAGCCGCCGACCAGCTCGTAGCCGTCGGCGCGCAGTTCGTAGCGGCCGGGGTCGTCGCAGCCCGCTTCGTGGGCCGTGACCACCGCCACCGCGGTGAGCGCGGCTGCCACCAGGATCGGTGCGATGGCCCGCAGCCGTGTCATGCGTCCTTCCCGGCGGGCAGCCCGGTGGCCACCACCTCACCCGGAGATTACCGGGGCGCGCGGTCCGGCGCGCGCGGCGGTGCGAGGATGCCGGGATGATGCCGCAGGTCGACACCGGACACACCCCGCCGGTCGGGCTGGCCGACATCCGCGCCGCCCGCGAGCTGCTGGCCGGGGTGATCTCCCCGACCCCGGTGGTCGGCTCCCGGGCGCTGTCCGAGCTGTCCGGCGGCCGGGTGCTGCTCAAGTGCGAGAACCTGCAGCGCACCGGATCGTTCAAGATCCGTGGCGGGTACACCCGGATCCGCCGGCTGGACCCTGCCGAGCGGGCCCGCGGGGTGGTCGCGGCCAGCGCCGGCAACCACGCGCAGGGGGTGGCGCTGGCCGCGCAGCTGCTCGGGATCCGGGCCACGGTGTTCATGCCCGAGCAGGCGGCCATCCCCAAGGTGGGCGCGACCCGCGGCTACGGCGCCGAGGTGCACCTGGTCGGCGAGACCATCGACGGCAGCATCACCGCGGCCACCGAGTTCGCCGAGCGCACCGGGGCGGTGTTCGTGCACCCGTTCGACCACCCGGACATCATCGCCGGGCAGGGCACGGTGGGCCTGGAGATCCTGGAGCAGGTTCCGGACGTGGCCACGGTGCTGGTGTGCACCGGGGGCGGCGGGCTGCTGGGCGGGATCGCCGCCGCGGTCAAGCAGCAGCGCCCCGACGTGGCCGTGGTGGGCGTGCAGGCTGCCGGGGCGGCGGCCTGGCCGGAGTCGCTGGCCGCCGGCCGACCCGTGGCCCTGCCGCACATGCGCACCATCGCCGACGGCATCGCCGTCGGCCGGCCCGGTGACATCACCTACGCCCAGGTCTCGGCGCTGGTCGACGACATCGTGACGGTCGACGACGACGCGCTGTCCCGGGCGCTGCTGCTGTGCCTGGAGCGGGCCAAGACCCTGGTCGAGCCGGCCGGGGCGGCGGCCGTGGCCGCGCTGCAGGAGTACCCCGGGCGGTTCGCCACGCCCGCGGTGGCCGTGCTGTCCGGCGGCAACATCGACCCGCTGGTGCTGCTGCACGTGATCCAGCACGGGATGGCCTCCGCGGCCCGTTACCTGTCGCTGCGGGTGCGGGTGGGGGACCGGCCCGGGGCGCTGGCCGAGCTGCTGGTGCTGCTCGGCGGGCTGGGCGCGAACGTGGTGGACGTCGAGCACTCCCGGGTCTCCGCGACCCTGCCGCTGGGGCAGGTCGAGATATCGCTGGCGCTGGAGACCCGGGGCCACCAGCACTGCGCCGAGATCGTCGACGCCCTGCGGGCCGCGGGCCACGCCGTGGTGGACGTGGCCGCGGCCGAGGGCTGAGCGGGGGCGGGGCCCCGCCGGGGTCAGCCGCTGAAGGGCTCCGCGGCGACCAGCGAGACCTTCATCATGCCGCCGTTGGGCAGCGCGTACTCGCGGGTGTCGCCGACGTGCGCGCCGAGCAGGGCCGCGCCCAGCGGCGAGTTCGGCGAGACGACCTCCAGGTCGGCGCGGCTGCCCTCCTCGCGGGAGCCGAGCAGGACCGTCTCGGTCTCGTCGTCGCCGTCGTAGCGCAGCTTGAGCACCATGCCGGGGGCGGCGGTGTCCGAGCTGCTCGGCGCGGTGCCGACCTGGGCGGTGCGCAGCAGCTCCTGGAGCTGGCGGATGCGGGCCTCCTGCTGGCCCTGCTCCTCGCGGGCCGCGTGGTAGCCGCCGTTCTCCTTGAGGTCGCCCTCCTCGCGCCGGGCGTTGATCTCGGCAGCGATGACCGGCCGGTTGGCGATGAGCTCGTCCAGTTCGGCCTTCAGCCGGGCGTAGGCCTCCTGGGTCAGCCAGGTCACCTGCGTTTCCGTCACGGTCATCACTCCTCCAGCCTGTCCGGGTCCGCTCGGCCGCGGACCACTCGCCCGCGAGAGGGACCGCCCCTGAGGACGGCCCCGCACCCGACGGCGGCATAGCCCCGAGTAAGGAAAAACACGACCCGCCTGCGGGCCGTGTGCGATTCACGGTAACACGGGCTCTGCCGTTCGTCGTCGTCTTTCGGCGAACGGTCGGGGTCGGCAGGGAGTTCCCGATCCCGGTGAACACGCAGGTCACACCCCCTGCGACGAGCGCAGGGAGCAACTCCGCGTCCGTTCGAGCACCGCGACGACAGCACACGGTAGCGACGTCCGCGGACCGCCTGCCACTCGTGGCGGAGTCGATCGGGCGGGCGGGCTCGACACGATCGGGTGACACGGCGGAGTTGCGCAGCGTAACCGGCGCCGAGGGGTGGTGGGATGCCCGGCCGGCGCGCAGACGGTCCCGGATCCGGGAAGCACCACGGCCCCGCCGGCGTTGTGGACCATCGGTGGGACTGTCGGTGCGCCCTGCCACGATCACCCTGTCGACCGACCCGACCGACCGGAAGGACCGCGGCCGAATCCATGTCATCCATCGATCCGCGCGACGGCGCGCTGCGGCTGATGTGCGTGCACGCGCATCCCGACGACGAGTCCAGCAAGGGCGCCGCCACCATGGCCCGCTACGTCGCGGAGGGCCACGACGTCATGGTGGTCACCTGCACCGGGGGCGAGGCGGGCAGCATCCTCAACCCGGCGATGGACCGCCCGGACGTGCTGGAGAACATGCCCGCGATCCGGCGCGCCGAGATGGCCCGGGCGGCGGAGATCCTCGGCGTGCAGCACCGCTGGCTCGGCTTCGTCGACTCCGGGCTGCCCGAGGGCGACCCGCTGCCGCCGCTGCCCGAGGGCTGCTTCGCGCTGACCGACCTGGACGAGGCCACCGCCCCGCTGGTCGCGCTGATCCGCGAGTTCCGCCCGCACGTCCTGGTCACCTACGACGAGAACGGCGGCTACCCGCACCCCGACCACATCAAGACCCACGAGATCTCGATGGCCGCCTTCGACGCGGCCGGCGACCCGGACCGCTTCCCCGGCACCGGCGACCCGTGGCAGCCGCTCAAGCTGTACTACTCGCACGGGTTCTCCAGGGCCCGGCTGGTCGCCTTCCACGAGGCGCTGCTCGCGCTCGGGCTGGAGTCGCCCTACGGCGAGTGGCTGGAGAACTGGAAGGACCGCCCCGACCCGGGCCTGCGGGTGACCACCCGGGTCCGCTGCGACGACTGGTTCCCGGTCCGCGACGAGGCGCTCAAGGCGCACGCCACCCAGATCGACCCGACCAGCCGGTGGTTCGTGGTGCCGCTGGAGGTGCAGCGCGAGGTGTGGCCGACCGAGGACTACGAGCTGGTGCGCTCGCTGGTCGACGCGCCGACCCCGGAGGACGACCTGTTCCTCGGGCTCGACGCCCAGGTGGCGGTGCCTCGAGCCGGCTGACCCGCCGGCGCGGCCGGGTGGGTACCGTGGGCGGGGTGAGCGCACTGCTGGTCGACCTGGGTGCCGGTCCGGCGACCGGGACCGTCCCCGTCGTGCTGGTGGTGTCGAGCCCGGCGCAGAACCCGGAGCCGCCGCCCGGGCAGGGCCCGGAGTTCGGCAAGGCGTCCCCGGTCGCCCTCGTGGTGATCGTGCTGCTGGGCCTGGCCACGGTGCTGCTGATCCGCGGCATGAACAAGCGGATCCGCCGGTTGCCCACCGCGTTCGAGGACCCGGCAGCGCCGCAGTCGGCCCCGAAGACGGCCCCGAAGGCGGCTGCGCCGGAGGGCACCGGGGCGCCGACGGTGGCCGAGTCCCCGGCCGACGGGGACCGGGAGCGCTGACCGGGTCGTCCGCCCCGCGGCCGGTGGGCCCGGCGCATCGGTGACACGCTGGTCCCATGCCCAACCGGCTCGCCGCTGCCACCAGCCCGTACCTGCTCCAGCACGCCGACAACCCCATCGACTGGTGGGAGTGGTCGGACGAGGCGTTCGTCGAGGCCGCCGACCGGGACGTCCCGGTGCTGCTGTCGGTGGGTTACGCGGCCTGCCACTGGTGCCACGTGATGGCCCACGAGTCGTTCGAGGACGCGGCGATCGCGGCCCAGGTGAACGCGGAGTTCGTGGCGATCAAGGTGGACCGCGAGGAGCGCCCGGACATCGACGCCGTCTACATGGCCGCCACCCAGGCCATGACCGGGCAGGGCGGCTGGCCGATGACCTGCTTCCTCACCCCGGCCGGGGAGCCCTTCCACTGCGGCACCTACTACCCGCCGACGCCGAGGCACGGGATCCCGGGGTTCCGCCAGCTGCTCGACGCGGTGACCCGCGCCTGGCGCGAGGACGGGGCCCGCGTGCGCGGTGCCGCGGGTGAGATCGCGGCCCGGCTGGCCGACGGGGCCGCCGCGCTGCTGCCGCCCGCCGCGGTGGACGCCGACGCGCTGGACCGGGCCGCGGCGACCGTGGCCGGGGCGTTCGACGAGCGCTCCGGTGGGTTCGGCGGGGCGCCGAAGTTCCCGCCGTCGATGACGTGTGAGTTCCTGCTGCGCCAGCACGAGCGCAGCGGCTCGGCGGAGTCGTTGCGGGTGGCCGCGGCCACCTGTGCGCGGATGGCCCGCGGCGGCATCCACGACCAGCTGGCCGGCGGTTTCGCCCGGTACAGCGTCGATGCGGAGTGGGTGGTGCCGCACTTCGAGAAGATGCTCTACGACAACGCCCTGCTGCTGCGGGTGTACGCGCACCTGGCGCGGCTCAGCGGAGCCACGCCGGAGGACGCGGCGCTCGCCGGGCGGATCGCCGACTCGACCGCCGCCTTCCTGCTGCGCGACCTGCGCACCGCGGAGGGCGGGTTCGCCTCCGCGCTGGACGCCGACACCGACGGCGTCGAGGGCCTCACCTACGCCTGGACCCCGGCCCAGCTGCACGAGGTGCTCCCCGCGGCGGACGCGGACTGGGCGGCGGAGCTGCTGGTGGTGACCGCGGAGGGGACCTTCGAGCACGGGTCGTCGACGTTGCAGCTGCCCGCCGACCCGGACGACGCGGCGCGCTGGGAGCGGGTGCGCGCGGCGCTGCTGGCCGCCCGGGCGCAGCGGCCCCAGCCGGCCCGCGACGACAAGGTGATCACCGCCTGGAACGGGATGGCGATCGTGGCGCTGGCCGAGGGCGGCGCCGCGCTCGGCCGGCCGGAGTGGGTGGCCGCCGCCAAGCGGGCCGTGGAGCTGCTCCTGGAGCTGCACGTCGTCGACGGGCGGCTGCGCCGGTCCTCGCGGGACGGCGCGGTGGGCGCCGCGGTCGGCGTCCTGGAGGACCACGCCTGGCTGGCCGAGGCGCTGCTCGCCCTGCACCAGGCGACCGGCTCGCCGCGGTGGCTGGCCGCGGCGACCGGGTTCCTGGACCTGGCGCTGGAGCACTTCGCCGACCCGGACCAGCCGGGGTCGTTCTTCGACACCGCCGACGACGCCGAGGTCCTGCTGCACCGGCCCCGGGAGATCACCGACAACGCGGCGCCGTGCGGCAGCTCGGCGCTGACCTCGGCGCTGCTGACCGCGTCGGTGCTGGTGGCCGAGCCCGGCCGGTACCGCACGGCGGCCGAGGCCGCGGTGCGCGGCGCGGGGACGTTGGCCGTGCAGCACCCCCGGTTCGCCGGGCACTGGCTGACCGCGGCCGAGGCGATGGTCCGCGGCCCGCTGCAGGTCGCCGTGGTCGGGACTGGCCCGGACCGCGACCGGCTGCTGGAGCACGCCCGGCTGGTCGCGCCGGGCGGCAGCGTCGTGGTGGCCGGCGAGCCGGACGCGGCCGGGGTCCCGCTGCTGGCCGGGCGCCCGCTGGTCGGCGGCGGCCCGGCGGCCTACGTCTGCCGCGGTTTCGTCTGCGACCGGCCGGCGACCGGGGTCGAGGAGCTGACCGCGTCGCTGCTGCTGCGGTCCTGAGGACGCTTCGCCGTCGGCGAACGCGCCACCCCGCTGATTACGTGTAATCTCGTAATCGAAGACGAGACACGGAGGTGGCGTGATGTCAGGACGGATGCACCGCGGATGGCCGGGCGGTCGGGGCGGGCGCGGCCCGGGACGCGGCGGGTGGCAGCAGGCCGACCTGCCCGGCGCGGACGACGCCACGGCCTGGTTGCAGGGCAGGCTGCCGGACGGCTGGTTCACCTCCACCCCGGACGTGACGGTCGACCGCGAGGAGATCGTGGTCGTCGGTGAGCTGCCGCCGGTGGAGGGCGAGTTCCCGGACACCGAGAGCGGCCGGGCGGACCGGGCGGCGGCGGTGGCCGGGCGGATCTCCCGGTTCCGGGAGAGCACCCGCGACGAGCGCATCGACATCGCCCGGCAGGCCGAGCACCGCTACGGCCGCAAGGTGGCCTGGGGTGCCCGGATCGGCGACACCGTCGAGCTGTTCACGGTCGCCTCGGTACCGGTGATGACCCGGCTGCGCCAGCCGGAGCGCATCGTGCTGGACACGCTGGTGGACTCCGGCGTGGCCCGGTCCCGCTCGGACGCGCTCGCCTGGGCGGTCCGGCTGGTCGGCCAGCACGCCGACGAGTGGCTCGGCGAACTGCGCGAGGCGATGGCCCGGGTGGACGACCTGCGGGCGAAGGGCCCGACCGGCACGTCCGCCGACGACGCCCGGGACACCGAGGACTGAGCCGCCCGACGGCGTCAGCGGAACAGCACCAGCCAGATGGCGACGTGGTGGCAGATCGCGGCCAGCACCGTGGCCGCGTGGAAGAACTCGTGGTACCCGAACGTGCTGGGCCACGGGTTCGGCCAGTGGGTGGCGTAGAAGACCGCGCCGACGGTGTAGAGCAGCCCGCCCACCAGCAGCAGCACCAGCGCGGCCACCCCGCCCACGGCCAGCATGTCCGGGATGACGAACACCGCCACCCAGCCCAGCGCGATGTAGATCGGCACCCCGACCCAGGCCGGGGCGTACGGCCAGGCCGTCTTGAGCACGACGCCGGCCAGCGCGCCGACCCACACCACGACGAGCACCCAGCGGGTCGTCGCCCGGTCCATGGCCAGGGCAGCGACCGGGGTGTAGGTGCCGGCGATGAACAGGAAGATCATCGAGTGGTCGAGCCGGCGCATGATCGCCCGGCTGCGCGGGGTGCGCCAGGTCCGCCGGTGGTACAGCGCGCTGGTGCCGAACAGCCCGAGGACGGTCACGCTGTACACCGAGGTGGCCAGGGCGGCGGTCCCGCCGACCAGGGCGGCGGACAGGGCGATCAGGGTGGCGCACGCGGCGATCGACCCGGCGAAGGACCAGAAGTGCAGCCACCCGCGCATCCGGGGCTTCACCAGTGGCTGGTCGCCCGAGGAACTCAGCGCTCTGGTGCTCACCCACCGAGGCTACGACACCGCGGCCCGGCCGGTGGTGTCCCGCGGATGAACCCCACACCCACCGGGTGGTCCGGCCTGCCACCGCCCGGGCGGTGCGCGGGCCGGGCGTAGGCTGACCGGCCGTGGGCGCGCGCGACCTGGTGTACTCGCTGTACGAACGCCGGCTCAGCCGGCAGCTCAGCCGTGCCGACGAGCGGCCCCGCCACGTCGCGCTGATGCTGGACGGCAACCGCCGCTGGGCCCGCGATGCCGGCTTCGTCGACGTCAACGACGGGCACCGGGTGGGCGCTGCGAAGATCGCGCACCTGCTCGGCTGGTGCGAGGAGGCGGGTGTGGAGGTGGTCACGCTGTGGCTGCTGTCCACCGACAACCTCAACCGGCCGGCCGACGAGCTGGAGCCGCTGCTGACGATCATCGCCGACGTGGTCGACGAGCTCAGCGGGCCGGCGGCGCGCTGGCGGCTGCGCCTGGTCGGCGCGCTGGAGCTGCTGCCGGGCCCGATGGCCGAGCGGCTGGTCGCGGCCGCGGCGCGCACGGTGGGCCGCCCGGGCCTGGAGCTGAACATCGCGGTGGGCTACGGCGGCCGGCAGGAGATCGCCGACGCGGTGCGCAAGCTGCTGCTGCAGCACGCCGAGTCGGGCACCACGATCGAGGAGCTCGCCGAGGTGCTCGACGTCGACCACATCGCCGCGCACCTCTACACCTCCGGCCAGCCCGACCCGGACCTGGTCATCCGGACCTCGGGCGAGCAGCGGCTGTCCGGGTTCCTGATGTGGCAGTCCGCGCACTCGGAGTTCTGGTTCTGCGAGGCCTACTGGCCGGCGTTCCGCCGGGTCGACTTCCTGCGGGCGCTGCGCGACTACGCCGCCCGCCACCGCCGCTTCGGTTCCTGACCGGTCCCGGGGACGACGGAGGGGCCCGAGCCGTGCGGCTCGGGCCCCTCGTGGTGTCGAGCGGGGATCAGTCCTCGAAGGTGTCGTTGAACGAGTCCTCGATCTCGGTCCGCGAGGACTCCGAGGTGACGTTGTTGGAGTCGGAGTCGATGACGTCGGAGATCCCGATGTTGGTGCAGTTCAGCGCCTGGGCCTGGGTGGTGACCGGGGCGATGACCTGGGTGGCCAGGCCGGCGATCCCGAGCAGGCTCGACCCGCCGGTGGTGGTGGCGTCGATGTCCGGACCGGCCTGCGAGAACTCGCAGTCGTTGGTCAGGTTGCCCTCCTCGATGTTGGTGTACTCGAGGTGGCGCGGCCCGTGCCGGTCGCTGTCGTTGTCGGCGAATGCGAGCGGGCTCAGCGCGAGCAGGCCGGCCGCGGCAGCGGCAACGACGATCCCAGCCTTCTTCAGCACAGTGTCTCCTGGTGGTTTCGCAGAACTGCCGAAGCGGTTCCATTCCGAGCCGGCGCGGGGTGGTGGGGAGCACTCGCCGACTGCGCAAAAAGTATCGGCGGCCCGGATGGGAATCCAACCGCGTACCACCATCGGGTGACCGTGGATTTTCCGGCCGGGTTACGCAACCGATCGGGTGTATTCGCCGGACCGGCCGCGCCGGGCGGACGCACGAGGGGCCCGGGCCGTGCGGCCCGGGCCCCTCAGGTGGTGCGGGAGATCAGTCCTCGATCGACTCGTTGAACGAGCCCTCGATCTCGGTCTCCTCGACGGTCGTGGTCTCGTTGCCCGAGCCCGAGTCGATGACGTCCGACACGCCCACGTTGGTGCAGTTCAGCAGCTGGGCCTGGGTGGTCAGCGGGGCGACGACGCCGGTCGCGAGGCCCGCTGCGCCGAGCACGCTGCCGCCACCGACCACGGTCTGGTCGATGTCGCCGCCGTCCTGCTCGAAGGCGCAGTCGTTGGTGAGGTTGTTCCGCTCGACGTTGGTGTAGTCGATGTCGACGGCCTCGTCGTCGTGCTTCTGGTGGTGGTTCTGGTTCTGGTCGTGGTTCTGGTTCTGGTTCTGGTGGTGGTTCTGGCTGTGGTTCTGGTTCTGGTGGTGGTTGGCGTCGTTGTGGGCGAACGCCAGCGGGCTCAGCGCGAGGATCCCGGCGGCGGCCGCGGCCACGACGATTCCGGCCTTCTTCAGCACAGTGTCTCCTGATGAGTTTCTGGAACACGCCGGAGCGGTCCCGTTCCGAGTCGGCGTTCGAAGTGGGGAGCACTCGCCGACTGCAGAAAAGGTATCCGGCCCGGTCGGTGTGGACAAATTCCCTACCACCATCGGGTGGCCGTCGATTCCGCCGCGGGGTTACGCATCCGATCGGGTGCATCTGCCGGCCGCCTCGATCGGGTCCGGGCGCACGGAGGGCCCGGACCGTTCGGTCCGGGCCCTCCGCGTGGTCGGTCCGAGGATCAGTCCTCGGTGTTGAAGGAGTCCTCGATCTCGGTCTCCTCGACGGCGGTGGTCTCGTTGTTCGAGTCGCTGTCGATGACGTCGGTCAGGCCGACGTTGGTGCAGTTCAGCGCCTGGATCTGGGTGGTGACCGGGGCGACCGCGCCGGTCGCCAGGCCGGCCACGTCGACCAGGCTCGAGCCGGCTCGCACGTCCTGGTCGACGGTCGGGCCCTCCTGCGCGAAGGCGCAGTCGTTGGTGAGGTTGCCCTCCTCGACGTTGGTGTACTCGACGTGGCCCGGCGCCGGCATCTCGTGGTGGGAGTCGTTGTCGGCGAACGCGAACGGGGTGAGCGCGAGGACACCGGCGGCGGCCGCGGCCACGACGATTCCAGCCTTCTTCAGCACTGTGTTTCTCCTTGAGCGGTCCGGCTGAGCCGGAGCATTTTCTTCGAAGTCGGTGCCGAGGGGAGCGGACGAGCCGGCTCCGACTGGGTGAAGCCTATCCGGTCCCCGTCGGGGAAATCCAATTCCGTACCACCATCGGGTGGCGATCGGATTCGCCTCGGGGTTACGCTGTCGATCGGGTGAATTGCGGGATCGGGATCGGGGCGGGGAACGGGAAGGACCCCGGGCCTGGCGGCCCGGGGTCCTTCCGTGCCGGGCCGGATCGGCCCGCGGGGATCAGCCCTCGGTGTTGAAGGAGTCCTCGATCTCGGTCTCGTCGACGGTGGTGGTCTCGTTGTTCGAGTCGATGTCGACGACGTCGTCCACTCCGACGTTGGTGCAGTTCAGCGCCTGGATCTGGGTGGTGACCGGGGCGACCGCACCGGTCGCCAGGCCGGCCACGCCGACCAGGCTCGAGCCGCCCTGCACGTCCTGGTCGACGGTCGGGCCCTCCTGCGCGAACTCGCAGTCGTTGGTGAGGTTGCCCTCCTCGACGTTGCTGTACTCGACGTGGCTCGGCTCGTGGTGCGAGTCGTTGTCGGCGAACGCGAACGGGGTCAGCGCGAGGATCCCCGCGGCGGCCGCGGTGACGACGATTCCAGCCTTCTTCAGCACTGTGTTTCTCCTTGAGTGGTCCGGCCGAGCCGGAGCAGATTCTTCGATGTCGGCTTTCGACCGGGGAGCCCGCCGACTGCAATAAAGGTAGCGTGGCCGATCGGCCCGGACAAAGCCGGCGACACGATCGGGTGGTGACCCGGGTCGATCAGAGGTTACGCAATCGATCGGGTGTCATTCGTCGGCTGCCGGCCGCAGGGGGCGGCGCCGGGCCTGCCGGGCGAGGAGCCCGGACCACGCGGTCCGGGCTCCTCGGTCCACGACGCCGTCAGTCCGTGACGATGGTGTTCCCGGAGTCCTCGATCTCGGTCTCGGTGGTGGTCTCGGTGGTGTTGCCCGAGTCCAGGTCGATGACGTCGGAGATGCCGATGTTGGTGCAGTTGAGCGCCTGGGCCTGGGTGGTGATCGGCGCGACGAGGCCGGTGGCGGCGTCGGCCACGCCCAGCAGGCTGCTGCCGCTGGTGACGTCCTGGTCGATCGAGCCGGCGTCCTGGCCGAACTCGCAGTCGTTGGCCAGGTTGCCCGACTCCGTGTTGGAGTACTCGACGACCGAGGGGGCGGGGTGGCCGTGGTCGTCGTTGCCGGTGGTGGCGAACGCCAGCGAGCTGAGCCCGAGGACGCCGGCAGCGGCGGCGGCAACGATGATTCCGGTCTTCTTCAGCACTGATTCTCCTGAGAGTCTCCTGGGCCGACGAATCGGCCCGATCACAAGCCAGCGTCAAATGAGGGGAGCACCCGCCGGCTGATGTGAACGCTATCGGCGGGTTGGGTCGGAACCAAATCCCGTACCACCATCGGGTGACCGCGGAAATCTTCTCCGGGTTACGCACCCGATCGGGTGATCATGGCCGACCGGAGACGACGAAAGGCGCGGACCTGGTGGTCCGCGCCTTTCGTCCCCGGGGTCGCGCCGGGTGCCGCCGGTGGGTCAGTCGTCGATGACGGTGTTGCCGGAGTCCTCGATCTCGGTGCGGGTGACCGTGGTGTCCTCGTTGTTGGAGTTGAAGTCGATCACGTCCGAGACGCCGATGTTGGTGCAGTTGAGCAGCTGGGTCTGCGTGGTCACCGGGGCGATGACGCTGGTCACCAGGCCGGCCAGGCCCAGCAGGCTGGAGCCGCCGGTCGCGGTGGCGTCGACGTCGGCGCCCTGCTGGCCGAACTCGCAGTCGTTGCTCAGGTTGTCCCGCTCGACGTTGGTGTACGCGACGGAGCGGTCGACGTGGGTCTGCGAGTGGTGGTCCTCGTGGTGCGGGGTGTCGTGGTGGCCGTCGGTGGCGAAGGCCAGCGGGCTCAGCGACAGAACACCGGCGGCGGCCACGGCGACGACGATTCCAGCCTTCTTCAGCATTTCTTCTCCTGGTGTGTACCCGGGACGACCGAGGGTCGAGCCGTATTCCGTTCGGCGTTCGAGTGGGGGAGCACCCGCCGATGGAGAAAAGGTAGCGACGCCGTCCGCACTACCACAAACCCGGTAACACCATCGGGTGAGGACCTTACTTTGGGTGGAGTGACGCCGCCGATCAGGTCAATTCCGCGGGGTCCGGCGAACCCGTGCGCATCGGTGCGGCCCACGCGCGGTGACCTGATCGGGCCCGATCGGCGCAGTATCCTCCGGCCCGCGCACGCGCGGTGACCGCGCCTCGTTGCGGGTAGGTTGCCGGGGTGCCGGACGTCGATCGGGTGGCCCGGGATCTCGTGCTCCTGGCCCTGCGGCTGGACCGGCTGGTCCCCGGCCTGGTCGGCAACTACCTCGGACCCGCCGAGCTGCGCCGCCGGATCGACCTCGAGCCGGTCCGCGCGGCCACCGACCTGGGCGCCGACGCCGACCGGCTGACTGCCGCCCTGGCCGGGTCCGGAGGGCACCGCGAGCAGGTCCTGCTCGCCCAGCTGGACGCGCTGGGGTGCACCGCGGACCGGCTCGCCGGGCGCCCGGTGCCGTTCGTCCGCGAGGTGGAGCGGTGCCTGGGGGTGCAGATCGGGCTCGGCGACGAGGACGCCTACCGGGCCGCGCACCGCGACCTGGACGCCCTGCTGCCCGGCCCGGGACCGCTGGCCGAGCGGGTGGCCGCGCACCGCCGGCGCGACGAGCTCGCCCCGGAGCACCTGCGCCCCGCGGTGCACGCGCTGGCCGGCGCGCTGCGGGAGCGGGTCCGCGAGCCCTACCGGTTGCCCGCCGACGAGTCGGTGGTCTTCGAGGTGGTCGACGACGCCCCGTGGGCCGCGCTGCACCAGCACCGCGGCGGGCACCGGTCGGTGGTGCGGCTCAACGCCGGAGCCCGGCTGCGCGCCGGTCAGCTGGCCCAGCTCGTCGCGCACGAGGCCTACCCGGGTCACCACACCGAGCTGGCCCGGCTCCGCGACGGCCCGATCGACGGCGACGGCCAGGTCGAGCACACCGTGTCGCTGGTCCTGTCGCCGTGCAGCGTGATCTCCGAAGGGCTCGCCGACACGGCGCTGGCCGCGGCGATCGGTCCGGGCTGGGGGGAGTGGTCGGCGGACGTGCTGGCCGCGACCGGCGTGCGGTGCGACGGTGAGCTGGTCGAGCGGGTGGACACGGCGATGCTGGGGCTGCAACGCGCCCGGCAGGACGCCGCCCTGCTGCTGCACGACCGCGGGGCCGGACCCGATGCCGCGCGCCGCCACCTGCGCCGCTGGCTGCTGGTCGACGACGAGCGCGCCGGCCGGGTGCTGGGCTTCCTGACCCACCCGGTGTGGCGGGCGTACACCACCGCCTACGTCGAGGGGTACCCGGTGGTGCGCGAGCACCTGGGCGCCGACCGTGGCGCGGTGCGCGAGCGCCACGCCCGGCTGCTCGGCGCACCCACCACCCCCGCCCTGCTGGGCGCCGTCCAGCCGCACTGAGCGCGACCGCTCGGCGCAGGGTGGACGTCCGCTCGGAGCATCCGACGACGAGGACGGGCGGTAGTCGGGAAGCGACGAACGGTCGGCATCCGGGTTAAATCTGGTCGCACGGGGTCGCCCGCGCCGCGCGTCGCTGTTGACCGCACCGGGGTGACCGCCGGTAGCGTGACCCGTGGCTGGTTCGTACCCGATGCGGACCGCCCGGGAGGCCCTGGTCGTGGTGAGTACCACCCGAGGGGGCCGGCACCCGGCCCTCGCGGGCGTCCGCGGCGGTGTCGCGGAGGTCCGCACCAGGGCCGGCCGGCCCACCAGAGTGTGGGCGCGGTGCCGCGCCCACGAGGGAGCACCCGTGACCTCAGGTCGTACCGCCCCCGTCCCGGAATCCACCCGCTGCTACGTGCTGGACACCTCGGTCCTGCTGTCCGACCCGTGGTCACTGACCCGGTTCGACGAGCACGAGGTCGTCCTGCCGCTGGTGGTCATCTCCGAGCTCGAGGGCAAGCGGCACCACCCCGAACTGGGGTGGTTCGCGCGCACGGCGCTGCGCATGCTCGACGAGCTGCGCGTCGAACACGGTCGCCTCGACGCCCCGGTGCCGATCGGCACCGCCGGGGGAACGCTGCACGTCGAGCTCAACCACACCGACCCGGAGGTGCTCCCCGCCGGCTTCCGCACCGACGCCAACGACAGCCGCATCCTGGCCTGCGCCCTCAACCTGGCCGCCGAGCGGCGCCTGGACGGCCGCGGCGAGGTCGTGCTGGTCACCAAGGACATCCCGCTGCGGGTGAAGGCCGCGGCGGTGGGACTGGCGGCCGACGAGTACCACGCGCTGGACGTCGTCCCGTCGGGCTGGACCGGGATGACCGACCTGGAGGTCACCCAGACCGACGTCGACGCCCTGTTCCGGGACGGCGTGATCGACCACGACGACGCCCG
>JASLAP010000625.1 GCA_030147065.1 Pseudonocardia sp. | reverse complement strand
GCCCGCGGCCGTGCCCCCGGACCAGGCCGACGGCCAGCACCGCCGCCGCCACCACCGTGGCGACCGCCAGCGCCTGCAGGGCCAGCCACGGCAGCGTGCGCCCGGCCAGCAGCGGGCCCGGGTCGATCGTGCGACCGCCGCGGACGAAGGTCAGCTCGGCGAGGTAGTACAGGGTGCCGACGACCGCGACCAGCCCGGCGCCCGCCACGATCCGAGCCGTCGCGGGTGCCGGCGTCGCCGGTCGCGGCCGGAACGCGCGGTGGATCCGGCGGACGGCCGCGGTCAGGGCGAAGCCGATGAACCCGACCAGCATCAGGACCAGCGCCACGCCGTGCGCGGGAGCGGACTCCCACCACCCCAGCGGCGGGACGGGAGCGGTCGGCAACGGCTGGTCCCCGGTACCGCTGACCGATGTGGCCGGGGCGTCGCCGCTCGCCGCCGCGCTCGTCCAGGACGCGACCAGGTCGACGTAGCCGGGAGCGAACTCCGACCCCCTGGAGAAGCCGTCGGCCGTCGCGCGAAGCCCGTGGTTGGCCCCGTCGATCGTGCGCAGCGTGTAGTGCGGGTTGCCGGCGCGGTCCAGCCCGGCGCGGAACGCGGTGACGCTCTCCACCGGCGGCGTCGCCCGGTCCATGGCGCCCCAGATGCCCAGCACCGGCAGGGTCAGACCGGCCAGGACCGGCGCGGGGTCGTAGTACGCCTCCGCGAACAAGCCCATGTCGTTGATCAATCGGTACACCCCGGCCGACGCCGCGTCGACCAGTGAGCCCCGCACCCCGGCGGCGTGCACCTTCAGCGCCTCGGCCCAGGTCTGCTGGCGCAGCGGTTCGAGCCCGTTCGCGCCGACCACCACCAGGAACGCGGTCCGCGGGTCGCGGGAGGCGGCCAGCGGGGCCACCCAACCGCCCTCGCTGAGGCCCCACAGCCCGACCGCGCCAGGGTCGACGCCGGGCTGCTCGCGCAGCACCGCAGCGGCTGCGACGGCGTCGTCGGCCAGCTGGGAGTAGGAGCGCTCGGTCAGCGAGTAGCCCACCGACCGCTTGTCGTAGGCCAGCGTGGCGACGCCGGCCGCAGCGAACGCCTCGGCCTCCTGGCGGTACTTCTCCCGCGGGCCCTCGCCCGCGCCGTGCACCAGGACCACGGCCGGGGCGCCGGGTCGGGGCTCGTCGGGGATCCGCAGCGTGGCCGGGAGGGCGAGGCCGTCGGCGGTCGGGACGCTCAGTTCGACCTGGCGGAGGCCCTGCACGGGTGCCGGCGCGTTGCCTGCGTTCTGCTCACCCAGCGCCGATCCGGCCGTCGTCGCCGTCGCCGCGATCACGAGCGCACCCGCGATCAACAGTCGGGCACCGCTGCGCCCCAGGCGTCGTCGTGTCTCCATGGTCCACCCCTCTACAGAAGAACTTCTGCAAACAAATCTTTGCATAGAAGAGTGTGCTAGCTTCCGGCACGTGTCAACCCAGGGAGAACCCGGGCCTTCCGGGTCGGGGGAACCCGGACCGACCCGGGAGCTGAGCGACCCCGGCGCCCTCAAGGCCCTGGGCCACCCGCTGCGCCAGCAGATCCTGCGGCGCCTGCAACGCGACGGCCCGGCCACTGCGACGACGCTCGCCGCCGCGCTCGGCGAGAACACCGGCGCCACCAGCTACCACCTGCGCCAGCTCGCCGAGCACGGGTTCATCGAGGACGTCCCCGAGCGGGCGCGGGGGAGGGTGCGCTGGTGGCGGGCCCGCCACCAGGACATCCGGTTCCTGCCGCGCAGCGCCATGACCGAGGAGGCCCGAGCGGCCCTCGACCAGCTCACCGAGCTGAACGCGGCCGAGGACGACGAGGCGCTCGCCCGGTTCCAGCGGCGGCGCGCGGAGATGGGCCCGTGGGGCGACGCGCTGCTGTTCTCCCGGGGCGCGCTCCGGCTCACCCCGGAGGAGCTGCTCGCGTTCTGGGAGGAGTACATGGCGCTGTTGCTGCGCTACCGCGCCAACGACCCCGAGGGCGACAGCGCGACGACGCCGGAGGAGGCCCGCCGCATCCTGGTGCGGTTCCTGGCCTTCCCCGACGTCGACTGAGCGGACCGGGCCGACCCGGACCGGGCCGACCCGGACCCGGTCACGCCCCGGCCAGGGCCACCTCGTCCGGCGCGGGCTGGGCGAACTGGGTGCGGTGCAGCTCGGCGTAGCGACCGTCGCGGACCATCAGCTCGGCGTGCGTGCCGCGCTCGACGACCCGGCCGGCCTCGAGCACCAGGATCTGGTCGGCGGCGCGGATGGTGGACAGCCGGTGGGCGATGACCACCGCGGTGCGCCCGGCCAACGCCTCGCCCAGCGCCTCCTGCACGGCGGCCTCCGAGGTGGAATCCAGGTGCGCGGTGGCCTCGTCGAGCACCACCACCCGCGGCCGGGCCAGCAGCAGCCGGGCGATGGTCAGCCGCTGGCGCTCGCCGCCGGAGAGCCGGTAGCCGCGCTCGCCGACCACCGTCTCCAGCCCGTCGGGCAGCGAGCCGACCAGGTCGGCCAGCCGGGCCCGGCCCAGCGCGTCCCACAGCTCCTCGTCGGTGGCGCCCGGGCGGGCCAGCACCAGGTTGGCCCGGATGGTGTCGTGGAACAGGTGCCCGTCCTGGGTGACCAGCCCGATCGCGCCGCGCACCGTGTCCGACGACAGCTCGCGCACGTCCACCCCGCCGATCCGGACCGCGCCCGCGTCGACGTCGTAGAGGCGCGGCAGCAGCTGCGCGATGGTGGACTTGCCGGCCCCCGAGGAGCCGACCAGGGCGATCATCCGCCCCGGCTCGGCCCGGAACGACACCCCGTGCAGCACCTGCTCGCCGCCGCGGCTGTCGAGCTGCGCGACCTCCTCCAGCGAGGCCAGCGACACCTTGTCGGCCGACGGGTAGGCGAACTCCACGCCGTCCAGCTCCACCGCGAGCGGGCCGTCGGGCAGCGGGCGCGGGTCGGCCGGCTCGGCGATCAGCGGCGGCAGGTCGAGCACCTCGAACACCCGCTCGAAGCTGACCAGCGCGCTCATCACCTCGACCCGGGCGCTGGCCAGCGCGGTCAGCGGGGCGTAGAGCCGGGTGAGCAGCAGCGCGAGCGCCACCACGTCGCCCGCGGCCAGCCCGCCGGTGATCGCCAGGTAGCCGCCCACCCCGTAGACCAGCGCCAGGGCCAGCGCCGAGACCAGGGTCAGCGCCGAGATGAACACCCACTGCACCATCGCGGTGCGCACCCCGATGTCGCGGACCCGGGCCGCCCGGGCGACGAACTCGCGGGTCTCCTCGGCCGGCCGGCCGAACAGCTTGATCAGGGTGGCGCCGGGCGCGGAGAACCGCTCGGTCATCTGGTTGCCCATCGCGGCGTTGTGGTCGGCGCCCTCGCGCTGCAGCGCGGCCAGCCGGCGCCCGATCCGCCGGGCCGGGATCACGAACACCGGCAGCAGCACCAGCGCCAGCAGCGTGACCTGCCAGGACAGCGTGACCATCACGACCAGCGTGAGGGCGAGCGTGACCACGTTGCCGACGACCCCGGACAGCGTGTCGCTGAAGGCCCGCTGGGCCCCGATCACGTCGTTGTTGAGCCGGCTGACCAGGGCGCCGGTGCGGGTGCGGGTGAAGAACGCGATCGGCTGGCGCTGGACGTGGTCGAACACCGCCGCGCGCAGGTCGAGGATCAGGCCCTCGCCGAGCGTGGCCGACAGCCAGCGCTGCACGATCCCGAGCCCGGTCTCGGCCACCGCGATCACCGCGATCAGCCCGGCCAGGCCGATCACCACGCCGAGCGGCCCGCCGTCGACGATGGCGTCCACCACCCGTCCGGCGAGCACCGGGGTGGCCACCGCCAGCACCGCTCCCACCACGCTGATCAGCAGGAAGGTCAGCACCCGGGCCCGGTGCGGGCGGGCGAACGCGGCGATCCGGCGCAGCGTGGCCACCGAGAACGGCCGGGTCTCGCCGTGGTCGTTCGACACCCGGTACAGCTCGTTCCAGGCGACCATTTCCATGCTCATCGCGTGCTCCCTCCGGTGCGGTGGCCAGTGTGCTGCCGACCACCGACAGTTCTCGCGCCTCCGCCGGGCCGAGGCTAGGACTTGAAGCTCACTTCAGGTCAAGCTGGACCGGTCGCTGGCGGTAGGACCGCGGCGCGCCCCCGAAGTCATCGGAGTTCGACGACGTCCCCCTCGACCAGGGCAGCTCCGGGTCGGGCGGCGTCGAGCCGGGCCACTCCAGCCCGGCCTCGAAACGCCCCGTCCGCGACCAGCGCCGCCCGGCCAGCACCACTCCCGCTCCGGTGCCCCCGGACACGGGCCGATGCCGGGCCGGGGCACCCCCAGCCTGTGGACAACCCGGGTGCGATGCGGCGTCACGACGGTCGCCGGAGATCCGGATCTGGAAGGGTGGCACCGGGCCTGACGGGGTACGTCGGACCGGGTGCGCGTACCGATGGGCGAGGAGAAGCCGTGACGACGACCGAACGGCCCCGGCGGGGCCGCGGCACCGCGATCGGTGAGGGCATCACCTGGGCCGCGCGCTGGGGCCTGCGGATCGTGTTGGTGGCCGCCGGGCTGTGGGTGCTGGCCTGGGTGGTCGGCCAACTGTGGACGATCGTGCTGCCGCTGCTGCTGGCCACGATCCTGGCGACGGTGCTCTGGCCCCCGACGAAGTGGTTGCGCAAGCGCCGCTTCCCGCCGGCCGCGGCGGCGGGCACCGTGCTGCTGCTCGGCCTGCTGGTGCTGGCCGGCATGGTGGCGCTGATCACCACCTCGATCCTGGGCAGCATCGACGAGATCGCGACCAGCGCGGCCGGCGGCATCGAGGCGATCCAGGACTGGCTGTCCGGGCCGCCGCTGAACCTGCAGCAGACCCAGCTCGAGGCGGCCCTGCAGACCGCCACCCAGCAGCTGCAGACCAGCATCTCGACGATCTCCACCGGCGTGCTGACCGGGGTGGCCGGGGTGGCGTCCGGGGTGATCACCGGGCTGCTGACGCTGGTCATCACGTTCTTCCTGATCAAGGACGGGCCGCGGTTCCTGCCCTGGATGAGCACGGTGGTCGGGCCCGGTGTCGGCGGGCACGTGTCCGAGGTGATGCGGCGGGTGTGGAAGACCCTCGGCGGGTTCATCCGCACCCAGGCCGTGGTCAGCCTGGTCGACGCCGTGCTGATCGGGGCCGGCCTGTTCATCCTCGGGGTCCCGCTGGCCCTGCCGCTGGCCGTGCTGACCTTCCTCGGCGGGTTCGTGCCGATCGTCGGAGCGATCGTGGCCGGGGCGCTCGGCGTGCTGGTCGCGCTGGTCAGCAACGGGTTCACCACCGCGCTCATCGTGCTGGCGATCATCGTCGTGGTGCAGCAGCTGGAGGGCAACGTGCTGCAGCCGATGCTGCAGTCGCGCAGCCTCGGGCTGCACGCGGTGGTCGTGCTGCTCGCGGTGACCGCCGGCGGCACGCTCTTCGGCATCCCCGGGGCGTTCCTGGCCGTGCCGGTGGCGGCCACGGCCGCGGTGGTGCTGCGCTACCTCAGCGATCGGGTCGACGCCCGGGTCGCCGGCGGCAACCCACCCAGGGTCGACCCGGCCCTGGAGATCATGGAGGTGGTCGGGGCCACCCCGGGAGGCCCGACCCCGGACGCGACGCAGCCCGGTCCTGCCCGCCGGCCCACGGGCCCCGGCCCCGGCCAGCCCCCGCCCGACGATCCCGATTCCCGCGGGCCCGACCCGGCCGACCCGCGGTCGGACATGTCGGACGCCGCCCCGCGTACGACGGCGGAGGCCGAGCCGGAGAACGCCGCGTACCCGGACGGGGAGACCGCGGAGACGGACGAGCCCGGTCGCGGCCGGCAGCCCGGTCCCGCGGACGGCGGGGCGCGCGGCGGCTGAGCCCAACGGCGCCCGCACGGCGGCTGCCGGACCCCGGCCGGTGGCCTAGGTTCGGCGCCGGAAGGAGCCCGACATGACCAGCCTGCTCCGCGCGATGCGCCCGGTCGACCCGCCGCGCGCCCCACTGTGGGCTGCGCTGCTGCTGGTGCTCGCGCTCGGGGTGCTGGGCTGGGCGCTGTTCCTGGCCCTGTCCGGCGGCCCGTCGGGGGCCGCCCCGGTCGCGGCGCCGGACCCGGTGGCGGCGCCGGGACCGGAACCCACCACTGCGCCGCCCGAACCGCCGTCGAGCGGCCTGCTCGCCGGCGAGCAGCCGCTCCTGCCGCCGGCCGGGGTCGCCGGGCCGGACGGCGAGCTGACCGGGCTGGTCGGACAGGAGGTCCGGGCCACCGGGGTCCCGGTGCAGGCGGTCGCGGCCGACGAGGGGTTCTGGGTGGGCACCGGGGACGTCGACCGGGTCTGGGTGCAGCTGGTGGGCGACGGCGAGTCGCCCTTCGCGGTGCGCGACGGCGGCGTGGTCGACTTCACCGGGCGGGTCGTCGGGCACGACGCCGGGTTCGCCGGCCAGGTCGGCGTCGACCCGGCCGAGGGCGCCGAGCAGCTCACCCGGCAGGCCGCGCACATCGAGGTCGAGCACTCGGACCTCCGGCCGGCCGGCTGATCCGGCCGTCGCGGTACCCCGACCTACACGACCACGCGCATCGGCCGCCCGCGCTCGTCCCGGTCACCGCCGAGCACCTCGGCGCACCCGGTCGCCCAGCGCTGCGCCGACCAGGCCGCGGCCAGCGCGTCCAGCACGTCGTCCAGCCCCGTTCCGGTGGGCAGGTCGGCCAGCGCGACGGCCGGGTCCACCCAGCGGGCCAGCGCGGCGATCCGCTGCCCGGCGCCGCGGGCGGTCCGCTTGGCCGCGAACGCCACGTCCGGCGCGAGGGTCCGCAACGACAGCTCGGGGTGCACCTCCACCACCTCCGCCGGCAGCTCCAGCGCGTCCCACTGGGCGATCTTCGGTCCGATGTGGAAGGCCTGCAGGCTGATCGCCCGGCCGGTGAGCCGGCGGGCCACGGCGCAGGCCTCCGGGTGCGACCGGGCGGCCAGCACGGGGCGCGGCGGGGCGGGGAACACCGAGGACCGGGCCGCGCCCAGCCGGCGCGCCGCGAGCTCGTCGCAGGCCCGGCGGTCCGGCCCGGCCGGCAGGCCGAGCGGGATGTCCACGCCGACCGCCCGGCACCCGGCGGTGAGCGCCAGCACCTCGGCCGCGGTGGCGGCGGTGTGCCAGCGCACCGCGCCGCGGTCCAGGAGGGTGACGACCCACCCGCCGCGAACCCCGTCCACCCCGGCCACCGGCCCGATAGGGCAGGATCTCGCGGCGTGCGCGTCTACCTCGGCTCCGACCACGCCGGTTTCGAGCTCAAGTCCCACCTGCTGACCCACCTGGCCAGTCTGGGCCACGAACCGGTCGACGTCGGGCCGGCGGCCTACGACGCCGAGGACGACTACCCGCCGTTCTGCATCGCGACCGGGCTGGCGGTGCTGGCCGACCCGGGCAGCCTGGGCGTCGTGATCGGCGGGTCGGGCAACGGCGAGCAGATCGCCGCCAACAAGGTCCCCGGGATCCGGGCCGCGCTGGGCTGGAGCGTGGAGACCGCGCGGCTCGGCCGGCTGCACAACGACGCCCAGGTCGTCGCGATCGGCGCCCGGATGCACACCCCGGAGCAGGCCGGCGAGATCGCGGCCGCGTTCCTGGACACCGCCTTCTCCGGCGAGGAGCGCCACGCCCGGCGCATCCGGCTGCTCGACGAGTACGAGCGCACCCACGTCCCCCCGGCGCTGCCGCCCGCCTGACCGACCGGGCGGTCGCCGCCGCGCCGAGCCCCCGGGACGGACGTACCCTCGGCCGGTACGGCTCCCCTCCCCGCCCCGAGGTCGTCTTGCCCGAAGGCCACACCCTGCACCGCCTGGCCCGGCTGCACCGCCGCCGCTACGTCGGCCACCCCCTCGCCGTCAGCAGTCCCCAGGGCCGGTTCGCCACCAGTGCCGAGATCGTCGACGGCCGGGTGCTGGAACGCACCGAGGCGCACGGCAAGCACCTGTTCCACCACTACGGCCCCGACCTCGTCGTGCACGTCCACCTGGGCCTGTACGGGCAGTTCAGCGACGTGCCGCAACCGGTGGGGGAGCCGCGCGGGCTGGTCCGGATGCGGATCGTCGGCCCGACCCACCACGCCGACCTGCGCGGCCCGACGGCCTGCGAGCTGATCACCGACGGCGAGGCGGCCGCGATCCACGCCCGGCTCGGCGCGGACCCGCTGCGCCGCGACGCCGACCCCGACCGCGCCTGGGACCGGATCTCCCGGTCCCGGGCCCCGCTGGCCACCCTGCTGATGGACCAGGCGGTGATCGCCGGGGTGGGCAACGTCTACCGCGCCGAGGCGCTGTTCCGGCACGGGCTGGACCCCCAGCTCCCCGGGCGGGCGCTGCGCCGCGAGCAGTGGGACCTGCTGTGGGACGACCTGGTGGCGCTGCTGCGCGACGGGGTGCGCCGCGGGAAGATCGAGACCCTGCGGCCCGAGCACGACCCCCGGCTGCTCCGCCCGGCCGACCGCGGCGCGAGGTGCGCCCGCAAGGTCTACGCCTACCGCCGCACCGGCGAGCCCTGCCTGGTCTGCGGCACGCCGATCGCCCACGCCGCGCACCTGGCCCGCAACCTCTTCTGGTGCCCCACCTGCCAACCCGCCGCCTGACGAGGGTCAGGTGCAGAGGAGGTCGGCGAGCGCGTGCGGGGCGGTGACCATGGCGTCGTGGCCGGTGTCGAGGCGGTCGAACCGCCACGACGGGTCGTCCCGGGCCGCGGCGGCGAACCCGGCGAAGCTGTCGCCGCCCGGCTTGGCCGTGCAGTGCAGGTAGCGGCGGGGCAGTTCGGGCACCGGCACCGCGGGCAGCGGGTCGGCCAGCCCGCCGACCGGGTGCGGGCGCAGCCGCGGCCCCACCCACGCCCGGTCGTCGGGGTCGGTGAGCGCCCAGCCGTCCATCGCCGCGTCCGGGTCGAGCACGATCCGGCCGGCCGGGTCGACCAGCCCGAGGAAGTGCTCGCGCCGGGCCGGCGGCAGCAGGTCGAACACCGACTCCCCGGGTGCGGGCACGAACGAGTCCAGGTGCACCAGCTCGCGCACCCGCTCGCCGGCCCGCTGCGCCACCCCGGTGATCACCGCCCCGGACGAGCTGTGCCCGACCAGCACGACGTCGGTCAGGTCGTCCAGGGCCAGCACGGCCAGCACGTCCTGGACGTGGGTGGTCAGCCCGGTGCCCGGTCGGCCCAGGTGAGCGCGGTCGCCGACGCCGGTCAGCGTCGGGGTGTGCACGTCGTGGCCGCGCCCGCGCAGCAGCGGCGCCACCCGCCGCCAGCACCAGCCGCCGTGCCACCCGCCGTGGACCAGGACGAACGTGGTCACGCCCGCGGGTCCCGCGGCGGGAAGTCGGCGTGCCGGTGCACCAGGCGCCACGTCCCGCCGATCCAGAGGGCCGCGTACGGCGCCGAGTCGCCGCGGCCCATCGCGGCCAGGGCCTCGGACTGCCGCTCCAGGGCGACCCGCAGGTCCTCGGCCACGGCCGTCGTGCTCGTCATCGCGCACCTCCCGGTCGATCGATCCCTTCCACGGCTCAGCGCAGCCGCACCGGCAGCGCGGTCAGCCCGGTCATCAGCGGGCCCGGCCCGCGCCGCGGAACGGCGCGGTGGGTCGATGAGCGCGCCGCGACGTGCACAGATACACGCCCGACCGTTCGCGCGGTCATCCGGCGGCCCGGTGCGGGCGGCCCTACCGTGGCGGCGTGACCGAGCAGAGGCCGATCGAGAACTGGTTGACCGACATGGACGGCGTGCTCGTCCACGAGGGCCGGATGATCCCCGGCGCGGACGCCTTCGTGACCCGGTTGCGGGAGACCGGCAAGCCGTTCCTGGTGCTGACCAACAACTCCATCTACACCCCGCGCGACCTGCAGTTCCGGCTGCGGTCCAGCGGGATCGACCTGCCCGTGGAGTCGATCTGGACCTCGGCGCTGGCCACCGCGACGTTCCTGGACGACCAGCGCCCGCAGGGCAGCGCCTACGTGGTCGGCGAGGCCGGGCTGACCACCGCGCTGCACGACATCGGCTACGTGCTCACCGACAACGCCCCGGACTACGTGGTGCTGGGCGAGACCCGCACCTACAGCTTCACCGCGGTGACCACGGCGATCCGGCTGATCCGCGACGGCGCCCGGTTCGTGGCCACCAACCCCGACCCGACCGGCCCGTCCGCCGACGGCGTGCTGCCGGCGACCGGGGCGGTGGCGGCGCTGATGACCAAGGCGACCGGCATCGAGCCCTACTACATCGGCAAGCCCAACCCGCTGATGATGCGCGCGGCGCTCAACCGCATCCAGGCGCACTCGGAGACCACCGCGATGATCGGCGACCGGATGGACACCGACATCGTGGCCGGGCTGGAGGCCGGGCTTCGCACGGTGCTGGTGCTGACCGGGATCGTGCAGGCCGAGGACATCGACCGGTTCCCCTACCGGCCCAACCGGGTGATCCCGTCGATCGCCGACCTGGTCGACGAGATCTGAGCCGCCGGCGCGGCCGGTGGACCGGGTCCACACCGGCGGGCACGCCGGTGTGGACCCGGGACCGGTGGGGGGAGGGGGAGTCCCACCGGTCGGGAGCGCCGCGTCGAGCGCGGCGTGTGGCCGGTCACGCCGACCCCGTCGCCGCGCCGTTCTTCGAGCTCCCCAGAGGGCACTCGGCGACCGAGATCTGGGCGTTACAGCCGCGTCCGCGCAGGTCGGCCGGGTCACAACCGATCATGAACAGGTGCACACCGGGTGACGCGGCGGTAGCCGCGCGTACCGGGAGCCCGTGGGCGGCCGGTGAATGTCATGGGTGTCATTTAGCATCGACCGCATGGACACGACGATGACGACGGGTTGGTGGAACTGCGCGGAGTGCGGTGTCGACGCCGAACTGGCGGGCGGGGCCACCGCGGGCTGCGAGGTGCCCTGTCCGGACTGCGGCGGCCCGATGGTCGAGCAGTGGCAGTGGGACGCGGCGGCCTGACCACCGGGGCCTGACCACCGGGGCCTGACCACCGGGGCCCGGCCGGCGGGGTCTCGGCCGGCGGGGTCTCGGCCGGCGGGGTCTCGGCCGGCCGGCCGGATCAGGCCGAGGTTCTCATCCGCGGCCGGGCGGCGTGCGCCCGGGCGAACTCGGCGAGGGTGCGGATCGAACAAGGGTGCCGTTCCTGGTGCCCGTCGTGCGCCCGGCACCACCCGTCGGGGGTGGGCGAGTGGTCGGCGAGCAGCTGCCGCACCAGGCGCGGGGTGAGCGCGAGCTCCTCGGCGCACGCCGTGTACGGATCTCCAGCCACGTGGTGCTCCTTCGTCTGACCGTGATCCCCCGACTCAGCTCTCCGAGCTGACGCCCCCGGCCGCCGCAGGCCGTTGGCTGACCCAGTGTAGTGGAGTGGATGCGGAGAGACACGTTCCGCGTGGACCGAACGCTCCCTTCGGATAGGCCGAATGCGGCATCCACTGGTCAGGCCGGGTCGAGGGCGCGCTCGTAGTCCTGGCCGACGACGTGGGTGCCGAACCGCCGCTGCGGCACCTCCCGGACCACCCGGAACCCGCTGGCCAGGTAGATCGCCCGGGCGGCGGCCAGCGCGTCGGTGGTCCACAGCTGCATCCGCTTGTAGCCGGCCGACCGCGCGAAGTCCAGGCAGGTCCCGACCAGCCGGGTGCCCAGCCGCTGCCCGCGCGCGTCGGGGTGCACCAGCAGGATCCGGAGCCGGGCCGTGTCCTCGGCGTCCCCGGTGGTGCAGGCCACGCAGCCGACGCGGCGGCCGTCCAGTTCGGCGATCCAGACCCGCTCGCGCGCCGGGTCGAGCGTGGCCAGCCCGGCGACCAGGCCGGCCACGTGCGCCTCGAAGGTGGTGTCCCAGCCGAACTCGGCCGCGTAGAGCTCGCCGTGCGCCTGCACCACCCAGCCCAGGTCGCCCGGCCGGTCGGCGGTCCGGAGGTCGATCTCGCCCATGCCCCACCCCTCACTGAAACGACTGTTTCAGTGGAGAATGGCGCGGTGCCGTCCGAACCGCAACCCGCTTCCGCCCGCCGCGCGGAGCTGCTCGACCTGGCCTACCGGTACGCGCTGCGCAACGGGCTGGCCGGGATGTCGCTGCGCCCGCTGGCCGAGGCGATCGGCAGCAGCCCGCGGGTGCTGCTGTTCCTGTTCGGGTCCAAGGACGGGCTGGTCCGCGAGCTGCTCGGGCGGTCCCGGGCCGAGGAGCTGGCGCTGCTCGCCGAGGTCCGCGCCCGGGGCGGCGACGCCCGGGAGGCGGTCGGCCGGCTCTGGGACTGGCTGGCCGCGCCGCAGCGGCGGGACCTGCTGCGGCTGTGGGTGGAGGGGTACGGCCGGGCCCTGGTCGAGCCGGACGGACCGTGGGCGGGGTTCGCCGCCGACGGCGTCCGGGACTGGTTGGCCCTGCTCGGCGAGGTCCTCGACGGGTCCGGCGACCCGACCGCGGTGCTCGCCCTGCTCCGCGGGGCCCTGTTGGACCTGCTCGCCACCGGCGACGTCGAGCGCACCACCACCGCCGTCCGGGACCGGGTCGCGATGCTGACCCCCGGGTGACTGACACGCCGGGACCGGACGTGGTTAGACTGTGCGAAGGTCGTTCGGTTTCGGTGTTCGTGTGATGCACGCCCGCAGGAACAGGTTGGGCGGGCTCCGGACACTCGGTGCCCCCGTCCAGCGGATCGGCCGGGACGGGCACGGTGCTCGTCCCACCGTATGCTAGGAGCACATCGCATGGCACAGGGAACCGTGAAGTGGTTCAACGGGGAGAAGGGCTTCGGCTTCATCTCCGTCGACGGGGGCGGCGCCGACGTCTTCGTGCACTACTCGGAGATCGACGCGTCCGGCTTCCGCAGCCTGGACGAGGGGCAGCGCGTGGAGTTCGAGGTCGGCCAGGGTCAGAAGGGCCCGCAGGCGACCGGCGTCCGCGCCATCTGAGTCGTAGCACCCCGATCAGCATCCGCTGATCCACAGCACGTTCCGGGGCCCGTCTCCCTCCGGGGAGGCGGGCCCCGGTTGCGTTCAGCCGGCGTGCGCCCCGCTGGTCGTGCGGTCCACGGGGTCGCGGCCCCGGTCGTGACCGTCCGGCTCCGCCCCGGCCCGCTCCAGGAACGGGCCGAGCAGGTCGGGCACCGCGGCGTCGGCGAGGTCCAGGCCGGTGCCGGTGCCCACGTCGCGAACGGTGTAGGCGCCCGCCCCGGCTGCGGTCGTGGCCAGCACGGTGGCCAGCCCGGCGCGGCGCTGGAACACCGACTGCCGCACCGTCCACCCGATGATCCCGCGGCACTGCAGGGCGACCGTCGAGCGGCGCACCGAGCCGCTGCGGACCACCAGGTATCCGCCGGTGCGGGCGTGGCCCAGGTTGCGGTAGGCGTCCAGGGCGAGGGCCACGGCCACCGGCAGCGCCACCACCGCGGTGATCCAGGCGATGTGCAGCAGCACGTCGGTGAGCAGCGCGCCGAGCACCACCAGCGGCAGTTCGGCGAGCGCGACGCCGGCCAGCGCCCAGCGCAGCCGCCGCCCGCGGGCGGCCACCGGGTGCCCGACCAGCCGGGCGGCGGCGGTCGGCGAGACCGGCTCGCGCAGCACGTCGGCGGAGACCCGGTCGGCGATCGCCCGCGGGGCCGCCGGCAGCAACGTGTTGTGCTGGGCCTTGCCCCCGGTGCCCGACGACGAGTCCGCCCGGGTGGCCAGACCGGTGGCCACCGCGTCCACCCGGGCCGCCCCGACCAGCCGGTTGCCCAGCGGCTCGACGAGGTCCACCCCGCGCAGCCGGGCCTCCTCGACCGAGATCGACCGGGTGGTCAGCAGCCCGCGCCGGACCCGCAGCGTGCCGCCGGCCTCGCGGTCGAGCCGGTAGGCCCACCACATCTCGACGAACAGGCCCAGCGCCCCGACCACGCCGACCAGCAGGCCCACCGCGACCAGCAGGGCGATCGCGCCGAGCACCGGGACGTCGGCGAGCAGGCTGATCACCCAGCCGACCAGGCCCTCCTGCGCGCCGAACCAGTCGGCCACGTTGAGCGCGCCGCCGAACGCTGCGGCGCCGAGCGCCGGTGCGACGAACGACAGCGGGGCGTAGCGGATCCAGCGCGGGTCCAGCCCGGCGATCCGGCCGTCCGTCGCGGGGTCGACCGGGACCCGGTCGAGCAGGGCGGCGCGCAGGTCGTCGGCGTCGCCCCGGGTGAGCGGACGCAGCCGGACGGTGCCGTCGTCGGTGTGCTCGCCGGTGCCGATGCGGACCGCGGCCAGCCCGAACACCCGCAGCAGCGGGTCCGCGGTGACGTCGACGGTGCGGACCCGGTCGCGCTGCAGGGTCCGGCGCTTGCGGACCAGCACCCCGGTGCGCAGCTCGACCCGGTCCGGCCCCAGCCGGTAGCGGGTGGTGCGCCACTGCAGCAGTTCGGCGACGGTGCCGGCGGCCACCACCAGCGCCGCGCCGGGCAGGACCCAGGCCAGCGCCGTGCCGACGGAGGTGCCGCGGGCCAGGCCCGCCGCCGTGGGCACCCCGGCGACCACCGCGACGCCGAGCATGAAGATCGCGGTCACCGCGATCGTGCGCCGGTCCAGCCGGCGCCACCCGTCGGCCGGCCCCGGGGTCACGTCGCGTCCCCGGGGACGGCCTGGGTGGTGGCGGTGAGCTGCTCGGCCAGGTCCTCGGCGGTCGCCCGGTCGAGCCCGGCCACGGTCAGCGCGCCCTTCGCCGACGCCGTGGTGACCACCAGGGTGGCCAGCCCGAACCGTTGCTCCAGTGGCCCGCGGCGGGTGTCGACGGTCTGGATCCGCGACATCGGGGCCACCCGCCACTCCTGCCAGAACCGGCCGGTGCGGGTGTAGACGGCGGTGTCGGTGACCTCCCACCGGTGCACCCGGAACCACCACCGGGGCAGGACCACCGCCGCGGGCACGCCGATGGCGGTGATCACCGCCGCCGGCAGCAGCAGCCAGAACCGGGCCGGGGCGATCAGCACCCCGAGCACGACCAGCACCACCACCGGCGTGGCGACCAGCAGCGCCACGTTCGCGGTCCACCAGCCGACGGCCCGGCGGTCCACCGGGTTGCGCGGCGGGCGCAGCCGGGTCCGGCCGTTCGATGTCACGGTCGCGGTCATGTCGTTCCCCCGAACGTCGGTTACAATGCGGTCGCATCGTATCGGCGGCCGACCGGTCTTGGCAATGCGATCGCATGGCGAAAGGAGCCGGGTGCCCAAGAAGGTGGACCACGACGCCCGGCGCCGCTCGATCGCCGACGCGCTGCTGCGGCTGGCCGCGGCCGAGGGGCTGGAGGCGGTGAGCCTGCGCCACGTCGCCGCGGAGGCGGGCATCTCGATGGGCGCGGTGCAGCACTACTTCGCCACCAAGGACGAGATGGTCGGGTTCGCCATGGAGCACCAGGCCCGCCGCCGCGAGCAGCGGATCTTCGCCCGGCTGGAGGCGGTCGGCCGCCCGCCGACCGTCCGCGAGCTGCTCCGGGCGATCGCGCTGGAGGTGGTGCCCACCGACCCGGCCTCGCGCGAGGACTACCTGGCCGGCATCACCTTCGTCGTGCGCGCCCTGCGCGAGCCGCGGATGGCCGCCGCCATCGCCGACGGCGGCGCGCAGGTGCACGCCCTGTTCGCCGACCAGCTCGCCGCGGCGCAGCGCGACGGGCTGCTCGCCGACGGGGTCGACGTGGACCAGGAGGCGGTGGTGCTCTGGTCGCTGATCGACGCCCAGTCGACCGCGCTGCTGCTGGGGGCGCGCACGGCCGAGCAGGTGACGGCGACCGTGGACCACTTCCTGGACCGCGTGTTCGGGCCGGCGGGCTGAACCGTCACGGTGCGGCGGCGCCGCGCTCGGCCAGCAGGTCCCGGGTGACCGCGTCGAGCCGCCGGGCGGCCGCCGGGTCGAACGTGCGCAAGCCCGCATCCAACGCCCGGTTGCCGGAGCCGCTGCGGCGCTGCCCGCTGAACGCCGTGGCCGGCGGCGTGTCGATCAGCGCCCCGAGCGCGGTGGCGGCCCGCTGCGGCGGAGCCCCGACCGCTGCCGCGGCCAGCTCGGCCACGGTGCGCCACGGCCGGGGCATCCCGACGAACGGGCGGGTGTCGACGAACCTCGGGTTGTAGGTCACCGCGCGCAGGTCGGGGTGCTGCTCGGCGAAGGCCACGCAGAGCAGGTCGTTGGCCCGCCCGGCCTGCAGGTTGGCCCGGACCGCCGACCACCGCCCGCGCAGCTGCAGGTCGTCCCAGTGGATGCGGCCCGCGGTCATCCCGGCGCCGCCCAGGGTGATCGCCACCCCCTGCGGCGCCCGGGACAACGGCTCGGCCAGCGCGTGCAGCATCAGGTAGCGGCTCAGGTAGTACAGCGCGAACGTGGTCTCCAGGCCGTCGACGGTCTCGGTCCGGCCGGCGAACCCCTGGTGCGCGCCGAGCACCAGCGCGTCGATCGACGCGTGGGAGGCGGCGATGGTGGCCGCGGCGGCCCGGGTGCCGGCGATCGTGGCCAGGTCGGCCGGGACGAAGTGCGCGCCCGGGCCGCCGTCGTCGACGAACCGGCGCCCCCGTTCCGGGTTCCGGGCCACCGCGACCACCGTGTCGCCGCGCTGCAGCCGCTGCCGGGCCAGGGCCAGCCCGATCCCGTGGGTACCGCCGGTGATCACGATCGTGCGGTGCACCGCGCCTCCAGGTCATCGGTTGATGACTTGGACGCTAGCCGGGTCCGCGCAACCATGTCAACGGTCGATGACTTAGGCTCCGGCCGTGCCCGGACCGACCCGCCGCCGCGACCGCGCCGCCACCCGCACCGCACTGCTCGACGCGGCCCGCCGCCGGTTCGCCGCCCACGGGTTCGACGGGGTCAGCGTGCGCGACGTGGCCGCCGACGCCGGGGTCGACCCGGCGCTGATCTTCCGCTACTTCGGCTCCAAGTCGGCCCTGTTCGCCGAGGCCGCGGCGGTGCCGGAGCGCGCCGGCACGGACGCCGGCCCGACCGGGGACCTGCCGGTGCAGTTGCTGCGGGGGGTGCTCGACGGGCCGCCCGGCGTCGAGCACCCGCTGCTCGCGCTGCTGCGCTCGTCCGGGCACGAGCCGGCCCGGCTGCAGTTGCAGCGCCAGATGTGCGAGGGCCTGCTGGCCGACCTCGCCGCGCTGTCCGCCCGGCCCGACGCCGCCCTGCGCAGCGAGATGGTCGGTGCCCTGCTGCTGGGCGTCTCGGTGCTGCGCTCGGTGGTCGACACCCCGGCACTGGCCGCGGCCACCCCGGCCGAGGTCGAGGAGGTCTTCACCGCGATGGTCCGCGCGGCGCTCAGGGCAGAGCCGTGAGCACCGGGTTGTGCACCTGCTGGTAGATCACCGAGGTGCGGAAGCTGATCACCTCGCGGCGCTGGCTGAGCCGGTCGACCAGGAAGCCGTGCAGGTGGTCCAGGCTGGGGACGGCCACGTGGACCAGGAAGTCGTCGCTGCCGGCCAGCACGAACACCGAGAGCACCTCGGGCATGGCCGCGGTGGCCTCCTTGAACTCGTCGATCACCCGGCGCTGCAGCGGCCGCACCTGCACCATGACCATGGCCTGCACGCCGCGGTTGAGCGCGAGCAGGTCGACCTCGGCCCGGAAGCCGCGGATCACCCCGCGGTGCACCAGGCTGCGCACCCGCTGCAGGCAGGTCGACGCGGCCACGCCGAGGCGCCGGGCCAGCTCCCGGTTGGTCTGCCGCGCATCCGCCTGCAGGAGCGCCAGGATCGCCGAATCAAGTTCGTCCACGGTCGGATTCTGCGCCCGTTTCCGACCGTGCGGTCGGTTCCCCACCCAGCCGCCGTCCGGCTGCGCTTGGCTGGCGTCCATGACCGAACAACCGAACGGTTGGGAGCACGAGCGGGTCGTCCTCCGCCGGGGCGAGCGGTCCGGGCTGCCGGTGGTGCTGGCCGTGCACTCGACGGCGGCCGGCCCGGCCGTCGGCGGCTGCCGGATGTGGACCTACCCCGACTGGCGCGACGGCCTGCGGGACGCGCTGGCGCTGTCCGCGGCGATGACGGCCAAGTGCGCGGTGGCGGGGCTGCCGCACGGCGGTGGCAAGACCGTCCTGCCGCTGCCCCCGGGGCTGCGCCTGGACTCGGGGCGCCGCCGCGACCTGATGCACGACCTGGGCGATCTGGTCGAGGAGCTGGGCGGGCGCTACCACGTCGGCGAGGACGTCGGAACGACCGGCGCCGACCTGCTGGCCGTGCGCGAGCGGACCCGGCACGTCATGGGCCTGCCGCCCGAGCACGGCGGGGTCGGCGAGCCCGCCGAGCCGACCGCGATCGGGGTGGTGGCCGCCGTCCGGGCGGTCTGCGAGGCGCTGTGGGGGAGCCCGGAGCCGGCCGGGCGCAGCGTCGCCGTGCACGGGTTGGGGCAGGTCGGCGGCCGGGTGGCCGGCTGGCTGGCCGCGGCCGGAGCCGCCGTCACCGCCGCCGACGTCGATCCGGTGCGCCGGGCGTGGGCCGCCGAGCGGGGGATCGCGGTGGTCCCGCCCGACGCCCTGCTCGACCTGCCCGTCGACATCCTGGTGCCGGCCTCGCTGGGCGGGCTGATCACCGTCGAGGTCGCCCGCCGGCTGCGCTGCCGGGCGGTCGTCGGACCGGCCAACAACCAGCTCGCCGTGCCCGAGGCCGGCGCGGTGCTGTCCGGGCGCGGGATCCTCTGGGCGCCCGACGTCGTGGTCAACGGCGGCGGGGCGATCTACGTGGTCCTGCGGGAGGCGGACGCGGCGACGCACGACGAGGCCATGGCCCGGGTCCACGGGATCGGCGACACCCTGCGGTCCCTGCTCGCCGAGGCCGCCCGCAGCCGGCGCACCCCCGCCGACGTCCTGGCCGCCCGCCTCGCCGCGGCCACTGACCCGCGACCGGCTACGGCGAAGCGGTGAGGGTCGGGGCCAGGTCGGCCAGGCGGGGGAGGACCAGGTCGCGCCAGCCGGGGCCCATCCGCTCGAACGCGTCCCGGTCGCGCTTGTCGTCGAGGTCGAACCCGGAGTGCTCGAGCAGCAACCGGGTGCCGGTGCCCTCGGCGACCAGTCGCCAGGTGAGCGTCCAGTCCCCGTTGAACGTGTAGACGAACCGCTCGGGCGGCTCGACCTCGACCACCTCGCAGGGCACCTCGCCCCAGCCGGGCATCTGCAGGTGGAAGCGGTGCCCGACGACGGGGGCGATGTCGCCGGGCGCCCACCAGCGGGCGAGCAGCTCGGGTTCGGTCAGGCCGCGCCAGACCTTCGCCGGCGGGGCGGCGACGAACTGGTCGACGGTGATGGTGGTGGTGCGGGTGCTGGTCACGGGGTCTCCTCGTTCTCGATGACGTCGGCAAACGTGCGCAGCCGGTCGCGCCAGATCCGCTCGAACGGATGCAGCCACTCCCCGACCTGGGCGAGCGGCTCGGTGGTCAGGTGGTAGTGCCGCTGCCGGCCGACCGGTTCGTCGGCGACCAGCTCCGCCCGCCGCAGCACCTGGAGGTGCTCGGCGACGGCCGGCCGGCTGAGGTCGAACTGGGCGGCGAGGTCGCCGGCCGTGCGGGGCCCGTCGACGAGCAGCTCCAGCAGGCGCCGGCGCACCGGGTTGGCCAGGGCCAGGAACACCTCGTCGTCGGACACCGCGCCACGTTATGTCGGAGGGTTCCGACATGTCAACTTCTTCCGACGCTTTTCCGGCTACCCGAGGTCGTGCTCGATCTCGGCCGCGGCGGCGAGATCACCGGCGACGGCGGCGCGTTCGGCGTCGTCGAGGGGGAGGGTGCGCAGGGCCGCCAGCGTCCGCGCGGCACGCTCGCGGTCGCCGTTCCGCCCGAGCAGTTCGGCGAGGTAGACCAGCGCGGGCACCCGTTCGACGGCCGGCGCGTCGGCGTGCCGGGCGAGCGCGGCGTCCAGCACGGAGACGGCCGCGTCGACGTCGCCGTGCGCGTCGCCCTGCCGGGCGGCGTTGGCCAGCGCCCGGGCGAGCCGGCCGTCCGGCGCGTCGTCGGCCTTGTCCGCGCTCACCCGCAGCCAGTTGCCGCCCGGGTCGACGACGGTGAAGCCGGGCGCGGTGCCCTGCTTGCGGCGGGGTCGGGTGATCCGCGGGATGCCGGCGACGGGCAGCTTCCCGTAGGCCGCGCGCAGGCCCGCCGCGAACTCGTCGAACAGGGCCGGTGGGTCGGCCACCAGGATGATCACGCTGCCGAGCGACGCCGTCGGGTCGTACCCCTCGACCCCGGCGAAGTGCAGGTCGACGGGGCCGCGCTGGAGGGCGAGGTAGGGGTTGGGCCGGGCCTGCCGGTAGGTCTGGGTGAACCCGAGGGCCTGGTAGAAGGGCAGCACGTCGTCGAGGTGGCGACAGGCGAGGATGGGGATCGTCCGGGCGTGCACCGGAACACCGTACATCGTTCGGAGTTTTTGGGGAGGGGTCGGATGGAGTACGCGGGCCGCGGCGACCCGGCGCGGACCACGGAGCTGCTGTGGCGCACCGGCGGCGCCCGGCGCCGCGGCCCGAAGCAGCGGTTCACCATCGACCAGGTCGTCGACGTGGCCATCGCGGTCGCCGACGCGGGCGACGTCGCCGCCCTGTCCATGCGCGCGGTCGCTCAGCGCCTGGGCGTCGGCACCGCGTCGCTCTACACCTACCTGCCGGGCAAGGCCGAGCTGCTGGAGCTGATGGTCGACCGCCTGGTCGGCGCCCAGCCGCTGCCCGACCGCGGTGACGACCCCCGCTCCGCCCTGATCGACTACGCCACCGACGACCTCGATCTCCTGCGCGGCCACCCGTGGGTGCTGCAGGTCGCCATGTCCCGCGAGGTCCTCGGCCCCGGTGTGCTGGCCCGCTACGAGGCCGCCGTCGGCCTGCTCGACGGCCTGGGCCTGACCCCGCGCGGCACCGTCGAGGCCGTGGCCACGCTGGACGCCTACGTGCGCGGGGCCGGGGCGGTCGTCGTCGAGGCCGAGCAGGCGGCGGCGCGCACCGGCCGCACCGACGACGAGTGGTGGCAGGCCCGCGCGCCGCTGCTCGACGAGCACTTCGCCGGCGGCCGCTACCCCCGGCTGTCCGCCCTGGACGCAGCCGGCGCCTTCGCCCCGTCGCGGACCGACGTGCCCTACACCCTCCAGCGCGCGCTCGACCGGTTCGACGCCGGGCTGGCGCTGGTACTGGACGGGATCGAGGCGGCCGGCTCGGTGGACCGGTAGCCAGCCGAGGTCTGCGCCGGATCCTCAGCCGGACGGGCACGTTCCTGCGACCATGCGGACGTGACCGACCGAGCAGACATCAACTACTACTTCGACCCGGTGTGCCCGTTCGCCTGGATGACCAGCAAGTGGGTGCGCACGGTGCAGTCCCGGCGGGACTACGCGGTGGACTGGCGGTTCATCTCGCTGCGGCTGCTCAACGCCCACATCGACTACGACGCGCACTTCCCGCCGGAGTACGAGGCGGGCCACACCGCGGGCCTGCGGCTGCTGCGGGTCGCCGCCCGCGCCCGCGCCGAGCACGGCCGGGCCGCCGTCGGCGGGCTGTACGCGGCGCTGGGGGAGCGCATCTTCGACAGCGCGCCGACGCCCGACAGCTCGGGCGCCGAGCGCGGCACCGCCGGGTTCGTCGAACCGGCCCTCGCGGCCGCCGGGCTGCCGGTGGACCTGTCCGCCGCCCTGGAGGACGCGTCGTGGGACGCCACCATCCAGGCGGAGACCGACGAGGCCCTCGCGCTCACCGGCAAGGACGTCGGCACGCCCATCATCCACTTCGAGCCCCCGGCCGGGGTGGCCTTCTTCGGCCCGGTGATCAGCCGGCTGCCGGCCCCCGAGGAGGCCGAGGCGCTGTGGGAGCACGTCGTCGCGCTCGCCCGGTTCCCGGGGTTCGCCGAGCTCAAGCGGAGTCTGCGCGAACTGCCGCAGCTGCGTGGCCTCGGCGTCGACGACGGCGAGGTGGGCGTCGAGCAGGACTGGCACGGCGGCAGCCGCCGGCAGAAGAAGTAGCGCGGGCCGGTCCGGCGCAGGGCGTGTCTACGATCACCCACGGGAACCGCCGCGGCCCGGCCCGCACCTCGGGAGCGGGCGCGGCGACTTCGCGGGGGCGACCGGGGGTGGCACGGGTGGGCGAGAGGTTCGGTCACTACCTGCTCGACGCGCCGATCGGGGCCGGCGGCATGGGGGAGGTCTGGCGGGCCCGCGACACCAGGCTGCACGACCGGCCGGTGGCGCTGAAGCTCCTGCGCCGGGAGATCACCCCCGGCACCGCGGAGTTCGAGCGGTTCGAGCGCGAGGCCAGGACCGTGGCCCGGTTGAGCGGCCCGCACCTGGTCCACGTGCACAGCTACGGCCAGATCGACGGCCGCCTCTACATCGACATGCAACTCATCGAGGGCCGGGACCTGGCCACCGCCCTGCGGGAGGACGGCCCGTTCCCCCCGGCGCGGGCCGCCGCGGTCCTGGCCCAGGTGTGCGACGCGCTGGCCACCGCCCACGCGGCCGGCCTGGTGCACCGCGACGTCAAGCCGTCGAACATCCTGCTCACCGCGAACGACCACGCCTACCTGGCCGACTTCGGCATCGCCCGCCGCTCGGGCCTGGGCGACTCGACGGTCGAGGCCACGCTGACCTCGGCCGGCTCGGCGGTCGGCACGATGAGCTACATGGCGCCCGAGCAGTTCGCCGGCACCCGCTCCGTCGACGGCCGCGCCGACGTCTATGCGCTGACCTGCGTGCTGTACGAGATGCTGACCGGCGCCAAGCCGTTCCCGGTGGACCACATGTTCGCGCTGCTGAACGCCCACGCGAACGCGCCGCGTCCGCGGCCCACCGAACGGCGTCCGGACCTGTCGCGGCGCTGGGACGAGGTGGTGGCCCAGGGGATGGCGGCGGCGCCCGAAGCGCGGTTCCCCGGACCGGACGCGCTGCGCGACGCCGCGAACGCGGCGTCGGCGGACCGGCTCGCCCAGACGCTGACCATGCCTGCCCAACCGCCGGCCCAACCGCCGGCACCCGTGGGCGGGCCCGCCCAGCCGCGCCCGCCGGTCCCGTCGAGGAAGCCCCCGCGGAAGCGGCGCCCGATGGTGGGCGTCCTGGTGGGGCTGGTCCTGGTGCTGGCAGCCGTCGCCGGTGGGCTGGCGGTGTGGTGGAACGTGTCCCGCGGGGAGGAGGAGCCCCCGCCTCCGCCGCCGGTCGCTCAGGGCGACCTGGGCCTGACCGTGCCGGTGTCCAACCCGCCCTGCGACGACGGGTACGTGGTGTTCATCGGCGCGGCCGTCTCGCCGGAGACGTACGCGGTCCAGGTGCAGCGCCACCTGGACGCCTTCCCCGAGGCGAACTACCTGTACGGACCCGCGAGCTGCCCGTCGACGACGCCCTACCTCAACGGGAATGCCGTGTACTCCGTCTACCTGGGACCGTTCGGGACGGTCGAGCAGGCCTGTGCCGCGCGGCCCGCCGAGGTGGCGGACGCGTTCGTCCGCCGGATGGACGGCAACCCCCCGGGCGCCCCCCTGGCCTGCTGACCGGCCGGATCAGGCGTTCGCGGCCGGGCTGAGGCCGGGGCGCGGCGAGCGGCCGCCCCGCCCGACCCCGGCCCAGGACAACCCGGCCCGGTCGAGCACGTCGGGGTCCAGCAGGTTGCGGGTGTCGATCACGCAGCAGTCGCCGGCCACGCCGGCCAGCCGCTGCCAGTCGAGCTGGCGGAACTCCGGCCACTCGGTGAGGATCACGATCGCCGCGACGTCCTTGGCCGCCAGGTACGGGTCGTCGACGACGGTCAGCAGGGACCCGTCGATGCTGGCCCCGCTCCCGGTCACCCCCGGGTCGTAGCCGACCAGTTCGGCGCCGGCCTGCTTGAGCAGCGCCGCGACGCCCAGGGCCGGCGAGTCGCGCAGGTCGTCGGTGCCGGCCTTGAAGGTCAGCCCGAACAGCGCCAGCCGGCGCCGGCTCAGCGACCCGGTCCGCTTGCCGGTGACCATCGTGCGGATCTTGTCGACCATCCGCTGCAGCTGGCGGGTGTTGGTGTCGATGGTGGCCCGCAGCAGCCGGAACTCGAAGTCGGCCGAGTCGGCCACCTGCAGCAGCGCGTGGGTGTCCTTCGGCAGGCACGACCCGCCCCAGCCGGGACCGGGCGCGAGGAACGACTGGCCGATCCGCTTGTCGTAGCCGATGCCCTCGGTGACGTCGGCGATGTCGGCGTCGAGCCGCTCGCAGAGCTCGGCGATGGCGTTGACGTAGGACAGCTTCATGGCCAGGAAGCAGTTCGCCGAGTACTTGATCATCTCGGCGCTGGCCGCGTCGGTCAGCACGGTCGGCGCGCCGAGCCGGGCGTACAGGGCGGCGACCCGCTCGGCCGCGTCCTGCTGGCTCGACCCGACCACGACCCGGTCGGGGTTCAGGAAGTCGTGCACCGCGGTGCCCTCGCGGAGGAACTCCGGGTTGCTGACGATGCCGATGTCGTCGCGGTCGAGCAGCTCCGCGGTCCGCTCGGCGGTGCCGACCGGCACCGTCGACTTGTTGACCACGACCGAGCCCGCGGGCAGCGACTCCCGGGTCTCCTCCAGCACCGACTCCACCGCGCTGAGGTCGGCGACCCCGCCGACGCCCATCGGGGTGGGGACGCAGAGGAACATCACCTCGACCGGGTCGCCCTCGCGGGCCAGCTCGGCCAGGGCCGCCGAGGCGCCGACCACGAACGACAACCGCCCGGCGGCCATGCCCTCCACGACCAGGTCGGCGAGACCGTCCTCGCGGATCCCGATCTCACCGGCCCGCAGCCGCTCGATCTTGGCCTGGTCGACGTCGGCGCACACCACCCGGTGCCCCAGCGACGCCAGGCAGGCGCCGGTGGTCAGGCCGACGTAGCCGGTCCCGACCACAGCGATGCGACGTACGAACATCGAGGACACCCTCCGCCGGTTCCGGGTCCCCCGGATGATCGGTCGTGCACGTGGAGTTCCCCGCGGCCCCGACGCGAAGAGGTGCCGTCACGTTCGTGAACGGCCGGTGATCTCGTTGCGTGCCGGCTGGTGGGCCTGGTGTCAGCCGCCCATCGGCTGCACGGTTCCCTGGTGGAAGTAGATCCGCCACGGACCACCGTGCCGACGCCGCCACAGCGAGCTGCGCAGGGCGGTCCGGCCGGGACTCTGTGTCCGGTAGGTCAGGAAGATGATGTCGTCGGCGAGTCGGGTAGCGACCAAGTTGCTCGTGACCAGCGGTGGTGGGTCCTCGGCGGCCATCGTGTCGAGGATCGAGGCCCGGTCCCAGACGTGCCCGGACGCGCCGAACTCCTGGAAGTCCGGGTCCAGCAGCTCCGCGGCGATCGCCGGTGCCTGCCGCACAGCCGGGTCGTGCAGCTGTAGCTCGCCGTTGATCACGTCCTGGAGATCGGGGTCATCGGTCATCCGGTGATCGTGGGTCAGGGCCGCCAACTCAGCAACGCAGGTGTTCCGTGGAGCTGGGCGTTGCTGTACTCCCTGGCTGCATGCGCGAAGCGCTGGACCGGATCGAGTGGGACGTTTGAGCACCCGTTGCTACACGGCTGCTACACCCGGACCGCAAAGCGGCCGGCCGAATCTGTGGATCAAGCCTCTGACCTGGTCGGGGTGGCGGGATTTGAACCCACGGCCCCTCGCTCCCAAAGCGAGTGCGCTACCAAGCTGCGCCACACCCCGTGTCGTGCTCGCAGAGCCTAGCGCGCTCGGTACCGGCAGCACGCCCCGCCGCTCCCCGGGCAGGGCGTGCTGCCGTGGCGGACCGGTCCCCCGACCGGCCTGGCTCAGCCTCCGGTCGTCGGCTCCGCCGGGATCGCCGGGATCGCCTCGCCCGCGACGACATCACCGGCCCGACTGATCACGATCCCACCGGCGGGCCGCTCCGGGAGCAGGTCCCGGCAGGCCTCGTGGGCCGCGTCGACCTCCGGATCCGCGGCGGCCCGCGGGACCGCGACGAGGACCGCCGCGGTGCGGTCGCCGTCGGCCAGCACGTCCGCGCCGCGTCGGACGAGCCCCGGCTCCGGCAGCTCCACCCCGTTGTCGCGCAGGCACTCGACGAACTCCTGCATCTGCGCCCGCACGGCCGGGTCCACCTCGACCGGCCGGCCGAGGCCGTGGGGCGCGCAGGCCTCCAGCGCCTCCCGGGCGTCCGGGCCGATGGTGAACGTCGTCCGCTCGCCGTCGGCCGGCTGCTCGGGCACGTCGACGCCGTGGTCGCGCAGGCACTGGGCGATCTGGCCGCCCTGCTCGTCGGGATCGGTCTGTGGCGTCGCGGCCGCCGGGCCGGCCGCGCCGAGGGTCAGCACGAGCAGGGGGACGGCTGCGGCGAGGAACAGGATTCGCTTCATGGCGCCCAGGACAGCGGGACGGCGATAAGACGGCGATCAACGGGAACGCTTATGGCGGTCTTATCGGGGCCGGGCAGGATCGACGCCGTGCGCGTGCTGGTGGTCGAGGACGAGGAACTGCTGGCCGCGGCCGTCGCCGAGGGGTTGCGGCGGGAGGCGATGGCGGTCGACGTCGCGCTCGACGGGGACGCGGCCGGCGAGCGGATCGCGACCAACGACTACGACGTCGTCGTCCTCGACCGGGACCTGCCCGGCACCCCCGGCGACGAGCTGTGCCGGGCCCTCGTCGCCGCCGGCACGGCGCGGGTGCTGATGCTGACCGCGGCCGCCGACGTGCCCGACCGGGTGGCCGGGCTGGCCCTGGGCGCCGACGACTACCTGACCAAGCCGTTCGCCTTCACCGAGCTGGTCGCCCGGGTGCGGGCGCTGTCCCGGCGACCGCCGCAGGCCATCCCGCCGGTGCTCGTCCGGGCCGACGTCCGGCTCGACCCGCACCGCCGCGAGGTCTTCCGCGCCGGGCACTACGTCCGGCTGACCCGCAAGGAGTTCGGCGTGCTGGAGGAGTTGTTGCGGGCCGGCGGGGGAGCGGTGAGCACCGAACGGCTGCTGGAGAAGGTCTGGGACGAGCACACCGACCCGTTCACCAATGTGGTCCGGGTGACGGTGATGACGCTGCGCCGCAAGCTCGGCGACCCGCCCCTGGTGCAGACCGTGCCCGGCGTCGGGTACCAGGTCCCGTGATGGGCCGGCCGTCGATCCGGGTGCGGCTGACGCTGGTCTACGGCGTGATGTTCTTCGCGGCCGGCGCGGTGGTGGTGCTGGCGAGCTACCTGCTGGTCAGCCGCACGCTGACCGACCGGCTCGGCCCGGCCAGCGGGATGCGGGTGCTGGCCGCGCGGCCGGCGGTGGCGGGCGGGGACGTCCTGGTGAGCGCGATCCCGGCGGGGGTGTCGCTGGAGCGGATCGAGGCCGGGATCGCCGCCGAGCAGTTGGCCGCCCGCAACGACACCCTGGGCCTGCTGCTGGCCCAGTCCGGGGTGGCGCTTGCGCTGATCGGGGTGCTCGCGGTCGGGTCGGGCTGGGTGATGGCCGGACGGGTGCTGCGGCCGCTGCACCGGATCACCGAGACCGCCCGCCGGGTCGCCGACGACCGCGGCCTGCACCAGCGCATCGCCCTGGGCGGCCCCGCCGACGAGCTGCGCGAGCTCGCCGACACCTTCGACGCCATGCTGGAGCGCCTGGGCCGGGCGTTCGAGGGCCAGCGGCACTTCGTCGCCAACGCCTCGCACGAGCTGCGCACCCCGCTGGCGATCAACCGGACGCTGATCGAGGTGGCCAGTACCCGCCCCGGAGCCCCGCCCGAGCTGCGCGACCTGGGCGAGACGCTGCTGGCCGTCAACGCCCGGCACGAGCGGCTGATCGACGGGCTGCTCCTGCTGGCCCGCAGCGAGGCCGCCCTGACCGAGCGCACCGCCGTCGACCTCGACGAGATCGCCGGGCACGTCGAGGACCGGTCCGCCGCCGCGGCCGACGAGGCCGGCGTCGAACTCGTCCGGTCCGGGACGCCCGCGCCGACCACCGGCGACCCGGTCCTGCTGGAACGGGTGCTGGAGAACCTCGTGCAGAACGGGATCCGCTACAACCACCCCGGCGGCCGGGTGGAGCTGGCCGCCGGTGCGGTCGGCAGCCGCGCGTGGGTGACGGTCGTCAACACCGGACCGGTGGTCCCCGCCTACCTCGTGCCCGCGCTGTTCGAGCCGTTCCGGCGCACCCGCGACCGCACCGCCGCGTCCGGATCCGGCCTCGGCCTGTCGATCGTCGCGGCGGTGGTGCGGGCGCACGGCGGCACGGTGACCGCGCGGGCGCGGCCCGGGGGCGGGCTCGATGTGCGCGTCGAGCTGCACCGGCGCGCCTCCGCCGGCGCGCCCGCCCGTCCACGATCCACCCTCGCCGGCAGCCCGGCCTGATGCCGCTCGCGCAGCCCCACGAGGGTCGGCTGCGCGTCCTCGCCCGCAACGTGCCGACCGGCCGCAGGCTTGTCGCCGACCGGTCGCGCCCACGCCGGCCGTCGAGGCTCGGGCAGCCCGTGGTGCGCCGTTGCAGCCCTCCGACGGGCTGCGCCACCCGCCGCTGGCTGCGCGAGGTGCCGGGCAGCCCTGCCCAGCGGCCGGAGCGGGGTTGCCGTCGCGGCTCGCGCAGCACGTGGTGTGCCCTCGCAGCCTGCCGGCGCGCTGCGAGCGCCTCTGACGGGCTGCGCCACCCGCCACCCGCCACCGGCTGCGCGAGTGCCGGGCAGCTCGGCGCTGCCGGCCGGGCGGCTTGTTTGTCGCAGCTCGTCGTAGCTCGCGCAGCACGTGTGGTGTCGTCGCAGCCGGTCGGCACGCTGCGAGGGC
>JASLAP010000473.1 GCA_030147065.1 Pseudonocardia sp. | reverse complement strand
CCACCGCTCGGGGCGGCCGAGAGCGCACCGCACAGCGCCGGGTCGGTCGCCGAGGCGGGCAGCGACGGGTCGAGGTCGCTCATGGCCTCGGCCCTCGCGTCGGTGTAGGCCACCCCGTGCACGACCACGACCGCCTCGCCCTGCTCGATGGCCGTGGCGACCTCCGGATCCACGGTCACGCCACCGCGCATGTACTCGATCTCGGTGCCGGAGGCGAACCGGTCGACCGCGAGCCCGCTGTCAGGGCTGGTGTCGCCGGTCCTGGTCAGCGACACGACGATGGGACCGTAGGCCGGCTGGCCCTCGGAGGTGCTGAGGCGATCGTCCCCGTCGGTATCCTCCGAGGCGTTCGGGCACTCGTGGCGGGCCTCGGCCCCGAAGTGGATGTGCGCGGCGTGCGGACCGTCGGCCAGGCCCGAGGCGGCCAGGCTGAACTCGATCTGGTCGCCGCCCACCTGGACCATCGCCGTGCCGCTGCCCTGCGAGGTATTCGGCTCGACCGGCTCCAGGTTGGCGGACGCGCTGCCGTCAGCCCACGCGGTACCGACACTGAAGAACGACAGCGCGATGGGGACGGCGACGGCCAGGGGAGCGAGTTTCGTGATGCGGCGCATGCGGGCCTCCAGAGAGGATCAGGGTGCCACCGGGTGCGGCTCCGACAAGCGTTCGCCTGGACGGGTGACCCCGGTTCAAAATGATCTCTGGATCTGGTCGGACTCCAAGCGTCTGATTCCGAACTGAATATCCAGATGGATGCTGGTTGTTCGTGTGTGACGTACTCGCGGATCTTGCCCTTGACATGTGGGCGCTGCTCACCCAGACGCAGCGGGAGGGTGGGCAGCCGGCGCGCGATGTCCAGTTCGGACAGCGGCGCGGTGACCGGCACGTACATGTAGCCGCGGTCGTCGGGCACCCAGCGGCCGTCCGGGTCGATACCGCGGACCCGGGTGACGACGCTGCCGACGACGTAGACCAGCGCCTTGAGCCGGGGCCGGCGGGTCGCGCCGATCGGGAACCACTTGCGGTCGGTTTCGAGCTGGACCCGTTCGCTGGCGCCGGTCTCGCCGTAGCCGCGGTTGGTGTCGGTGTCGACCTTGCGGCCGCGGGTGTTGCGGTAGAGCACCAGGGCGCAGTCGCGGCCCTGGGCGTAGGCGTGCAGTTGGCGGTAGAGGGTGGAGCGCCCGACCCCGAACATCGCGGCGAGCTCGTCGACGGTGTGGGTCCCGGCGTCGTACATCAGCTGTGCCTGGTCCAGTTGGGCGGGCGAAAGCGCGGCGGGTCGGCCACCGACACGACCGCGGGCGGGAGCTGCGGCCAGGCCGTCCAGGGTGCCTTCGACGATCATCTCCCGGTCGTACTCGGCAAGCGCGGCCAGGAACCGGAACATCATCCGCCCGCCCGGGGTGGTGGTGTCGATGCCCTGCTCCAGCACGATGAAGTCAACCTCGTGCGCACCGAACCAAGCGACCAGTTCCAGCAGGTGCTGATGGGAGCGGCCGATCCGCTTGAAGCGGGTGACCACGACCTGGTCACCGGACACCAACACCCGCCAGCAGCTTGTCGAGCTGATCCAGGCTCAGGCGTCGACCAGGGCGACCCAGTTGCCGGCCGGATCGGCCAGGTAGGCCCGGCGGTGCCCGCCGATGTGGTCGTAGGGCGGCACCAAGACCTCCGCCCCGGCGGCCGCGGCGGTCGCGGTTGCCGCATCCACGTCCGGGCAGTGCACGATGATCTCCGCCGGGTGCTCCGCGGTCGGGGCCAGACCGACGTCGGCGGGGCCGCCGCCGGTCACCGCGAGCCGTGTCGGGCCGGCCTCCAGCACCACGTGCACCGGGTCGCCCTCGGCCGGGTGCCGGAAAGCCGGGCGCAGGCCCAGCACCTCACCGTAGAACCGGGTGGTGGCGGCCACGTCGGTGGTGAACACGTTGGGCATCACGGCGGTGGCCGCGGTGCGCCGCCACACCTCCGGTCTGGCCAGGTGGTCGGCGCCCTTGGCGGAGACGTGGTCCGGGACCAGCTCGACGAACCGTAGGGCGGGGTCCTCCGGACCGGACCAGAACAGCGCCGGGTCGTAGGGCAACACTCGGCGTGCCCACAGCTCCCGGGTCTCGGCCGAGTCGGTGACCAGCCGCGCCCGGCCGCGGGCGAACACCAGGTGCTCGGCGTGCTCCTGCCAGTGCAGGGCGAAGCGCGGTTCGGCGGCCAGGTTCCGCAGCTTGCGCGAGCCCTGGAAGGTGGCCATCCACAGTGTCTCCCGGCCCAGCCCGATCCCGACCCAGGCCAGGTGCGGCCGCCCGTCCGGGCCCGTGGTGGCCAGGAACGCGCCATCGCCGCGGGCGGCCCGGACTCGCTCCAGCACCGTCGACCAGTCCATGTGACATCCTTTGCTCAGTGAATGCTCCAGCGGCGTATGTTCAGTCGCTGAATATTTCGCTTACTGAAGCAGTCGCGGGTGGGGGTGTCAAGGGTGGGAGCGCGCGGGGAACCGGCGTCCGCGGCCGTGCACGGGCTGGGCCTGGCCCTCGGCATCTACAGCGACGCGTGCGCCGCGCTGGTCGGCCTGCACCCCACCGACTGGCGCATCCTCGACGTCCTCTGCCAGGTCGGGGAGCTGAGCGCGGGCGAGGTGGCCGGGCGGCTCGGGGTCAGCAACGGCGCCATCACCGGGGCGGTAGACCGCCTGGAACGCGCCGGCGCGGTGCGCCGGGCCCGCGACGGGCACGACCGCCGCAAGGTGATACTGCAGGTGGTCAAGGACGGTGACGAGCAAGTCGTGGCGGCCTACGCGCGGCTCTACGCCGAGCTGGAGGCCGTGCACCGGGACCTGGACGACGACCAGCTGGCCACCGTCCTCGACTACCTGGTGCGGGCCCGAACGGCGGTCGAGCGCACGACCGCTGCCGTGCGCTCGGGCACACCGCGTCCGCGCCGGCCCTGACCCGCGCCCGGGGCACGGGCGCCGTCGACCAGGGATTCACCAACTCAGCGAGACCACGCCGCGAACGCGTCGACCTCCCCGACATCAGGTTGGAAAGAGCTGTATCTCGCGAGCTGCCCATGTGGCTCCCGCAGCCGCGTGCCGCGCGGGGACCGGCCGCAGGCCGCACGCCCCGGCGCGGCACCTGCGGCTGCATCCGATACAGCGCCGCGCGGCGCCCGTAGGGCGCCGCCTTGAACATGTAGAGGAAGTCTGAACACGTGGCTATGCGGGGCTCCGCCCCACGCCCCGGCCCTCACTCCGGTGGAGCGGTCAAGATCGGATCTCCTGTTCGGGGTGGCTAGGTAGGAGGGGTTCCACCGCCGATCGGTCGCCCTCCGGGATGCCACACCGGAACCGGGGGTGCAAGGCGAAGTGCGTGCCTTGCACCCCCGGCCCCGGCGCGGCCTTGCTGTGCACGCCCGACCGACGGTGGAACCCCTCCGGGACTGGGGCAGGCTGGCGCTGGCATTGGCTCGGTCACGCTCCTGCCGGGCCGGCGGATCTGTCGGGTGGGGGTGCGATTCTGCTGGCGGCCGTACGTCCTGCAGTGGAAGGAGTACCGATGGCTACCTCTGTCGGAGAGGGTGCCGCACCCGCTGGACGAGTGTTCCTGGACGTGCCGTTCTCGGAGAAGGATGCAGCGAAGGCGCTCGGTGCGCGGTGGGACGCGCAGGCGCGCCGGTGGTACGACCCGCGGCCGCCGTCGGCGGGGTTGGAGCGGTGGGCGGCCCGGCCGGAGGTGCCCGAGCTGCTGCGGGGGGAGGACCGCAGCTTCGGCAGCGGGTTGTTCGTGGATTTGGTGCCGTCGTCGTGCTGGTTCACCAACGTCCGCAGCTGCGTGAGCGAGCAGGACTGGGAGCGGCTGCGCCGCCCGATCCTGCGCCGCGCCGAGCACCGTTGCGAGGTCTGCGGGGCCGGCGAGGACCGGGCGGTGCGGCGGTGGCTGGAGGTCCACGAGCGCTGGTTCTACGACGAGCGGGTGGGGGTGCAGGTGCTGCGGCGGCTGATTTGTCTTTGCTCGCTCTGTCACCTGGTGACCCATTACGGCTACGCGATGGTGTCGGGCCGGGAGGATGAGGCGTTGGGGCAGATGCTGGCCGTGACTGGGTGGACTCCGGAGCGGGCCGCCGAGCATGTCGCGGTGGCCTTCGAGGTCTGGGAGGCCCGCTCCTGTAGTACCTGGGATCTGGACCTGAGCATCCTTACCGGAGCAGAGATCGCAGTGCGGCGGCCGGAGCCGGCGGCCGAGCGGCCGGCTACTGCTGCGCGCGTCCTTCGAGGCTGATGGATCGTCGGTATCATCCACTGTGGACTCGGTGACTGACGAAATGACTGCGAGTTTCCCACGTGCGAGGGCACGGGAGACAGTCCAGACACACGTTTGGTCACCTTGACCAGGCCAAAGCAGTGGCGGGCTACGACGCAGCCAGACTTTTAATCCGCGGGTTCGGGGGTTCGATCCCCCGGGGGCCCACCGGTGCTGAGCAGGGCGTTTGTGTCTGCGAACGATCATGCCTTTGACGTCTGTCAATGACACTGTCAATGGGTACGATCGGTCGGTGCCTCGGACCAGTGCGAAGGGCCGCCGGCCGCGCGGGCACATCCGCCGGCGCGGTGGGTCGTTCCAGGTCCTGGTGTACGCCGGCGTTGACCCGCTGACCGGCAGGGACCACTACCTCACGGAGTCGACGCGGAGCGAGGCTGTACACCCATCAATCAAGCCGACCATTGAACCTCTGTAGCATGTCACGATGGCGACGAAAGATGAGTTCTTCCAAGCTATGCGGGACAAAGGTGTCTCGGAGGATGCCGTCTCGGTCATCCGAAAATGGTGCCGGCCCACACTGTGTTTGAACACCGACGGTGTCGGTACTCCCGTCGGTCACATCGGCGGCCTGCCGCGGCTTCCCGCCGATGTCGAATGGACGATCGGGCGCGACCGGCTCGACTACGAACCCGCCCACTGGTCGCTGGTCCTCAGCCTCGACTGCGCTGCTCTGCCGCACCACTATCTCGATGCGGGGTTCCCGGAGTCCGGGACCCTGCTGCTGTTCAACCTGGAGGACAGCGGTGAGGTGGTGTATGTACCCGCCGGCGTCGAGACGACCGAACGGGCCATGCCTGACCCCGAACCGCGCAAGTCTGTGTATGCCACCCTCCACTGGAGCCGCGACAGTTTCCCCGACTATTTCTACGCGTCCCCTTGGGAGACTTGGGCGAAAGAATACTTCGGCGACGACAACGACTTGGTCGCCGCAGCGTTTCGCGAGTACGAGGAGTGTGGCGGCGAGGTGTCCGCTCTCGAAAAGGCGGGGTACATCTTCGGGCAGGTCGGTGGATTCATTGGGATTGCCGGCCCCAACCACTGGGAACTGGCGCCCCTTCCTGAAGACGGCATTACCGAGGATGCTCAGGACGAGGTCGCCCACGCGGAGTTCCGCAGGAACTTTCCAGCGATCGCCGCGGACGCGTTGCAGTGGGTCCTGCTCGCGGCCGTCGGCAACCAGTGGTTCGTAGAAGAAGCCGCGAAGGCCTGGTACATCCGTGCGGAAGATCTGGCCGCAGGGCGGTTCGACGAGGTGGTCGTCAGCTACGAGTTGACTTGAGCCAACCGGTGCGGGGTTCGTGCCAGCGCCTGGGCTTACGAAACCTGCCGAACCGGCGAGGGTGCTCTGGCTTTCAAGCTGCGGTGGTGGTCGAGCGGTAGCTATGTCTGCGCTGATCAGTCGTCCGCAGAGGTTCAGGCAGACCGACCCTGGCAGCGCGGGTTGCCGTCACAGTTGTCGTCACGCGCCCGTATGCTGCCGGGACAGCCCTCTGGGAGGTCGACGGGATGTCGCTCAGTGCTGCCCATCCTGCCAGCGTGACTCGCATCGTCGTCCCGGCCATCCCGGAGACCTGCCTGCCCGGCGATGGCAGCGCGGTTAGTGGTGAACCGAACGCCAATTTCGAGCCTTTAGCGGTTACGAGAAAAAGTTGGCACGTCAGCCGGCCTGCCGGCACGAGCGGGCGCGGTGAATCGCCCTTGGTGCATGGCCGTGACGCGGATGGTGACGCGAACTGGTGTCGAGCGCCGTGCATGACGCGACTAGTGAGGACATCCGCGTTGCTGTTGTTGCAGGTAGGGGCCCGGATGGGTCCCTTTTAATCCGCGGGTTCGGGGTTCGATCCCCCGGGGGCCCATTCTCTGAACAGCCATTATGTGGTTGCCGGGCAGCCTGTCGCGATCAATGACTGCCCCAGTCGGCTCCCGGTCGTGGCCAGGATCGAGCGGCGTCGCCCGATCGAGATCATCCGCCGTCACGGCAACTCCTTCCAGGTCACGTCCACGCGGGTATCGGCCCGCGCACAGGGTGACGCGTGTTCCTCACCGACTCGACGACCGACCCGGCCGAGGCCGAGCGCATCCGGCGGCGGCTGGTCGCGCAGGTCGACGACCAGCGCGGGCCGCACGCGCGC
>JASLAP010000542.1 GCA_030147065.1 Pseudonocardia sp. | reverse complement strand
GGCTGGCGGTGCTCGTCGTCCGGCCGCACCTGGTCTGGGGGCCGGGCGACACCCAGCTGGTCGGCCGGATCGTCGAGCGGGCCCGGGCCGGCCGGCTGCCGCTGCTCGGCTCCGGCGCCGCCCTCATCGACACCACCTACGTCGACAACGCGGCCGCCGCGCTGGTGGCCGCGGTGGACGCCTGCGGGCCGGTGCACGGGGAGGCGCTGGTGGTGTCCAACGGGGAGCCGCGCCCGGTCGGCGAGGTGCTGGCCCGGCTGTGCCGGGCGGCGGGCGTCCCGCCCCCGGGCTTCCGGGTGCCGTACCGGGCGGCGTGGCTGGCCGGCGCCGCGATCGACGGCGCGTGGGCGCTCGCGCGGGCGACCGGCACCCCGCCGCTGACCCGCCTCCTGGCCGAGCAGCTGGCCACCGCGCACTGGTTCGACCAGCGGCGCACCCGCGCCGCCCTGGGCTGGCACCCGCAGGTGGGTCTCGCCGAGGGGTTCGCCCGGCTGGGTCGCTGGTACGCCACCCAGGGCTGACCTACCCGCGCACCTCGCGGCGCAGCACGAACGGGAACGGCTCGGCCAGCCCGCGCAGGTCCATCAGCCCGAGCAGCGTGCCGGGCCCGGCCCGGCGGAAGGCGTCCACGACGGGCAGCCGGTCGTACACGATCGCGGCGGTCGGCACGCCGCGGTGCCGCACCTCCCGCACGCGGGCCGTCGGCCGGCGGGTGGTCAGCAGCGGGCGCGCGCCGGCGAACGCGGCCCGGGCGACCGGCGTCCGGGCCAGCCAGGTGTGGTCGCGCAGCAGCGCGAGCGGGGCCAGGGCCGGGTCGACCGGTCGCGGCACCCCGGCCCGGTCGAGGAAGAGGAGCGGGTGCACCGTCTCCGGGTCGACGACGTCCTTGCCGTACCAGCCGTAGGCGGTCAGCAGCCCGTCCAGCCGGTGGCCGGTGGGCAGCTCGCTCCCCCGCCAGCGGCCGACCAACTCCTCCACGGGCACCGGCGGCAGCCGGTCGAACAGCGCGAGCACCTCGCGGCCGCTGCTGCCGTCTGCCTGGAGGGCCGCCAGCGGCTCGTCGCCGGTCACCGCGGACCGTCCCAGCCCAGCCAGTCGACCGCCGCCCTCGCCACCTCCGGCGGCACCGAGTGCGGGCCGGCGAACTCCCGGTAGGTGACGTCGTACCCGCCCTCCTGCAGCGCCGGCACGATCCGCCGGCTGGTGCGCGCCACCGGCAGCACCGCGTCGGCGTCCCCGTGCGCGACGAACACCGCCGGCCGGCCGGTTCGCGGGCCCCGCGGGACGAAGCCCGGGGAGAACGCCACGACCCGGCGGAACAGCGCGCCGTCCGCCAGGCCGAGGCCCAGCGCGTAGGAGGCGCCGTCGGAGAAGCCGGAGACGGCCACCCGCCCGGGGTCGACCGGCACCGTCGCGAAGACCCGGTCCAGGGCTCGGTCGAGCAGGTCCGCGTCGGGCCCGTAGCCGTCGCGGACCGCGTCCCAGGTGGCCCCGCGGGAGGACGGCGCGAGCAGCAGCAGCCCCCGCTCGTCGGCGAGCGCACGCAGCGGGGCGAGGCCGGCCGCGGCGTCGCCGCCGGCACCGTGCAGCACCACCACGAGCGGGACGGCGGCGCCGGCCCTCAGGCCGGCCGGCACGTGCAGCAGCGGGTCGCCGGCCGGGACGAGCCCCAGCGGCTGGGTCCCGGGGGGCGGCAGCGCGCCGTCCAGGCGCCCGGTCGGTCGCGCGTCGAACACGGCCGCAGTCCTACCCCCTCTCCCGGGGGTCACCCGTCCCGGTCGACGGGCGGGCGCAGAGCCCCGGAACGGCTGCGGAACGGCAGTAGTGTCGTCAGGATGAGGAGGACGGTGCGGGCTCTCGCCGTCACGGCCGCGGCCGCGGCCGGCGGTGTCCTCGCGCTGCCCGCGACCGCCTCGGCCGAGGCGCCGCGCCGGGACGGGTGGTCCGCGACCGGGTACGACGTCTCGCACCCGCAGTGCGGCACCGACCTCCCCGCGGAGGCGGCCTTCGCCGTCGTCGGGGTCAACGGCGGGCTGGCCACCCGGCCCAACCGGTGCCTGGCCGAGCAGCTCGAGTGGGCCACCCGGTCGACCGGCGGGCTGCGCGGCGGCCCGGAGGTGGAGCTCTACGTCAACACCGCCAACCCCGGGCAGGTCCGCGACCAGGTGACCACCTGGCCCCGGGCCACCAGCACCCCCTACGGCACCTGCGACGGCGGGAACACCATGGCCTGCTCGTGGGTCTACGGGCGGATCCGGGCGCAGGTCACGGTGCACGCCTTCTTCCAGCCGGCCGCGCGGGCCGCGGGCATCGACGACGACCCGGCCGCCTACCGCTGGTGGCTGGACGTCGAGACGATGAACACCTGGCAGGCCGGGTCGACCGCCGCGCTGGAGCGCAACCGGGCCACCCTGGAGGGGCAGGCCGCCTACCTGCAGGAGTCCGGCGCCGAGGTCGGCCTGTACTCCACCGGGCAGCAGTGGCGGCGCATCGTCGGCGAGGTCGGCCCCGACAGCCTGCTCCACGACCTGGACAGCTGGCTGGCCGGTGCCCTCTCCCGCGCCGGCGCGCTGCAGAACTGCGCCGAGCCGCCGCTGACCGACGGCGGGCGGGTCGTGCTCGCCCAGTACGTCGAGGACGGGCTGGACCACGACGTCGCCTGCCGCACCTCCTCCCCGCCGGGCTGACCGGCGCCGCCGCGGCCTGGCAGGGTGTGACCGGGACGGCGGCGGGGCAGGAGGACGGCATGGCGATCAGCGAGACACCGGAGTGGCGGGCCCTGGCCGAGCACCACCGGCAGGTGCGCGACGTGCACCTGCGGGACCTGTTCGCCGACGACCCCGGCCGCGGCAGCGCCATGACCGTGCGGGCCGGCGACCTGGTGCTCGACTACTCGAAGAACCGGCTCACCACCGAGACGGTCCGGCTGCTCGCCGCCCTGGCCGAGCGGGCCGGCCTGCGGGAGCGCACCGAGGCGATGGTCCGCGGGGAGCACATCAACAGCACCGAGGACCGCGCGGTCCTGCACACCGCGCTGCGCGACCCGCGCACCTCCGGCGTCGAGGTCGACGGCCAGGACGTGGCCGCCGACGTGCACGAGGTCCTCGACCGGATGGCCGGGTTCGCCGACCGGGTGCGCGGCGGCGAGTGGACCGGCGCCACCGGCGAGCGGATCCGCACGGTGGTCAACATCGGCATCGGCGGTTCCGACCTCGGCCCGGCGATGGCCCACCAGGCGCTGCGCGACCACACCGACCGGTCGCTGGAGGCCCGCTTCGTCTCCAACATCGACCCGACCGACCTGGCCGAGGCCACCCGCGACCTCGACCCGGCGACGACGCTGTTCATCATCGTCTCCAAGACGTTCACCACCCAGGAGACGCTGACCAACGCCCGCGAGGCCCGCCGCTGGCTGCTCGCCGGGCTCGGCGGCGACGACGACGCGGTGGCCCGGCACTTCGTGGCGGTGTCCACCAACGCCGCCAAGGTGGCCGAGTTCGGCATCGACACCGAGAACATGTTCGGGTTCTGGGACTGGGTCGGCGGCCGCTACTCCTTCACCTCCGCCGTCGGGCTGTCGCTGATGGTCGCCATCGGGCCGGCGAACTTCCGCGAGATGCTCGACGGCTTCGCGACCATCGACGAGCACTTCCGCACCGCGCCCTACGAGGAGAACCTGCCGGCCCTGCTGGGGCTGATCTCGCTCTGGTACGTCGACTTCTTCGGCGCCCAGACGCAGGCCGTGCTGCCCTACTCCCAGTACCTGGCCCGGTTCCCCGCCTACCTGCAGCAGCTGTGCATGGAGTCCAACGGCAAGTCGGTGACGCTGGACGGGACGCCCGTGGACGTGGCCACCGGCGAGATCGTCTGGGGTGAGCCGGGCACCAACGGCCAGCACGCCTTCTACCAGCTGCTGCACCAGGGCACGCTGCTGGTGCCGGCGGACTTCCTGGCGTTCGCGCAGCCGAACCACGACCTCGACGGCATGCACGACCTCTTCCTGGCCAACTTCCTGGCCCAGCCCCGGGCGCTGGCGTTCGGCCGGACCGCCGAGGAGGTCGCCGCGGACGGCACCGCGGCCGACGTCGTCCCGCACAAGGTGATGCCGGGCAACCACCCCTCCAACGCGATCGTGGCGCCGAAG
>JASLAP010000538.1 GCA_030147065.1 Pseudonocardia sp. | reverse complement strand
GTCCCGGTCGAGGTCCTTGAGGATGCGCACCACGCCCGACGAGGACGTCGCCGAGCCGTAGGAGCTGACCGCCATGAACTCCAGCTGCACCGGCAGCGGCAGCGCCCGGGCCAGGTCGGTCATGAACATGACCGCGCCCTTGAGCACCCCGACCAGCAGCAGGTCCGACTGCACGCAACGGTCGGCGTAGTCGGCGCCGATCCGGGCGGCGAGCTCGGCGGTCCGCTCGCGGATCGCCTCCTCGGTGACCAGCGTCGAGGCGATGTCACCGTCGTACACGGTGGGAGTCCTCCCGGGGGTGAGGTGGCGACCGGTCGGCGGGCCATGCGGCCGCTCGGAGGACGAGCGTGCCACGCGCGCGCACCAGCTCCAACCCGCCGGGCAGCGCCACCCCGCCGCGGTCGGGGCCGCGAGCTGCGAGAACGTCGGCGGCGCCGAGGTGGGTGGCGGTGAGTCCGGTCACGCCGAGCCCCTGCAACCAGGCCCGGAGCACCCGGCGGCGGATGGCGGCGGACCGTTCGGCCAACAGACTCAGCGGCAGCGTGTCGGAGGTCGGCGTGTCGGAGGGCCGCCCGTCGGACAGGGGCCCCGGTGCCCCCGGTCCGGTCACGTCCGCGGGCTCGGTCGCGTCCACAGGCCCGGCCGCGCCCGAAGGCTCGGCCACGTCCACAGGCTCGGCCACCTCGGCGGACCCGGGCGAGGGAAGGGATCTGCTCCCCGCGGGAAGCGCCTCGGCGAGGACGGCGGCAGCCAGGTCGTCGAGGGCGTCGCTGTCCTCGCGCAGCTGATCGGCGGTGCGGGCCAGAGCGGCGGCGACCCCGCCGCCGAGCACCTCCTCCAGCAGCGGCAGCACCTCGCGGCGCAGCCGGACCCGGGTGAAGCGGGGGTCGAGGTTGTGCGGGTCGTCCCAGACCGGGAGGCCGAGCTCGGCGCAGGCAGCCCTGGTCGTCGACCGCCGCACCGCGAGCAACGGCCGGAGCCACGGCGGGTCCCAGCTGCGCATGCCGGCCAGCGACCGCGCCCCCGATCCGCGGCCGAGCCCGAGCAGCACCGTCTCGGCCTGGTCGTCGAGGGTGTGGCCGAGCAGCACCGGGGAGTCGTGGTGCGGGCGGGCGGCGCGCAGCGCGGCGTAGCGGGCCCGCCGCGCCGCCGCCTCCGGCCCACCCGGGCCGCTGACGGTGACCGGGTGCACCGCCGCGGTGATCCCCAGCCCGGTGAGCAGCTCGACGGTCTCCGCCGCCCGCCGGTCGGAACCGTCCTGCAGCCCGTGGTCGACGACGGCCGCATGCACCTCGCGGTCGCCGGCCACCGCCACCGTCGCCGCGGCCAGCGCCACCGAGTCGGCCCCACCCGAACAGGCGACCAGCAGCGGCTCCGCGCCGGGCAACCCGGCCAGCGCAGCACGCACCGCCCGCCGCACCGCCGCCGCGGCCTCCCCGCGCCCGTCACCCACCAGCCCACAGTCGCACAACGCGCCCGCCCACCCGCGCGAGAGCGACCCTCGCCCGACCGGTCGGAACGAGAGTGGCTCTCGTTCGACTGATCGGAACGAGAGTGGCTCTCGTTCGACCGGCCGAGACGAGAGTGGCTCTCGTCAGCCGCCGGCGGGGCCGGATGGGTCAGGAATGAACGCGGCGGACCCAGGCGCCGGGGTCGGTGAGTTCGGCGCGGGTGGGGAGGGTGTGGGGGCTCTCCCAGACGCGGTTGAAGCCGTCCATGCCGGTGGCCAGCACGACGTGCTCGGTGAAGGCGGACCCCACGGCGTACTGGCGGACCTTGGCCTCCACCCCGAGCAGCGCGCGGAGGATGCGGTCGATCAGGCCGCCGCCGCGGCGGCGGGCGGTGAAGCGGTACCGGATGGTGGTGACGCTCGGGACGACGGCCGGGCCGACGGCGTCCATCACGTGGTCGGCGTGGCCCTCCAGCAGGGTGGTGAGGGCGAGCAGGCGGTCCAGGACGGCGCGCTGTTCGGGGCCCTGGAGCAGCTCGACGACGGCCAGGGTGTCGCCCTTGGACGAGCGCACGGTGCGGATCAGTTCGGGCAGCCGGTCCAGGGTGATGCCGCCGTCGCCGTCGCCGGTGAGGCCGCGGCCCAGCGAGAGGAAGCGGCCGATCTCGCCGGCGAAGTAGTCGCGCAGCCAGGGGACGGCGGTGAACTGCAGCCGGTGGGTGGCCTCGTGCAGGCACACCCACAGCCCGAAGTCGGCGGACGGCACGTCGAGGGCCTGCTGAGCGGCGTGGATGTTCGGCGCGACCAGCAGCAGCTTGCCGGCCTGGTCGGCGCCGCCGAACGGGTCGTACTGGCCGAGCACCCGTCCGCCCAGGTAGGCGACCAGCCCGCCGAGCTGCAGCCCGGCGGTGCGTCCGGTCACCGCCCGGACCACCGGGGACACCGCGGGCAGCTCGGCGTCGGCGGTCAGCGCCGACATGCCGCGCAGCGCGGCCTCGGCCCAACGCGGCCGGTCGACGACGTCGGCCGGCAGCAGAGCCAGCCCGTGGCCCAACCCGGTGACGTTGCGGACGTGCTCCTCGGCGACGGCGGCGTCCGCGCGCAGCCGGCCCACCAGCTCGACGGCCTCGGCGCGGCTGGCCTCCGGACCGGACGACATCAACCGGGCCGCGGTGCGCGCGGCAAGGTCCCAGTCGACCGGCAGCCCGCGCTCGGTGGCGGGGCTCGGGTCCGGGCGGGTGTCGTCGATCGCGCGGGTCACCCCTCCACGCTACGCACCGATCCGGGCCTCGGCCGGTCCCAACCGGGGCGAGGGGGCCGGCCCCGACGACCCCCGGCACGAGCGGATCATCACCGCGTCGCCGACGGGGTGGACGAGAGCAGCCCGCGGCCGACCCACCGCACGAGGGCGACCCTCGTCCGGGCCGACGAAGCGACGCGGGCCCGACCCCCGCCGAGCGAACGCGACCACGACCCGATCGCACCGCCCCAAAGCCACTCTCACCCAGCCGACGACCCGACTCTGGCCCGGATCCCCCGAACGAAAGTGACCACGGCCCCGCCACAGCGCTCGAAAGCCACTCTCGCCCGACCCGGCGACACAACGCCGACCCAAGCCCGCCGAGCCAGAGCGGCGACGACCCACCCCGACGTTCGACAGCGACTCCCCACCGATCCCGACCACGAGAGGCCGGCCGACCGCGGGAGCGGCGATCACGGGGCCGGCTCGTCCTCGTCGGCTCGGCGCGGCCAGGGCAGGACCCGGGCCAGGGGGTCCGGGTCCGCGGGATCCGGGGGATCCGGGGAGGGGTCCGGGGGGTCGGTGAGGGCGATCCCGTCGCCCAGCCGCAGCACCGCGCCGAGCGGCCCGCGGCCGGCCCCGGTCAGCAGCACCCGCCCGGCCAGCGACAGCTCGGCCTGGGCCACCAGCTGCCCACCGGCCGGCGCCGTGAGGAGGCCGTCGCGGACCAGCACGACCACCCCGCGCAGCCGCAGCGAGACGGTCAGGTCGAACCGCAGGGCGGTGACCCCGGTGCCGCCGGCCAGCACGTCCACGGTGGGGTGGCGGGTGCTGGTGATCCGGTGGTCGGCCAGCGGGATCCCGGCGCCCGGTCCCGGGTCGAGCCCCGTGCGGAGCACCGCCGCGACCAGGTCGGGGCGCTCGGCCCAGCCGTCCAGGACCAGCCGGCCCAGGTCGAGGTGGAGCAGCTCGTGCAGCACGCGGGCGACCCGCTCGTCGAGCACCCGGTGCGCCGCGCCGGACCGCCGCGACCGGCCGGCCAGGGTGTCGCGGGCCACCCCGCCCCGCTGCAGGGCGGCGGTCAGCACCGCCGGGTCGTCGGCGCCGAGCAGGAAGCGCACGGTGGCCGGCACCACCAGCAGCACTGTCACACGTCCCCCACCCGGTCCCGCGCCCCCCGGGCCGCCGCCGCGCGGGCCCGGCGGCGGCCCCCGTCAGGAGGAGACCGCCGGTGGCGGCCTGATACCCGGGTCGCGAAAGCGGTCAGTACCGGGTCGGCGAGACCGGCAGCGGAACCGGTCGGCGAGACCGGTCAGCGGCAGCCGCAGGCGCTGAGCTCGGCGGCCATCGCGTCCAGCCGGGGCCGGACGACCGCCGAGCTGGCGCCGTTGGACATCAGGGCGAACACCAGCAGCCGCCCGTCGGCGTCGGTGACCACGCCGGCCAGGCTGCTCACCCCGGTCAGCGTCCCGGTCTTGGCCCGGACCACGCCGCGACCGGCGACGGCGTCGGTGCCGGGGACGAACCGGTCGTCCAGGGTGCCGTCGCCGCCGGCGACCGGCAGGCCGGTGAGCACCGGGCGGAGGAACTCGGTGTCGTGGGCGCCGTCGGTCGGGGCCGCGGCCGCGGCGAGCAGCGAGCCGAGCAGCCGGGCCGGCACCTGGTCGGTGGTGGACAGCCCGCTGCCGTCGGCCAGCACCGCGCCGGACGGGTCGAAGCCGGCCTGGGCGAGCGCGGCCAGCACCTGTTCGCCGGCCCCGGCGAAGGACGGCTCGCCCTGCCGGGACAGCGCGACCTGCCGGGCCAGCGTCTCGGCCAGCACGTTGTCCGAGCTGCGCAGCATGTGCTCGACCAGCTCGGACACCGGCGCCGAGGAGACCGAGCCGAGGCGCTGGGCGTCCGGAGCCGCGGTCCCCACGGCGACGGCGTCCGGGTCGGCGCCGAGCAGCCCGGCCAGCGCCCGCCCGGCGGTCAGCGCCGGGTCGGTCACCCGGGGGGTGTCCTGCAGCGTCGGGTCGATCCGCCCGCCGTCGACCATCAGCGGCTCGATCGGGGTGATGTAGCCGGCCGCGATGTCGCCGGGCTGCCAGCCCTCGGCCAGGGTCGGGCCGGCGTAGAGCGAGGTGTCGACCAGCACCGTGGTCACCGGGGCGGCGGCGGCCTGCTCGACCTGGGCGGCCAGGTCGGCCAGTCGCGGGGAGTCGGGGTAGACGCCCTCGCGGTCGGCCGGCAGCGTGCTCAGCGTGGGGTCGCCCCCGCCGACCAGCACGACGGTGCCCGGATCCGGCCCGGCCAGCACCCGGGTGACCAGGGTGTCGGTCGGGTTGAGGGTGAGCAGCGCCGCGGCCGCGGTGAGGATCTTGCCGGTGGAGCCGGGGACGAGCGCCCGGTCGGCGTCGCGCTGCCACACCGGCTCGCCGCTCGCCGGGTCGACGACGACCCCGCTGAACCGGCCCGGCATCGCCGCGGCCCGGTCGTCGAGCACCGCGGCGAGTCCGGCGGCGCTGGGCTGCGGGGCGTCGGCGGGCAGCGGCCCGAGCACCGGGCGCGGGACCGGCGGGGGCGCCGCGACCGACGCCGGAGCGACGCCCAGGCCGGGCACGAGGCCCGGGGCGGTCAGCGCGAGCGCGCCGGCGGTGGTGCCGAGCAGGACCAGCACGACCGCCGCGACCAGGCCCCACCGCAGCCACCCGCCGCCCGGGCGCCCGGGGCGGCGACCACCGACACCCACCAGCACGCCTCCACCGTCGTCCCCGCCACCGGGGTGGGCGGCGACACTGCCCGGTCGGACACCGCGCCCGCCGGTCGGGTGCCCCCACACTAGTGTCGACCCGACGAGGTCGTCCTGCCCGCCTCCGCCGTCCCCGGCGGCGGCCCGACGCCGGATCCGGGCAGGGGCCCCGTTCAGGACCCGGGATACCGGCGCGGGCCGGCAGCCCCGCGGTGCAGACCCCGCAACACGACACCGTCAGGAGCGCGCAGTGGACTTCGACGTCACGATCGAGATCCCCAAGGGTGGCCGCAACAAGTACGAGGTGGACCACGAGTCCGGCCGCATCCGGCTGGACCGGACGCTGTTCACCGCCACCCAGTACCCGGCCGACTACGGCTTCATCGAGGACAGCCTGGGCCAGGACGGCGACCCGCTCGACGCGCTGGTGCTGGTCCAGGAGCCGACGTTCCCCGGCTGCCTGATCCGGGCCAGGGCGATCGGGATGTTCCGGATGAAGGACGAGAAGGGCCCGGACGACAAGGTCCTCTGCGTGCCCAGCGACGACCCCCGCCAGGAGCACCTGCGCGACATCCACCACCTGCCCGAGTTCGACCGGGCCGAGATCCAGCACTTCTTCGAGATCTACAAGACCCTGGAGCCGGGCAAGAGCGTGGAGGGCGCGACCTGGGTCGGCCGCTCGGACGCCGAACGGGAGATCCAGGCCAGCTGGCAGCGGGCGAAGGACGCCGCCGCGGACGGCGAGTCGCACTAGGCCCGGCGGCGCCGCGTCACCGCTGCTGGGCGAGCCACTCGTCGAAGGTCGTCGGGGCGATGCGGGCACCCTCGCCGGGCAGCAGGACGTCCCCGGCCATCGCCGGGCCGAACAGCCCCGACCACGTCGGTACCAACCGCACCGCGCGGCCGCGCGCCTGGTTGGTGCGCCGCGCCATGTCGACGAGGTCCTGCGGCTCGGGCCCGGCGACGTCCACGTGGCGTCCCTGCGGCGCACCCACCGCGATCTCGGCGAGGACGTCGGCGACGTCCGCGGGCGCGATCGGCTGCACCAGCAACGGTGCGATCGTGGCCACGCCGTCCTGCTCGGTCCAGCCCGCCACCATCTCGGCGAAGTCGTGGAACTGGGTGACGGGGACGATCGTCCACGGCACCGGGCCGGCGGCCACCGCGCGCTCCTGCTCCCGCTTGCCGGCGTAGTGCGCGTTGCCCTGGACCCGGTGGATCCCGACGATCGACAGCAGCACGTGGTGGGCGACGCCGGCCCGTTCCTCGGCGGCGAGCAGGTTCCGGGCGGTGGTGCCGAAGTACGCCACCGCCTCGTCCCGGCCGGTCGCGGTGCTGTTGGAGGCGTCGACGACCGCCTGCACGCCGTGCAGGGCCTCGTCCAGCCCGGCGCCGGTGAGCAGGTCGACGCCGAGCGAGCGGCTGATGCGCACGACATCGTGCCCATCCCGGGCGAGGGAGGCGACGGTGAGCGAGCCGATGTTGCCGGTCGCACC
>JASLAP010000530.1 GCA_030147065.1 Pseudonocardia sp. | reverse complement strand
CGGGCCGGCGATCATCCTGGGTGCGGTGACCGGGGTGGGCGGGGGCACGATCCGCGACACCCTCGTCCGGCAGGTGCCGACGGTGCTGCGCAGCGACCTGTACGCGATCCCGGCCCTGATCGCCGCCGCGCTCACGGTCGGAGCCATCCACCTCGGCATCTACGGACTGGTGGCCGCGCTGGGCGCGGCCGCGATCTGCTTCGTCATCCGGATGCTCGGTGTCGTCCTCGGGCTCAACGCGCCCCGCCCGCCCGGCGCGCGCGGCCTGCCGGACGAGCGGTGACGGCGGTCGGACCCCCGGTCCCGTCCGCTCGTCCTGAGGCATACGCACGCCGGGCCTGCGCCGTTCGGTCGAGCTACCCCGATCGGGCGATCGGGGTAGCCGCCGGGGCATGATGTGGACCATGCAGCTCCCCGTCGGAACCCGGGCCGCGAGGCTCGCGCCCACCCTCGTCCGGAGCTGGCCGTTCCTCGCCGGGGGCGCCGTCGTCGCCGGCCGCTACGCCGCCGAGTCCCTGCGCCACCGCCGCGAGCAGCGCCACGGCTACGCGCTGCGCGGCGAGGAGCTCGACGTCGGCTCGGAGGCGTTCCTGCACGCCTCCGAGGCGATCACCGGGGCGCCGATCTCGGCCGGCAACGACGTCGACCTGCTGATCAACGGCGACCAGATCTTCCCGGCGTTCCTGGACACCATCGCCGGCGCGCAGCGCTCGCTGAACCTGCTCACCTTCGTCTACTGGCGCGGCGAGATCGCCCACCGGGTGGCCGGCGAGCTGGCCGCGCGGGCGCGGGCGGGCGTGCAGGTCAACGTGCTGCTCGACGCGTTCGGCACGGCGAGGATGGACTCCCGGCTGATCCACGACATGGCCGAGGCGGGGGTCACCGTGGCCCGGTTCCGCCCGCCCAAGCCCTACGCGGTCACCCGGATGAACAACCGCACGCACCGCAAGATCCTGGTCGCCGACGGCGAGGTCGGCATGATCGGCGGGGTCGGCATCGCCGAGGAGTGGACCGGCGACGCCCAGGACCCCGACCACTGGCGCGACACCCACCTGCGGGTGCGCGGGCCGATCGTGCGCGGGCTGCAGGGGGCGTTCGCCGAGAACTGGCTGGAGGCCACCGGCGACGTGCTCGTCGGGCCGGACTACCTGCCGCCGCTGGAACGGGCCGACGGAGCCGGGCCGATGCAGCTGGTGCGGTCCTCGGCCGGGGTGGGCGACACCAACGCCGAGGCGCTGTACTTCCTGGCCATCGCCTGCGCGCGGGAGACCATCGACCTCACCTCGGCCTACTTCGCGCCCCGCCCGGCCTTCGTCGACGCGCTCGCCGAGGCCGCCCGCCGCGGGGTCCGGGTCCGGGTGCTGGTCCCCGGCACGCACATCGACAAGGGCCTGGTGCGGGTCGCCGGCCGGGCGGTCTACGAGACCCTGCTCGAGGCCGGGGTCCGGATCTGGGAGTACGGCCCGACGATGCTGCACGCCAAGACCATGACCGTGGACGGCAAGTGGTCCACGGTCGGGTCGGTGAACTTCGACAACCGGTCGTTCCAGCTCAACGACGAGGCCACGCTCTGCGTGCAGTCCGCGGAGTTCGCCGGGCGCCTCACCGACCGCTTCGAGCAGGACCTCGCCGTCTCCGACGAGATCCGGCCCGACCGCTGGTCGGACCGGTCCCGCCGGCAGCGGGTGGCCGAGCAGCTCGCGGTGCGGTTGCGCCGCGAGCTGTGACCCGGCCGCCGCTCAGAACGTGATCAGCGGTTTGATGATCCCGTCCTCCTTGCTGGTCATCATGTCGAAGGCGCGCTGGACCTCGCCGAAGTCGAAGGTGTGGGTGGTCATCGGGGTGGGGTCGATCCGGTGCGACTGCATCAGCCGGAACATCCGGTTCATCCGCTCGTTGCCGCCCGGGCACAGCCCGGTGTGGATCGACTTGTCGTTCATCCCGAGGCCGAACGCGTCCAGCGGCAGCTGCAGCGGCGCCGGGTTCTCGCCGTGGTACCCGATGTTCGACACCCGCCCGCCGGCCTTGGTCACCCGCACGCACGCCTCGAAGGTCTGCGGGAAGCCGAACGCCTCGATGGCCGCGTCCACCCCGACGCCGCCGGTCAGGTCCATGATCTGCTCGACCGGGTCGCCCTGGGTGAAGTCGACGATCAGGTCCGCGCCGAACCGCTTGGCCAGCGCCTGGCGCTCCGGGCGCGACTCCACCGCGATGATCTGCCCGGCGCCCATCAGGTTCGCGCCCATCGTCGCGCACAGCCCGACCGGCCCCTGCGCGAAGACCGCGACCGTCTCGCCGAACTGCAGGTAGGCGTGCTCGGCGCCCATGAACCCGGTGCTGAGCATGTCGCAGGTGTAGACGGCCTGGGCGTCGGACAGGTCGTCCGGGATCGGGGTCAGGTTGGCCTGGGCGGCGGGCACGACGAAGTACTCGGCCATGTTGCCGTCCATCTGGACGGTGTACTTGTAGCCGCCCAGCGGCCCGCCGCACTGGCTGGTGAACCCGCGCTGGCAGTAGCTGCACCGGTAGCAGGGGGTCACGGCGTTGACCGCCACCCGCTGGCCCTCCTCGAACCCGGAGACCGCCGAACCCAGCCGGTGCACGACCCCGACCGACTCGTGGCCCAGCGTGCGGTCGTTCGGGACGGGCAGCGCGCCCTTCACGGTGTGCACGTCGGAGGTGCAGATCAGCGCGGCGGTGGTGCGCACGACCGCCTCCTCCGGACCGGGTTCCGGGATCGGCTTCTCCATCATGTCGGTCCGGCCGACCTCCTTGATGACGAACGCGCGCATGGTCTCGGGCATGGCTCCTCCTCGGTTCGGTGGCGGTCGTCGGACGTCGGTGGCGAGCGGGTCGCCGAGGTGCCGGTCGATCTGGTCTGGAGGTGGGGTGGCGCCTGACTGTGCTCGCCATCACCGGTGCTCGGATGTCGCAAATTGGGACGGCGGGTCCTTGACCGGTGCAGCGAGCAGCCGCCGCACTACCGGTGGTCCGGCGGCGCGCACCGCCTGCCGCACGGCGGTCCGGCGCGTGAACTGCGGCCGTCGCAGGCCCGTGTCCCCGGTGACCGAGCGGTAGCGCCCCCCGAACGGCGCTGCCCGGCCCGATCACCGACCGGCTGCTCCCCGCCACCGGACGGGCTCAGTGGAAGGGACCTGCACCGTGGCGCTCACCATGCCCGCCCGGCCCCGTCCGGGCCGGCACCGGCTGGAGCCGGAGATCGTCCCGGCACCCCGCGAGCAGCGCTCGGGCCGGCGGGTCGTGGTGGGGCGGGTGGTCAGCGTGCTGGCCTTCCTGCTGGTCTACCTCGCGCTCATCGCCCCGAACCAGTACGGCCAGGTCGTCCCCGGTGCGCTGGTGCGCATTCCGGCCGAGGCGCTGGTCGGGGTGCTTCTCGTGCTGGTGCTGCCGGTGCGGGCACGCACCCCGCTGGCGCTGGCCGGCGGGGCGGTGCTCGGGCTGCTGACCATCGTCCGCATCCTCGACATGGGCTTCATGACCACGCTGGCCCGGCCGTTCGACCCGGTGTTCGACTGGGGGCAGCTGCTGGCCGCCGTTCCGCTGTTCGAGAGCTCCGTGGGCGAGATCGGGGCGGTCGCGGTGGCGGTGGGGATCGGGCTGCTCGCCGTCGGGGTGGTGGCGCTGATCGCGCTGGCGACGCTGCGGCTGAGCCGGCTGATCGACCGGCACCGCACCGCCGCGGCGCGGGCCGTGCCGGTGGTGGGGGTGGCCTGGCTGGTCTGCTTCGGGGTCGGCGCGCAGATCGTGGTGCCGGTGCCGGTGGCCGCGCTGAGCACCGTCTCGCTGGCCCAGCGCACCGCCGTCCAGGTGCCCACGACCCTGCGCGACTACCAGGCGTTCCTCGACCAGTCCGCCCGTCCCGACCCGTTCGCCGGCACCCCCGACGCCGACCTGCTGACCGCCCTGCGCGGCAAGGACGTCGTGCTGTCGTTCGTGGAGAGCTACGGCCGCAGCGCCGTCGAGGACCCGGCGATCGCGCCCCGGGTCAGCGCCGCCCTCGACAGCGGCACCGACCGGCTGGCGGCCGCCGGCTACTCCGCGCGCAGCGCGTTCCTGACCTCGCCGGTGGTCGGCGGGGGCAGCTGGCTGGCCCACGCCACCCTGCTCTCCGGGCTGTGGGTGACCAACGAGCAGAGCTACCGCACCCTGGTCGACGGCGACCGGCTCACCCTGACCGGCGCGTTCGAGCGGGCCGACTGGCGCACCGTCGGGGTGATGCCCGGGGTGACCCGGGACTGGCCGGAGGGCGAGTTCTACGGCATCGAGCAGCTCTACGACTACCGCAACCTCGGCTACGCCGGCGAGCGGTTCAGCGGCTTCCACACCCCCGACCAGTACACCCTCTCGGCGTTCGAGCGGTTCGAGCACGGCCCCGACCACGGCCCGCTGATGGCCGAGATCCCGCTGGTCACCAGCCACTGGCCGTGGGCCCCGCTGCCGCCGACGGTGGACTGGGACGCCATCGGGGACGGCTCGGTCTACGACACCCTGCCCGACGCCGGGCTACCGGTGGAGGAGGTCTGGAGCGGAGACCCGCAGCTGGTGCGCGACGCCTACGCCCGGTCGATCGAGTACTCGCTGACCAGCCTGATCTCCTGGGTCGAGCGCTACGGCGACGACGACCTGGTGCTGGTCTTCCTCGGCGACCACCAGCCCGCCCCGGTCGCGACCGGGGAGGGCGCCGGGCGCGACGTCCCGATCACCATCGTCACCCGGGACCCGGCGGTGCTGGACCGGATCGCGGACTGGGGCTGGGACGAGGGCCTGCGCCCCGGCCCGCAGGCCCCGGTCTCCCGGATGGACACCTTCCGCGACCGGTTCCTCAGCGCCTTCGGCACGACGCCCGGCCCGGTCGGCCCGTCGACCGCGCCGACGGCCTCGGCCCACCCGCGCTGAGGTCCGCCGCACCGGCCCGGCCGCCTACCGGCGTCCGGGGGCGGGTACCCGCCGCCATGGACGTGATGATCGTCGGGCAGCTGGCCCGGGACCTGGTGCTGCGGGTGGACGGGCTGCCGCCCGCGGGGTCGGCAGCCGACGTCGACGAGCGACGCGAGGTGCTCGGCGGCAAGGGCGCCAACTGCGCGGTCGCGGTGGCCCAGCTGGGCACCCCGGTCGGGCTGCTCGCGGTGGCCGGCCTGGACGACGCGGGCGACCGGCTGCTCACCCAGGCCGCGGACGACGGCGTCGACGTGCGGCACGTCGTCCGCCGGCCGGGGACACCGACCGGGCTGATCGTGGAGGTCCTGGAGGCCGACGGCTCGTGGCGCTACCTGCAGCACCTGCCCGGACCGGTGCTGCTCACCGCCGACGACGTGACGGCCGCGGCACCGGCGCTGCGGGCGGCACGGGCGGTGGTGCTGCAGGCCCAGCAGCCGGGCGCCGCGCTGGCCGCCGCGGCCCGGCAGGCGCGCGGCCTCGTCGTGCTGGACGGTTCCCCGGAAGCGGGCGTGCGCGCCGAGGTCCTGGAGCGGACCGACGTGCTGCGCGCGGACCCCGCCGAGGCCGCGCTGCTGGTCGACGACGAGGTGGCGGCCGACGACGTCGCCGTGATGACCGGGGTCGCACGGCGGCTGCTGGGGTCGGGGCCGCGGGTGGTCGTGGTCGGGGTGGAGGGGGCGGGGAACGTGGCGGTCTGGCCGGACGGCGAGCTGTTCGTCCCGTTCGGCGACACCGAGGTCGTCGACACGACCGGCGGCGGGGACTCGCTGACCGCCGCCCTGACCGTCGCCCTGCTGGCCGGCGACGATCCCGCCGCCGCGCTGCGCCGGGCCGTCGGGGCCGCGGCCGACACCGTCGGCCGTCCCGGCGGCCGCCCGAGCCTGGCCTGACCGGGACCGGCCGGCGGTCAGGAGCACAGCATCCGGTCGACGGCGCCGTCGAGCGCCTTCAGCCCGGCCTCGTCGGTGGGCAGCGCGGTCACCGCGACCGAGACAGCGCGACCGTCGTCGGTGACGCCGCCGCGGGTGGAGTAGCCGGGGATGTCGCCGCCGTGGCCCCACGCCAGCCCGCCGCAGGTCAGCTCGCGGCTGATCACGCCCAGCCCGTAGGCCTCGCCGGGGTAGGTGGTCGGGACGGTGTCGCGCAGCTGGGCCAGCATCCCGGGGCTGGTCAGCTCGCCGCCGAACAGCGCGGCGAAGAAGCGGTTGAGGTCGGCGGGGGTGGACACGATCTGGCCGGCGGCCCAGGCGAACGCCGGGTCCTGGTCGGTGACGTCCAGCGGCGGCACCGCCAGGTCCTCGCCGCGGTGGTAGCCGCGCGGGTGGTCGCCGCGCAGGGCCTGCTCGCCGACCGCCGGGAAGTAGGTCTCGCGCAGGCCGAGCCGGTCGATGATCCGGGTGCCGAGCTCCTCGGCCAGCGGCCGGCCGGTCACCTTCTCGACCAGCAGCCCGGCCAGGACGTAGTTGGTGTTGCTGTAGGCCCAACCGGCCCCGGGCGCGAACGGCGCGGGCAGGCTCAGCCCCATCCGGACCAGCTCCATCGGCTGCACGTAGGTGTGGCGCAGGTCGACGACCGCCTGCACCGAGCCCAGGACGTCGGTGTAGCTGGGCACCCCGCTGGTGTGCTGCAGGACCTGCCGGACGGTGATGTCGTGGCCGTCGACCGGGCCGCGGACCAGGCCCGGCAGGTAGGTCTCCAGCGGGGCGTCCAGGTCGACCCTGCCCTCGTCGACCAGCTGCAGGACGGCGACCGCGGTGAAGGTCTTGGTGTTGCTGCCGATGCGGACCTCCCCGCCGGGCACGGCGGGTTCGCCGGTGGTCAGGTCGGCGACGCCCGCGGCGTACCCGCGGTGGTCGCCGTCGGCCTCCCGGACGTCGGCCAGGGCGGCCGGGAAGCCGCCGTCGGTCACCAGGTCGTCCAGGCCCTGCTGGACGACGCCGGTGGGCTCGGTGGCCAGCGCGGCGGTGGACGAGGCGAGCACCCCGCAGGCGGTCAGGCCGGTGACGGCGGCCATCGCGACCGCGGCGGTGGTGATCCGCCGGTGGTGGGCCGGGGATGCGCTCATGGGGATCGACTCCTTGCCGGTGAACGGTTCTCGCGGACCCGTTCAGCCTCGGAGAACCGGGCCCCTGGATCGATCCCCGCCACTACCGGAGCCGTGGTGAGGCCTGCCCCACCACGCCCGGGTCGTGCGTGGGAATCAGTGCTCGGGCACCGTTTCTCACGCCCGACCGAGGTAGGCCAGGACGGCGAGGACGCGGCGGTGCCCGGAGTCGGCGTCGGGCAGGTCGAGCTTGGCGAAGATGTTGCCGATGTGCTTGTGCACGGCGCCGTCGCTGACCACCAGGTGGCGGCCGATGGCGGTGTTGGAGTGGCCCTCGGCCATCAGCCCGAGCACCTCGCGCTCGCGCGGGGTCAGCCGGTGCAGCGGGTCGTCGGCGCGGCGGGCGGTGAGCAGCTGGGCGACGACCTCGGGGTCCAGCGCGGTGCCCCCGGCGGCCACCCGGTCGAGCGCGTCCAGGAAGTCCTCGACCCGGCCGACCCGCTCCTTGAGCAGGTAACCGACGCCGCCCTCGGCGCCGGACAGCAGTTCGGTGGCGTAGCTGTGCTCGACGTGCGCGGACAGCACCAGCACGGCCAGGCCCGGGTGGCGGCGGCGGGCCTCGGCCGCGGCGCGCAGGCCCTCGTCGCGGAAGGTCGGCGGCATCCGCACGTCGACGACGGCGACGTCGGGCCGCTCGGCGTCCACCGCGGCGAGCAGGTCGTCGGGGTTGTCCACGGCCGCGACGACCTCCCGGCCCTCGGCCCGCAGCAGGTGCGTGAGGCCCTCCCGGAGCAGGGCGTCGTCCTCGGCGATCACGATGCGCACGCCGGTCATGCTCCCGTGGGGATCGTGACGCGCAGCCGGGTGGGTCCGCCGGCCGGGCTGCGCAGCTCGGTGGTGCCGTCCAGGGCGGACACCCGCCGCCGGATGCCGAGCAGCCCGCTGCCCCCGCTCTCGTCGGCGCCGCCGTGGCCGTCGTCGGAGACCTCGACCACCAGCGCGTCGCCGTCCTGGCCCAGCCGGACGACGATCCGCTCGGCCCCGCTGTGCTTGGCCGCGTTGGTCAGCGCCTCGGCGACCACGAAGTAGGCGGCCGACTCCACCGCGGCCGGCGCCCGGGGCAGCGGCTCCCGCTCCAGGGTGCACGGGATGGTGCTGCGCGCGACCAGCCCCTCCACCGCGCCGGACAGCCCCCGGTCGACCAGCACCGGCGGGTAGATGCTGCGCACCACGCCGCGCAGCTCGGCCAGCGCGTCGGAGGCCGCGTTCTGCGCGGTGAGCACCATCGGCAGCGCGGCGGCCGGATCGCGGCGCAGCGCCCGCTCGGCCATGCCGAGCTGCATGACCACCGCGACCAGCCGGTTCTGGGTGCCGTCGTGCAGGTCGCGCTCGATGCGCTGCAACTCGGTGCCGTGCGCGTCCAGGGCGGCCGCGCGGGTGGCGGTGACCTCGGCCAGCCGTTCGGCCAGCGACCGCTGCGACGGGGCGAGCCGGACAGCGCCCGTGCGGGCGTACCAGCGCGCCAGCGGGGGCGCGGCGAACCAGCCGACCGCGGCGTAGGCGGCGGCGATCAGCAGGGCCAGTCCGGCCAGCGGCCAGGACGTCACCGGGGTGTCCAGGGTGGTCGTCGCGCCCGGCACGGCCGGCCAGACCAGGGCGATCGCCGCGTTGGTCACCGCGCCGAGCAGCGCGGTGGCCACCACCGCGCCGCAGATCAGGCCGAGCGAGGCGTGCAGGCCGAGCCAGCCGGTCGTCCGGCGGATGCCCGGGTCGGACAGCACCGCGCCGGCCGAGTCGGGCTCGGGCGGCGGCGGGGCCGGGATCGGCGTGCCCAGGAACCGGGCGGTGCGCCCGCGCTCCCGGTCGGCCAGCCACCGCCCCACCCGGGCGATCCGCGGCAGCAGCGGCAGGGTCGCCACCAGCACGATCGCCAGCAGCATCGCGACCAGCACGGCCAGCGCGGCGAGCGCGGTGACCAGGGTGAGCACCAGGAACCGGGAGGCCGCCCACCAGCGCGCCCGGCGTCCCGGCCGGGCGGGGGTGTCGGTCACGCGGCGGCTCCTCGGGCGGGGGTCTCCCGGTCGATCCTGGCACGGGCCGGAGGGACTCCCGCGGCGCGACCGAACGGACGACCGGGAGGCTCTTCACGGAGGCTTCACCTGATCGCCCGGAGAGGTAATCTCACCCGGTCGGCTGCGGCGAGGGGGGCGCATGGCGAAGCGCGGTGGACCCGATGTTCCCGGCGGCAGCGGCGGTCGGTCCGTCGTCGCCGCCTTCCCCAGCCGGCACCTGCCGCCGCCGCAGGTGCGCGACCTGCCGGACGGGCCGCGCTCCTACTGGCGGCTGATCGGCCCCGGCATCGTGGCGGCCGGGGTGGGGCTGGCCTCGGGCGAATTCATCCTGTTCCCCTTCATCGCCTCCCAGGTCGGGCTGGTGTTCGTGTGGGCGGCGCTGGTCGGGCTGATGACCCAGTACGTGCTCAACATGGAGATCGAGCGCTACAGCCTGGCCACCGGGGAGACCGCGCTGACCGGGTTCAGCCGGTACTGGCGGCACTGGGGCCTGGTGTTCGCGATCCTGAGCTACTTCGCCAACCTGTGGCCGGGCTGGGTGACCAGCTCGGCGACCCTGGTGACCTACATGTTCGGCGGCGAGGCCACCTGGATCGCCATCGGGATGCTGGTGGCGATCGGGCTGATCCTCACCCTCGCCCCGGTCATCTACGTGGCGCTGGAGCGCGCGCAGATGGTGAAGGTCGCCGCCGTGGTGGTCCTGTTCGTGGTCGGGGCGATCTTCGCGATCGGCGCGTCGGCGTGGGCGGACCTGCCGCAGGTCGTGACCAACCCCGGCATCCCGGCCGCCGAACTCGGGTTCGCCACGCTGCTCGGGGCGCTGGCCTTCGCCGGCGCCGGCGGCGGGCAGAACCTGGTGCAGTCCAACTGGATCCGGGACAAGGGCTTCGCCATGGGCGAGTACGTCCCGCGCCTGGTCAGCCCGATCACCGGGCAACCGGAGGCCGCGCCGAGCACCGGCTACGTGTTCGTCCCGGACGAGCCGAACATGGCGCGCTGGCACCGCTGGTGGCGGTTCGCCAACGTCGAGCAGCTGAGCACGTTCGTGCTGATCACGTTCCTGACCATCCTGTTCACCTCGCTGCTGGCCTACGCCACGGTGTTCGGGCAGGAGGGGCTGGCCAGCAACATCGACTTCGTCCGGACCGAGGGCGAGGTGCTGGGCGAGCGGGTCGGGGCGTGGTTCCAGTACCTGTTCTGGTTCGTCGGCGCGCTGTCGCTGTTCGCCGCGGCGCTGGGCATCGTCGACTACACCAGCCGGCTGGCCGCCGACGTCATCAAGACCTCCTACGCCCGCGGCGCGAACGAGAGCAAGATGTACGCCGGGCTGGTCTGGGGCCTGGTCGCCATCGGGATCGTGATCCTGCTGGCCGGGTTCGACCAGCCGATCGAGCTGCTGGTGATCTCCGCCGTGGCCGGCGGCTTCATGATGTTCATCTACTCGGCGCTGCTCGTCCTGATCAACCGGAAGACCCTGCCCGGCCCGATCCGGGTCCGCGGGTGGCGGCTGGCCGGGCTGATCTGGTCGTTCCTGCTGTTCGGGGTGCTGTCGGTGCTGGTCTTCTCCGAGCAGATCCCGAAGCTGTTCGGCGGCTGACCCCGACCGGGGCCTGCGGCAGACGGGCGATTGCCGCGTGAACCCCGGACGGTGCGGGCACCCTCACAGTGCCCCGGAGCGGTGCCGCGGCATCGCACACCGCACCGGCGGCGTTGACCCGCGGGGAACGACGAGGCCGGACGACGGGAGATCCGCATGACGCAGCAGGTGCTCGACCCCGACCCCGGCCGGATCGAGCGCCCGCGGCGCCGCCCGTCGATGAAGGTCGTCGCGGCGCTGGCCGCGGTGGCCGTGGCGGTGCCGGTCGGCGCCCAGATCGCCGGCTGGCTGCCCGGACCCGGTGACTTCGACCAGCAGGTCGTCGACCACAGCCCGGCGCCGCTGATGGTGGCGCTGACCGACATCGCCGAGTACCACGCCGCCGCCGGCACCTTCCAGGTCCTGGTCGACCTGGAGCGCGACACCCCGTACCTGCCCGACGTCATCAGCGGGGAGCGGACCACGCTGTTCGCCACCGGCCGCGCCGACGCCCTGGTCGACTTCTCCGGGATCGGCCCGGAGCGGGTCGCGGTCTCCGCCGACGGTCGCGCGGTCACCATCACCCTGCCGCCGCCGCGGCTGTCCCCGGCCACCGTCGACCTGGAGGCCAGCCGGATCGTCGGGCGCGACCGCGGCATCGCCGAGCGGCTGGCCGGCGTCGTGCAGGACAACCCGGTCGACGACCAGGAGCTCTACCGGCTGGCCACGCGGAAGATCGACGAGGCGGCCGCCGGGAGCGACCTGCTGACCCGTGCCGAGACCAACACCCGCGAGATGCTCACCGCGCTGGCCGGTTCGCTGGGCTACGAGCAGGTCACGGTCACCTTCGCCGATCCCCGCTGAGCTCGGTGACGGCGTCGTGGAGGTCGCCGTAGGCGCGCAGTTCGGCGCCGACGGGGGCGAGCACGAGGTCGTCGGCCACCTCGCCGACCGCGGTCCGCAGGCGTCCCTCGACCGCGCTCCGGCGCCGCCGGGCGCCGAGCGCGGCGGGGAGCCGGGCCAGCAGCGCGAGCAGCAACCCGGCCAGCAGCCCGCCGAGCAGCATCAGCGTGGGCAGCGGCAGCTCGCCGACGTCGGGGGTGTCCGGGCCGGGTAGCCGCAGGATGTCCAGCGCGTAGAGCCCGGCCAGCCAGAGCCCGCCGGCCAGCGCCACCACCGCGAGCAGCGCCTGCAGGAACCCGATCGCGCGCCACCAGAGCGGGGTCCGGTCGAAGCCGAAGTCGGTGCCGGCGACCGCGCGGTCCAGCGCGTCGGGCAGGTCGTCCTCGTGCGACCGGGCGGCGGTGCGGACCGCGGCCGGCCACGGGTCGGGCAGGCCGTCCGCGGCGGTGTCGGCCAGCCCGCGCAGGGCCAGGTCCACCCGGGACCGCTCGACGATCGACGTCTCCGGCAAGGACGTGCGCGCGACCGGCCCGTCGGGCGCCGGGTCGAGGGCCGTCGGCCGCAGCCGGTCCAGGTGCAGCCGGCGCAGCGGGTCCGGCCGGAACCGGCGCACCCAGCGGGTGTACGGCGAGCCGGTCGCCGCGACCGCGCGGTGCACCGCCGCCCGCTGCACCGCCGCGCCCACCGCCGGGATCCCGGCCGCCGCGCTCAGCGCCGCCACCAGCTCCCGGGACGCCGCCGGGGGCAGCTCGGCGCGGGCCGGGCCGTCGACGACGTCGGCCAGCTCGGCGGTGACGTCGTCGAGGTCGGCCGAGACGCGGCGCAGCGCGGCCCGGTGCGCGGCGACCGCGCCGGTCAGCACGGCCAGCAGCTCGTCGCGGCCGCCCGGGGTGACCGCGGACGCGCCCAGCACCGGCACGTCGGGCAGGCCGTCGTCGGCCAGCAGCCGGCGGACGTCGTCCAGGGCCGCCTCGGCCTGCTCGGGCGGCAGCCGGTCGACCTGGTTGAGCACCACCACCATCACCTCGCCGTGGCGGGCCAGCGGGCGCAGGTAGCGGTCGTGCACGGCGGCGTCGGCGTACTTCTGCGGGTCCAGCACCCAGACCAGCACGTCGACCAGTGCGACCAGCCGGTCGACCTCCAGCCGGTGGGCGACCTCGGTGGAGTCGTGGTCGGGCAGGTCGAGCAGCACCAGCCCGTGCAACGGCCCGCCGGGGACCTCGACGTGGTGGCGGCGCGGGATCTCCAGCCAGTCCAGCAGCGGCCCGGCGCCCTCGGCACCCCAGACCGCGGCGTGCGCCACCCCGGTGGTCGGCCGGCGCACCCCGACGGTCGACACGTCGGCCCCGGTCAGCGCGTTGAACAGCGAGGACTTCCCGCTGCCGGTGGCGCCGGCCAGCGCGACCACGGTGTGCGCGCCGGACAGGCGCAGCCGCTCCCCCGCCCGCCGGGCCAGCGCCCGGGCCGGCGCCAGCCGGGTCTCGTCGAGCCGGCCCTCGCCGACCTCCAGCACGCGGTCGAGCGCGCGCAGCCGGGCGGCGACGCCGTCGGCACCGACGCCGCGGTCGCGGGTGGTCAGCAACTTCATCGGGCACGCTCCACAGCTGCGGCCGCCCGCTCCAGCGCGGCGGCGTCGTCGGGGTGGGTGGCGTGCTGCTCCAGCAGCCCGGTGAAGCGCGCCTCCTCGCGGCCGAGCAGCGCCGCCACCCGCTCCAGCAGGTCCTCCCGGGCCCGGTCGGCCAGCGCCCGGACGGCCTGGTCGCCGAACAGCGCTTCGAGCACCTTCTGCGACAGCACCGTCGTGCCGCTGGCCACCGCGACCTCGATCGGCGCCGCGATCACCGACGTGGTCGCGAACACCAGGACCATCACCAGCAGCCCGGTCGCGTTCACCCCGTACGCGGCGGTCCGGGCGATCGTCCGGCGGTCGACGCCTTCGCGCCGGACCAGGTCGAGCACCGCGGCCTGCCAGTCCCGGACGGTGCGCTCGGCGTCCGCGCGGAACTGCGGGGAGACCCGGTCCAGCCGGTCGGGGGCCGACTTGAGCAGCAGGGTGCCGGCCGCGGTGGACCGCCAGGTGGTGGCGGCCCGCTCGGCGGCCTGCCCGGCCGCGCTGTCCACCAGCAGGGCGACGCCCGACTCCAGCGCGACCGTCAGATCGGTGCCCGGGCGGGGGCGGCCCGACAACGCCGCGGTCACCCGGTCGCGCCAGCGGCCGACCCGGTCCTGCAACGTGCGCAGCAGCTCGCCGGTGCCGACGAACTCCTGCCAGCGGGCCAGCACCTCGCCGCGCAGCAGCACCCCGTCCCGCATCCCGGCGTCCACCTCGGCCAGCGCCGCGGCGTAGGCGCTGCGCACGTCGGCCCGCAGCCGGGTGGCCGCGTCGATCTGGGCGTGGGCCTGCACGGCGAGCGCGGTGGTGCGCGGGCGGAGGCTGTCCAGGGCGCCGTCCAGGGTCCGGCGGACGACCTCGGCGCGCTGCCCGGCGTCCCGGGCGAGGTCGTCGAACCACTGCCGGACCGGCCCGATCACCGCGTCCGGCAGCAGGCCGTCGTCCAGCACCGTCTCCGGCACGACGAACAGCGGCGCCTCGCCGAGCCCGTGCGCGCCGAGCATCTCGCCCAGGTGCGCGGCGATGTCGCGCTCGGCGCCCGGCGGGACCCGGTCGAGCAGCACGGCCAGCGCGGTGCCCCGGGAGGCCGCGGTCTCCAGCACGTCCCACGGGACGGCGTCGGCGTAGCGGGCGGCGGTCGTCACGAACAGCCAGAGGTCGGCCGCGGCCAGCAGCTGCCCGGCCAGCCTGCGGTTCGCGGCCACCACCGAGTCGATGTCCGGGGCGTCCAGGAACGCCAGCCCCGGTCGCAGGGCCGCGGACGGGACCAGCTGCAGGGTCTCGTGGTCGGTGCCGGCCCCGCTGGTGCGGGTCAGGTCGGGCAGGACCCGGGTGTCGGCGAACCACGGCAGGTCGTCGGGGTGGCAGACCAGGACCGGGGAGCGGGTGGTCGGCCGCAGCACCCCGGCCGGGGTGACCTGCGCCCGGACCAGGCTGTTCACGATCGTCGACTTGCCGGCCCCGGTGGAGCCCCCGACCACGGTGAGCAGCGGCGCGTCCAGCCGGCGCAGCCGCGGCAGGACGTAGTCGTCGAGCTGGTGGACCAGTTCGGCGCGGGCCGCGCGGGCCCGGTCGACGCCCGGGATCTCCAGGTCGAAGCGGGTCGCGGTGGCGGCGTCGCGGAGGGTGGTGAGCGCGGTGGGCAGCGGGGCCGTGCTCGGATCGGACTGCATGGGCTCACCTCGTCGGGCCGGGTGGTCCCGGGTGCCCGCTTTTCGGGCCCGCGAACCCGCCCGGACCAGCGCACCCCTAGCGGGCCTCGATCACGTGGACGCCGGAGCCTGCACCGGCCGGAATCACCCGGGTGAGGCGCAGGCCGGCCGCGGCGAGCAGGGCGGCGTACTCCGCGCGGGTGCGTTCGCGGCCGTGCAGGAGGGTGAGCATGTGCAGGTCCATCCGGACCGCCGCCGGGTCGTCGACCGCGCGGTCCGGCAGCAGGGCCTCGACCAGCAGCAGGGTCGCGGTGTCCGGCATGGCGCGGCGGCAGGTGCGCAGGATCGCCACGGCCTCCTCGTCGTCCCAGTCGTGGATCACCCGGGACAGCAGGTAGGCGTCCGCGCCCGCCGGGACCTCGACGAAGAAGTCCCCGGCCACGCTCGGCAGCCTCGCCCCCGCGACGACCTCGGGGCGGTCGAACAGCGTGCCGGACAGGCCCGGATTGGCGGCCAGGATGGTGGCGAGCAGCAGGCCCGGCCCGCCGCCGACGTCGACCAGCGAGCCGAAGGCGGAGAAGTCGTAGGCGGCGGTGACGGCGGCGGCCTCGCGCCGCGACCGCGTGGTCATCGACTGCTGGAACGCCGCGCCCTGCTCGGGGTGCGCGGCCAGGTGGGCGAAGAACGTCGTGCCGTGGACGAGGTCGAACGGGGTGCCGCCGTCGCGGGCCGCGGCCAGCAGGCCGGTGAGCGCGGCGTAGTAGGTCCGGCCGCGGGTCAGCACGAGACCGCGCATCGAGCGCGGGTGGTCGGTGCGCAGCAGGTCGCCCACGGCGTTCAGCGCGAAGCGCCGACCGGGGTGCTCGTCCAGTACGCCCTGGGCGGCGAGGCCGCGCAGGACGCGGCCGAGCACGTCCGGGTCGGCGCCGACCTGCGCGGCCAGCTCGGTGGCGTCCCGGGCGCCACCGGCGAGGGCGTCGGCCACGCCCAGCTCGGCGACGACGTACAGCAGCTGCGTGGTCAGGTAGCCGTCGACCAGGCCGGCCAGCTGCAGCGCCGCGTCGGCCCGGGTCGTCGGGGGTGCCTGGGACACGGCAGTCGCCTCCCGGTCGGTCGCGGGCGGGACTCCCGCCTCTCCGAGAAGAGTCCGCAGGGGTGCCCCGCGATACCGCCCGATCGGCGTTCAGCGGCGCCGCAGGTTCAGTGGGACGACCAGCCAGAGCGCCACCATCAGCGCCAGCAGCGACCCGGCGAGCACGCTCGCCGCGACCCGCCCGATGCCCATGTCCAGCACCAACAGCAGACCAGCGACCAGGGTGATCCCCAGCATGAGCAGTCCGGCCAGCGTGCAGCGGTGCCCGTACTCGACCAGTTCGCGCTTGCGCCCGCGCCGGAACAGCAGCCGGTGCGCGGCGACCGGGGCCACCATCAGCGTCGACGACAGCGCGGCGGCGGTCAGGGTGATCACGAACACGGTGTGCTGGAAGGTGTCGAGGTCGGCGAACCGGGCGCTGAACGACAACGTGAGCAGGAAGCCGAACAGGATCTGCACCCCGGTCAGCACCACCCGCAGCTCCTGGAGCAGCTCGGCGAAGTTGCGGTCGGCGCGGCGCAGCGGCACCTCGTCGCGGTGCCGGGAGTTCCAGGCGTCGTCGCGCAGCTTCGGCAGTGCCTCGCGCAGGTCGGTCATCGGTCGGTCTCCCCGCTCTGCGTGACCGGCTCGGCCACGGTCGTCGTGGAGTACCCGGATCGGGTGGGGGCACCCCTCGGACCTTTTGCTACAACTTGTAGCGTGATGGGACGTAGCAGCCCGCTGACCGTGCTGCAGGCGGTCGTGTTCGTCGACCTGCTCGGGCTGACCCTGGTGCTGCCGGTGCTGCCGTTCCACGTGGTGGAGCTGGGTGGCAGCGGGGTGGGGCTGGGCGCGGTGGTCGCGGCCTACTCCGCGGCGCAGGTGGTGTGCGCACCGGTGCTGGGCCGGCTGGCCGACCGGTACGGTCGCCGGCGCCTGCTGCTGGTCAGCCTGGCCGGATCGACCGCGTCGCTGGCGCTGATGGGCCTGGCCCCGGCGCTGTGGGTGCTGGTCGTGGCCCGGCTGCTGGCCGGGGCCTGCGGCGGCAGCATCGGGGTCGCGCACGCGCTGGCCGCCGACCTGAGCACCCCCGAGCAGCGCACCCGGGCGATGGGGCGGCTGGGCATGGCGATCGGGGCCGCGTTCACCGTCGGGCCGCTGCTGGGCGCGCTCGGTGCGGTCGTGGGCTTCGCCGCCGTCGCGTTCGCCGGGGCCGGGCTGGCCGCCGTCGCGTGGCTGCTGGCCCGCCGGATGCCCGACGCCGCCCCGAGATCGCGCCTCGGCCCGACCGGGCGGGCCGCCCTCCCGGCGGCGGCGTGGCCGCTGCTCGCCGTGGGGTTCGCCGCGATGTGCGCGCTGGTCGGCATGGAGACCACGGTCGCGCTGCTCGCCGCGGAGCGGATCGGGGCCGGCCCGGTGCTGGTCGGCGCGCTGCTGTGCGCGGCCGGGCTGGCGATGACGCTGGTGCAGGCCGGTCCGCTCACCGCGTCGGTGCGGCGGTGGGGCGACCGGTGGGTGGCCGTGGGCAGCGCGCTGGTGATGGCGGCCGGGCTGGTCCTGATGCCGGTGACCGGCGCCGCCGGGCTGGTCGTAGCGGTGGTGCTGGTGGCGGCGGGCCAGGGGCTGCTGAGCACCACCACGACCAGCCTGCTCTCCCGGGCCGGGGAGCCGGCTCGGCGCGGCGAGCTGCTGGGCCGGGGGCAGTCCGCGGCCGCCGCGGGGCGGCTGGTCGGGCCGCTCGGGGCGGGCGCGCTGTTCGACCTCGGTGCCCCGCTGCCGTTCGTCGTCGGGGCCGGGCTGGCCGTGGCCGCCGCGATCGCGGTGGGCACCACGCGGGCGGACCGGCCCGTCACCGCCGCGGGCGTCCCGGCATCGGGTACGGCGGGTGGGCCGGCATGACCCGCGGTCGGGGTGAGCTGGAGCAGGAGATCATGGGCGTGTTGTGGGCGCGCTCCGAACCGGCGACCGCCCGGACCGTGCTGCGCGAGCTCGGCGACCCCGACCTGGCGTACACCACGGTCAAGACGGTGCTGGAGCGGCTGACCCGCAAGCAGGTCGTCACCCGGGTGAACGTCGACCGTACCTGGCACTACACAGCCGCCGGTACCCGCGACGACTTCGTCGCCGAGCTGATGCTGCGGGCGCTGGACCGCACCCGCGACCGGGACAGCGCGCTGGTGCACTTCGCCCGCTCGATCACCCCCGCCGACGCCGACGTCCTGCGCGCCGCCCTGCGCCGCTCGAACGACCGGCGAGAGTGACCTCAGCGCCCTCGGCGGGGCGCTGAGGTCACTCTCGACGAACGGTCAGGCGCCCTCCAGGTCGCCCTCGGTCTCCAGGTAGGTGGTGCGGAGGGCGTCGAGGGTGTCGGGGTCGGGGCTCTCCCAGAGGCCGCGGTCGGCCGCCTCCAGCAGCCGCTCGGCCATCCCGTGCAGCGCCCACGGGTTCGCGTCCTGCAGGAACTTGCGGTTGACCGGGTCGAGCACGTACTCCGCGGTCAACCGCTCGTACTGCCAGTCGGCGATGACGCCGGTGGTGGCGTCCCAGCCGAACAGGTAGTCGACGGTCGCGGCCATCTCGAAGGCGCCCTTGTAGCCGTGCCGGCGCATGGCGTCCATCCAGCGCGGGTTGACCACCCGGGCGCGGAACACCCGGGAGGTCTCCTCGTGCAGCGTGCGGGTCCTGACCGCCTCCGGGCGGGTGGAGTCGCCGACGTAGGCCTGCGGCGCGGTGCCGGTGAGCGCGCGGACGGTGGCGACCATGCCGCCGTGGTACTGGTAGTAGTCGTCGGAGTCGGCGATGTCGTGCTCGCGGGTGTCGATGTTCTTGGCCGCCACCGCGATCCGCCGGTAGGCGGTCTCCATGTCGCCGCGGGCCGGGGCGCCGTCCAGGCCGCGGCCGTAGGCGTAGCCGCCCCAGGTGCTGTAGACCTCGGCCAGGTCGCCGTCGTCGCGCCAGTTGCGCGAGTCCATCAGCTGCAGCAGCCCGGCGCCGTAGGTGCCCGGCTTGGAGCCGAAGATCCGGGTGGTGGCCCGGCGGCGGTCGCCGTGGCCGGCCTCGTCCTGCGCGACGTGGGCGCGCACGAAGTTCTGCGACTCCGGCTCGTCGAGCCCGGCGACGAGCTGCACCGCGTCGTCGAGCAGGGCCAGGACGTGCGGGAACGCGTCCCGGAAGAACCCCGAGATGCGCACCGTGACGTCGATGCGGGGGCGGCCCAGCTCGTCGAGGTCGATCACCTCCAGCCGGGTGACCCGGCGGCTGGCCTCGTCCCAGACCGGGCGCACGCCGAGCAGCGCGAAGACCTCGGCGACGTCGTCGCCGGAGGTGCGCATGGCGCTGGTGCCCCACACCGACAACCCGACCGAGCGCGGCCAGTCGCCGTGGTCGGCGCGGTAGCGGGCGACCAGCGACTCGGCCATGGCCTGCCCGGTCTCCCAGGCCAGCCGGGACGGCACGGCCTTGGGGTCGACCGAGTAGAAGTTCCGGCCGGTGGGCAGCACGTTGATCAGCCCGCGCAGCGGCGAGCCGGACGGCCCGGCCGGGACGAACCCGCCGTTCAGCGCGTGCAGGACGCGGTCGACCTCGCCGGCCGTGCCGGCCAGCCGGGGCACGACCTCGCGGGCGGCGAACTCCAGGACCGCGGTCACGGCGTCCGGGGCGCCCCGCTCGGCGACGGCGCGGGCGGCCGCGGCCGGGTCCCAGCCGGCCGCCTCCATGTCCGCGACCAGCGCGTGGGCCTGCGCCTCGACGTCGTCGACCCGGGCCTTGGACTCGTCCTCGGCCAGGCCGAGGGCCTCGCGCAGGCCGGGCACGCTGACCTCGCCGCCCCACATCTGCCGGGCCCGCAGCATGGCCACCACCAGGTCGACCCGCTCCGGGCCGGTGGGGGCCCGGCCGAGCACGTGCAGGCCGTCGCGGATCTGCACGTCCTTGATCTCGCACAGCCACCCGTCGACGTGCAGCAGGAAGTCGTCGAACTCGGCCTCGTGCGGGCGCTCGGTCAGCCCCAGGTCGTGGTCGAGCTTGGCGGCCTGCATCAGCGTCCAGATCTGCTGGCGGATCGCCGGCAGCTTGGCCGGGTCCAACGTGGAGATGTTGGCGTGCTCGTCGAGGAGCTGCTCGAGCCGGGTGATGTCGCCGTAGGTCTCGGCGCGGGCCATCGGCGGGATCAGGTGGTCGACCAGGGTGGCGTGCGCGCGGCGCTTGGCCTGGGTGCCCTCGCCCGGGTCGTTGACCAGGAACGGGTAGATCAGCGGCAGGTCGCCGAGCGCGGCGTCGGTGCCGCAGGACGCGCTCATCCCCAGGGTCTTGCCGGGCAGCCACTCCAGGTTGCCGTGCTTGCCCAGGTGCACGACGGCGTCGGCGCCGAAGCCGCCCTCCTCGCGCGGGGCGGCCAGCCAGCGGTAGGCGCCCAGGTAGTGGTGCGAGGGCGGCAGGTCGGGGTCGTGGTAGATGGCCACCGGGTTCTCGCCGAACCCGCGCGGCGGCTGGACCATCAGCACCACGTTGCGCGCGCGCAGGGCGGCGACCACGATCTCGCCCTCGCGGTCGGCGCTGCGGTCGACGAACAGCTCGCCGGGGGCCGGGCCCCAGTGCCGCTCGACGCCCTCGCGCAGGTCGTCGGGCAGGCCGGCGAACCAGCCGCGGTAGCGGGCCGCGGAGATCCGGATCGGGTTGCCCTGCAACTGCTCCTCGGACAGCCAGTCGGCGTCCTGGCCGCCGGCCGCGATCAGCGCGTGGATCAGCGCGTCGCCGTCGCCCGCCTCGACGCCGGGGAACTCGCCGACGTCGTAGCCGGCCGCGGTCATGGCCCGGATCAGGGCGACCGCGCTGGCCGGGGTGTCCAGGCCGACCGCGTTGCCGATCCGGGCGTGCTTGGTCGGGTACGCGCTGAGCATCAGCACGATCCGCTTGTCGGCGTTCGGGATGTGGCGCAGCCGGGCGTGCCGCACGGCGATCCCGGCGACCCGGGCGGCCCGCTCGGGGTCGGGCACGTAGGCCGACAGGCCGTCGGCGTCGATCTCCTTGAACGAGAACGGCACGGTGATCAGCCGACCGTCGAACTCGGGCACCGCGACCTGGGTGGCCACGTCCAGCGGGGACATCCCGTCGTCGGACTCCGCCCAGGTGGCCCGGCTGCTGGTCAGGCACAGGCCCTGCAGGATCGGCACGTCCAGCGCGGCCAGCTCGGCGACGTCCCAGGCCTCGTCGTCGCCCCCGGCGCCGGCGCTCGCCGGCTTGGTGCCGCCGGCGGCCAGCACGGTGACGACCATGGCGTCGGCGGCGCGCAGCGTGTCCAGCAGCGCCGGCTCGGCCTGGCGCAGGGACGCGCAGTAGACCGGCAGCGGGCGGGCGCCGGCGTCCTCCAGCGCGGTGCACAGCGCCTCGATGTAGCCGGTGTTCCCGGCGAGCTGCTGGGCGCGGTAGTAGAGGACGGCGACGGTCGGCCCGTCGACCTCGTGGGCCTCGCGGTCGAGCACGCCCCAGGCCGGCAGCTCGACGGGCGGGTCGAAGCCCTGGCCGGTGAACAGCAGCGTGTCGGACAGGAACGCGTGCAGCGAGGCCAGGTTGGCCGGGCCGCCCTGGGCCAGGTAGGTGTGCGCCTCGGTGGCCACCCCGGCGGGCACCGTGGAGGCCTCCATCATCTCGGCGTCCGGGGCCTGCTCGCCGCCGAGTGCCACCACCGGCAGCCCGGACGCCCGGACGGCGTCCAGGCCGTCCTCCCACATCCGGCGGCCGCCGAGGATCCGCACGACCACGACCGCGGCGCCGTCGAGCAGGGCGGGCAGGTCGTCGGTGAGCAGCCGGGCGGGGTTGGCGAGCCGGTAGTTCGCGCCCGACGAGCGCGCCGAGAGCAGGTCGGTGTCGGACGTGGACAGCAGCAGGACCGGCGGGACGCCCGGTTCCATGGGGGGCACCTTCCTCGGGATCCTCGTCCCGGGTGTGGGTCGGCGGCGGCGGGGCAGTGTCCTGGCTCCCGGATCGGCGCTCGCCCCGGCCTTCCGGGCTGGTGCCCGTGGCCGTCGACGGGGTCCGCTCCCCGGTGACAGTGGCGGGACCGCGCCGGACTCGCACCGGCTTCCTGGCTCCGCTCGCCGATATGCAGTTGTCGGCCCACTGTCCGTGCGCGCGGGGCCGCCCGTCAAGGGCTGTGATCGCCGGCTCGCGGACGCGCGGGCGGCGGAAACCCGTGTCTATGGTGTGCCGGTGCCTGCTCGTGCCCGTGCCGACGCCTGCCCGGGCGTGTTCACCCCGCACGACGCCGCGGACGGCGCGCTGGCCCGCGTCCGGCTGCCCGGCGGCCGGGTGACCGCGGCCCAGTTGCGGGTGCTGGCCGGCTGCGCCGACGACCTGGGCGACGGGCGGGTGCACCTGACGTCGCGGGGCAGCGTGCAGCTGCGCGGGCTCGACCGCGCCGACCCCCGGCTGGCCGACCGGCTGACCGCGTGCGGCCTGCTGCCCTCCCCCACCCACGAGCGCGCCCGCAACGTCCTGGCGTCGCCGCTGTCGGGCATCTCCGGCGGGCTGGCCGACGTCCGCGGGCTCGCCGCCGCCCTCGACCGGGCCCTCTGCGCCCGCCCGGCGCTGGCCGAGCTGCCCGGCCGGTTCCTGTTCGCCCTGGACGACGGCCGCGGCGACGTCGCCGCCGAGGAGCCCGACCTGTGCTGGCGGGCGACGTCCGCCGACTCCGGCGCCCTGCTCGTCGCCGACACCGACACCGGCCTGACCGTCGGTACTTCGGCTGCGCCCACCGTCCTGCTCGACGCCGCCGAAGCCTTCCTCGCCCTGCGCGGCACCGCCTGGCGCGCCGCCGAACTCCCCGACGCCCCGCGCCGCATCACCGCCGCCCTCCCGGGGTCGTGCGCGGAAAGCAGGGCTATGGCACCGATTTCCACTCACGACCGGTTCTTGGTGGTGGCGCCGGTGCTGGGGGAGCTGACGGCGGGACAGCTCCGGGTGCTGGCGCAGGCGGCGCCGGAGGTCGTGGTGACGCCGTGGCGGACGGTCGTCCTGCCCGATCCCGTGCTTCCGGTGGAGCGGTTGGCTGCGGCCGGGTTGGTGGTCGATCCGGAGTCGCCCGCGGCCGCGGTGAGTGCGTGCGCGGGGCGGCCGGGGTGCGCGAAGTCGCTGGCCGACGTGCGCGCCGATGCCCGGGAGGCGCTGGCCGCGGGTCGGGTGCCGGCCGGGCAGCGGATCCACGTCGTCGGGTGCGCGCGCCGCTGCGGGGCGCCGCGCGGGCCGCACACCGAGGCGGTCGCCGTCCAGGGCGGCGGGTACCTCGTCGACGGCGTCCGGCACGACGGACTGGTGCTCCTCCCGGTTCCGGCGGTGGCCCGGTGACCGCCCGCGAGTACGTGCGCGACGGCGCGGAGATCTACCGCCGGTCGTTCGCCACCATCCGCGCCGAGGCCGACCTGTCCGGGTTGGCGCCGGACGTCGCCCGGGTCGCCGTGCGCATGATCCACGCCTGCGGGCAGGTCGACCTGGCCGCCGACATCGGCGCCTCCCCCGGCGTCGTCGGCGCGGCGATGGCCGCGCTGCGGGCCGGCGCGCCGGTCCTCTGCGACGCGAACATGGTCGCCGCCGGGGTCACCCGCGCCCGCCTGCCCGCCGACAACGAGGTGGTCTGCACGCTGCGCGACCCGCGGGTCCCCGGTCTGGCCGCCGAGCTGGGCACCACCCGCAGCGCGGCGGCGCTGGAGCTGTGGCGCGACCGGCTCGACGGCGCCGTCGTCGCGATCGGGAACGCCCCGACCGCGCTGTTCCACCTGCTCGACATGGTCGACGCCGGCGCGCCCCGGCCGGCCGCGGTGCTCGGCATCCCGGTCGGGTTCATCGGCGCCGCCGAGTCCAAGGACGCCCTGGCCGCGCACGGTGGTCTGGAGTACCTGGTCGTCCGCGGGCGGCGGGGCGGCTCGGCGATCACCGCCGCCGCGGTCAACGCCCTGGCGAGCGAGCGCGAATGACCGGCACCCTCTACGGCGTCGGCGTCGGTCCCGGCGACCCCGACCTGGTCACCCTGAAGGCCGCCCGGCTGATCGGCGCGGCCGACGTGATCGCCTACCACTCGGCCCGGCACGGCCGCTCGATCGCCCGCCGGATCGCCGAACCGCACCTGCGCGGCGACCAGATCGAGGAGGCGCTGGTCTACCCGGTCACCACCGAGGCCACCGACCACCCCGGCGGCTACCAGGGCGCGATCGACGAGTTCTACGCCGCCGCCGCGCAGCGGCTGGCCGCGCACCTGGACGCCGGGCGCGACGTGGTGCTGCTGGCCGAGGGCGACCCGCTGTTCTACGGCTCCTACATGCACATGCACAAGCGGCTGGCCCCGCGCTACCGCACCGAGGTCGTCCCCGGGGTGACCTCGATCAGCGCCGCGTCGGCGGCGCTGGGCCAGCCGCTGGTCGAGCGGGACGAGGTGCTGACCGTGCTGCCCGGCACGCTGCCCCGCGACGAGCTGGCCCGCCGCCTGGCCGACACCGACTCGGCCGCGGTGCTCAAGCTGGGCCGCACGTTCGACGCCGTCCGCAGGGCCGTCGCCGACGCCGGGCGCAGCGGGTACTACGTGGAGCGCGCGACCATGGACGGCCAGCGCACGGCCGCGCTGGACGAGGTCGACCCGGGGTCGGTGCCCTACTTCGCCATCGCGCTGCTGCCCGGCGCGCTGGCCGCGACCGTCCCCGCACCCGCCGACGACCCGGTCCGGGCCCGCGGCGAGGTCGTCGTGGTCGGCACCGGCCCGGCCGGGCGGGACTGGCTGACCCCGCAGGTCGCCGCGGTCCTCGCGGCCGCCGACGACCTGGTCGGTTACGGCCCCTACCTGGACCGGGTGCCGCCGAACCCGCGCCAGGAGCGGCACGCCAGCGACAACCGCGAGGAGTCCGCGCGGGCCGCGCACGCGCTGGACCTGGCCGCGTCCGGGCGGGCGGTGGCGGTGGTGTCGGGCGGCGACCCGGGGGTGTTCGCCATGGCCACCGCGGTGCTGGAGGTCGCGGCGCAGGAGAAGTACGCCGGCGTGCCGGTGCGGGTGCTGCCCGGGGTGACCGCGTCCAGCGCGGTCGCGGCGGCGGTCGGCGCCCCGCTCGGGCACGACCACGCGGTGATCTCGCTGTCCGACCGGCTCAAGCCGTGGGAGGTGGTGGCCGAGCGGCTCACCGCCGCGGCCCGCGCCGACCTGGTCATCGCGATCTACAACCCGCGCTCGAAGGCCCGGCCGTGGCAGGTCGGCGCGGCGCGGGACCTGCTGCTGGCCCACCGCGCCCCGGACACCCCGGTCGTGCTCGGCCGCGACGTCGGCGGCGCCGGCGAGCGGATCACCGTCACCACCCTGGCCGGGATGGACCCCGAGCAGGTCGACATGCGGACCCTGGTCATCGTCGGCTCGTCGGCGACCCGCGTCGTCCACCGCGACGGCCGCCCCGTCGTCTACACCCCCCGCCACTACGGTCGTGGGGGGGGGTGGGTGGGGGAGAGCTTAGAAAAAAACAACGCCCCCCGCGGGGGCGGGGAGGAGGGGGGGGCGGGGGGGAGGGCC
>JASLAP010000528.1 GCA_030147065.1 Pseudonocardia sp. | reverse complement strand
TCAGCGGCCGCGTGGCCGCGGGTGCGCGGTTCCAGCGACGAGCGGCCGAACTGGACGGCACCGGCCCCACCGCGACGACGGAGGACTGACATGCGGCATGCAGTGATCATGGCCGGCGGCTCGGGCACCCGGCTGTGGCCGCTGTCGCGGGCCGGAACCACCGGCCATGATCACCGCGTGACGCATGCTCATTCCTTCCTCCGTTGCGACGCCGTCGTCCGCCCGGGCGCCGTCGTCCGCTGCGGCGCGACTGTCCGCTGCGGCGCGACAGGCCCGAGCTCCGCGGCCCGGCGCTGGAACCGCGCCCCTGCGGCGACCCGCCCGCTCACGTAGGAGACCAGCATCCGGGCTCCGAGTCCCACCCGGAGCGCGCCGCGGAGCGGGGCGTTCCGACGGCCGGGGTACTGGCCGGCGAGGTAGCGCAGCGCGCTGGTGTGGTGCACCCGCTGCATGCGGTGCGGCTCCCGCCGGGTCGCGTGCCCGCCCTCGTGGACGACGACGGCGGACGGCGCGTAGACGTGCAGCCAGCCGCGACGGGTCAGCCGCTCGGCCAGGTCGACGTCCTCGAAGTACATGAAGTACCCCGGGTCGAAGCCCCCCACGGACCAGAAGGCCGCGAGGTCGACGAGCAGGCAGGATCCCGAGAGCCAGCCCGCCGGGCGTTCCGTCGGGGCCTCCCGTTCGCGCCGGTACCGGGCGGTCCACGGGTTGGCCGGCCACGCCCAGCCGAGCAGGGCGTGGCCGGCGCCGGTCGAGAGCAGCGGCAGGTCGCGGGCCGAGGGGTAGAGCTCGCCGGCGGGCGTCATGATCGCCGGCCCGACCGTGGCCGCGCGGGGCCACCGCTGCGCCACGGCGATGAGCTCGTCGACCGAACCGGACTCGAACCGGACGTCGGGGTTGGCGATCAGCGCGTATCCCGAGACCAGCCCGGCCAGTCCCGCGTTGGCGGCGGCGCCGTAACCGATGTTCCCGCCGGTGGGCAGCAGCCGGACGTGGTCGTGGCGGGCGGCCGCCCGCTGCGGCACCCCGTCGGTGGACCCGTTGTCGGCGAGGACGACCTCCAGGGGCCGGACCGTCGCCTGCCGGAGGGAAGCGAGGAAGCCGTCGAGCACCTCACCCGGCGAGTACGTCACCGCGACCACACGCAGCGGCTCCTGCATCGAGTCGTTTCCCACCGCTCGACCCTAGCCGCGGCTGCCCTCGGCTCCTCCGTCCGGCGACGGTATCGTCGCCAGACGTGACTAACGACAAGCCTGATCTCGTGGTCGTCGGCTCCGGATTCTTCGGACTGACCGTCGCCGAGCGGGTGGCCAGTGAGCTGGGCAAGCGGGTGCTGGTCATCGACCGCCGCGACCACATCGGCGGCAACGCGTACTCGGCGCCCGAGCCCGAGACCGGCATCGAGGTCCACGTCTACGGCGCCCACCTGTTCCACACGTCGAACGAGCGGGTGTGGCAGTACGTCAACCAGTTCACCGAGTTCACGAACTACCAGCACCGGGTCTTCACCATCTACGACGGCAAGACCTACTCGATGCCGATCAACCTCGGCACGATCTGCACCTACTTCGGCCGCAGCCTCTCGCCGACGGAGGCGCGGAAGCTCGTCGCCGAGCAGGCCGGGGAGATCGACACCGCGGAGGCGGCCAACCTCGAGGAGAAGGCGGTCTCGCTGATCGGCCGGCCCCTCTACGAGGCGTTCATCCGGGGCTACACGAAGAAGCAGTGGCAGACCGACCCGACCGAGCTGCCCGCGGCGGTCATCGCGCGGCTGCCCGTGCGCTACACCTTCGACAACCGGTACTTCAACGACACCTACGAGGGCCTGCCGGTCGACGGGTACACCGCCTGGCTGACGAAGATGGCCGACCACCCGAACATCGAGGTGCGGCTGTCCACCGACTACTTCGACGTCCGCGATCAGCTCCCCCAGGACGTGCCGACGATCTTCACCGGGCCGATCGACAAGTACTTCGGGTACGAGGCCGGCGAGCTCGGCTGGCGGACGCTGGACTTCGAGACCGAGGTCCTGCCGATCGGTGACTTCCAGGGCACGTCGGTGATGAACTACGCCGACGAGGACGTCCCCTACACCCGGATCCACGAGTTCCGGCACTTCCACCCCGAGCGGAAGTACCCGGAGGACAAGACCGTCGTCGTGCGCGAGTACTCCCGGGCCGCGGAGTCCGGTGACGAGCCCTACTACCCCATCAACACCCCGGAGGACCGCGCCAAGCTGGAGCGCTACCGGGAACTGGCCGCCAAGGAGGCCGCCGAGAAGCGCGTGCTGTTCGGCGGGCGGCTGGGCACGTACAAGTACCTGGACATGCACATGGCCATCGGCTCGGCGCTGACCATGTTCGACAACCGCATCCGCCCGTTCTTCGACGAGGGGTCCGACCTCGACGGTCGCCTGGAGGACTGACCCGGGACCGCCGGCGCACGGGGCGGGCGCTGGGCGCCCGTGCCCGTGCGGGACCGCTCAGGGACGGCGGAAGCGCTCGCGCCGGCCGGCACGGGTCAGGGCCAGCCAGGTCCGCAGCCCGCGGAGATCGCGGCGGCTGAGGAAGAAGTACC
>JASLAP010000520.1 GCA_030147065.1 Pseudonocardia sp. | reverse complement strand
TGGGCCGGCGCCCGGCAGGCCCGGCTGCTCGCCGAGTTCGCCCGCCGCCGTCCGGCGCACGACACCGATGCCGAACCCACCGCCGACGCGCGCGGGATCGATCGGTACGCCGCCGACGAGGTCGGCCTGGCCCTGCGGCTGGCCCGCACCACCGCGTCCATCCGGCTCGAGCAGGCCCAACGGCTCGACCAGGACCTCCCCGACACCCTGCAGGCCTGGCAGGCGGGCCGGCTCGACCGCACAAAGGTCCGGGCCGTCCTCGACGCCACCGACACCCTCGACCCCGCCACCGCCGCCGCGGTGCAGGACCGGGTCCTACCCCGCGCGCCGGGCCAGACCGCCGGCCAGTTGCGCGCCGCCCTGGCCCGCGCCGTCCTCGCCGTCGACCGCGGAGGCGCTGCCCGCCGCCACGAACAGGCCCGCCGCGGCCGCCGCGTCGCGGTCAACCCCGACCGCGACGGCATGGCCTCGCTGGCCGCGCTGCTCCCCGCCCCGGACGCGCTCTCGGCCTTCGAATGGCTGACCCGTCTGGCCCGCGGCATGAGCCGCGACGACCCCCGCCCGATGGACGCCCGCCGCGCCGATCTCCTGACCGCCCTGCTCACCGGCCGCCTCACCGTCGCCGCAGCCGACCCGGACACCACCGACACCGTCCCCGGCAACCCGACGGCCGCGCGGTCACCAGTGACGAACAGCCCGACCGGAGAGGCATTGACGGCCGGGCGGCCACCCGCGACGCCCGACCCGACCAAGAGGGTTCCCGCCACCGGGCAGCCGACCGACGCGGACGCGGACACCGGCACAGCCCGGCGGATGCCCTTCCCGCAGCCGGTCACCCCCGGCAAGCCGCTCATCCAGGTCGTCGTCCCGCTCGACACGCTCGCCGGCGTCTGCGACGACCCCGGCGACCTGGTCGGTCACGGCCCGATCCCCGCCGACCTCGCCCGCCGGATCGCCGCCGACGGGGTGTGGAAACGCCTGGTCACCGACCCGCTGTCCGGCGCGCTGCTCGACCACGGCCGCACCACCTACCGGCCGCCGGCCGCCCTGGCCGAGTTCGTCCGGGCCCGTGACGTGCTGTGTCGCCACCCCATCTGCCGGCGCCGCGCGCTCGACTCCGAACTCGACCACACCATCGCCTACTCCGAGGACGGCGACACAGCGGCGCACAACCTCTACGGCGGCTGCACGCACCACCACCACCTCAAGCACGACGCGCCCGGTTGGACGGTCACCCAGCACGCCGACGCGACGATCACCTGGACCACCCCGACCGGCCACAGCTACACCAGCACGCCCTACGACTACCGCCCGGACCGCGACGCCGACACCACCGGCCGCCCGGCCGACGGCGCCGCCGACCACCTCTCCGACGGCCCCGACCTCACCCGCTACATCCTCGACCAGGCCCGACGCCGCAGCGGCCCGGCACCACCCACACCCCGAACACCGACCACACCCTCCCCCACCGGCGACCGTCCCGGCGGGAACAACGACCCGCCGTTCTGACGACCGGGGCCACGCCGAGTCGGCCGACGGCTTCCGGGCTCTCGTCGTGCCGCGACCAGCAGGTCGAACCGTTGCGCAGCATGCGCTTGATCGACGCCGCCGCGCTGGCAACGACCCTGGTGTACCTCGAGCACACCCTGGGCGAGCCCCGGGAAGAGCCGGGCACCGCGCACGACGAGATCGGTCAGCAGCTGGCGGTCGTCCGCTCCTGGGCGGCCGACAACGGCGCGTGAGCCGGCTCAGTCCTTCGCCATGAACACCTTCCGCGCCTCCGCCCGCTCCGGCGTCGACACGTAGGCCTGCCCCACCGCCAGTCGCTGCAGCGCCTCGGACATGTCCTGGCCGGGACGCCCGGGCAGGAAGCCGCCGACCTTGCGGCTCTGCGGGAAGTTGCAGCGGAAGGCGACCTTGGTACCGGCGTTGCCCAGGACGTCCTTGTGGAAGTCGTCGACGCCCTGGCTCGCCACGACCACAGCGACACCGTACTTGCGGCCCTCCTTCATGATCTTGGGGAGGGTGACGTCGCGGGCCAGGCGGTGGGCCTCGTCGAGGACGACGGCGAGCCGCAGCTGCTTCGACTGCCCCCACCGGAACATCTCCCGGTAGACCTTGCGCAGCACGAACGCCCCGGCCGCCAGCTGCACCTGCTCCATCAGCCCGTGCACGTCGAGCACGACACCGCGGCGCAGCAGCGCGCCGAAGCCGTCGCCGTCGCCCGGGTCGACGAACAGGCCGAAGTCGCTCAGCGGGCGCAGCCGGGCGGCGACGTTGCGGCCGCGGCCGGTGCCCTCGGCGGTCGTCACGGCCTGGGCCAGCTCGTCCATGGTGGGCAAACCGGTGGGGCCGGTGGCGGGGCCGAAGCCGTGCGCCTCGTAGATCGCCCGCACACCCTCGTAGACGACGTTGCGCTGGATCTCCCCGAGCCGGCACACGTAGCCGATCACCTCGGACAGCTCCCACGCCGCCTCCCGGTAGCGGCCCGGCTCGTCCAGCTCGAACGGGGAGATCGGCAGACCTTGGGAGGCGTCCAGCACAGCAGCGCCGCCGGCCGGGGCGGCGGCCATGTCGCCGTGGAAGTCCAGCACCAGGGCGGGCAGGCCCTGCTCGGCGAAGGAGTTCAGGATGCGCCGGGTCGTCACCGACTTGCCCTGGCCCGGGATGCCCAGCACGAACAGGTGCGGGCTGCCCGCGGTGCTGATCCGCCACCGGACGTCGACGGCGTGCTCGTCCTGGCCGAGGTGGACATCGACAGCGGTCGGGAACGCGGCGGGGCCGGCGCCCTCGACCGGACCCGCCGGCTGCGCAGTCGGCACCGTCCGGGACGGCACCGTCGCGCCGTCCCGGGCGACGTCGACGGGAGCGGGGTGAACCGCACCGGCGCCGGTGCGGGCAGCACCGGTCGAGCCAGGACCACCTGGGGTGGCGCCGGGCGGACCCGCGGGACGCAGGGCCGGCCGGGTCGGCTCCTCGGCGGGGGCGGCCGCTACCGGCGCCCACTCCCGCGCATCCGACTGCTCCCGCCCCTCCCTCCGGGACAACCCGACCCGCCCCAGGTCGTCGGCGGTGAGCACGTCGATCCGCACCCCGCGGTGCTCGGCCGGGAACCCCGCCGAGCCGCCCAGGCTGACCACGTAGCCGCGCCGGCCGATCTCCGGCACCAGCGCCCCGTCCTCGACCTTCTCGATCATCCGCTCGACCTCGGCCCGGCGGCGGTCGTCGAGCAGGTCCATGGCCAGCGCGCGGTCGGCGTGGTGGCGCAGGATGCCGCCCAGCCGGGCCCGCTGCAGCTCGGCGTCGATGCGCGGCGGGTCGGTGCGGAAGAAGGTGTCGTGCAGCATCTGCACGGTCGCGTCCAGCTGGTCGACGACGTCGTCGACCAGCGCGGCCGGCAGCGCCGCCGCCCGCCGCGACTTGACCTCCACGCACTCCAGCCGCAGGGTCCGCGCGGTGGTGCGCACCAGGATCAGGTCGCAGCGGCGCATCCCGGTGTCGCCGCGGGTGTCGCCGAAGACCTCCTGGTGGGCGTCCACCGGGATGACCACCGTGCCGTCCAGCTCGCCGCGCCGGCGCAGGTGGGCCACCAACGCGGCCAGGCTGACGGCCTCGGTCGCCAGGCTGGACTGGCCGACCAGGCGCAGCGCCAGCCGCCCGGAGACGACCTGCAGGTGATCGAGCACCACCCGCACCGAGTCGTCCACGGTGGCCAGGTCCAGGCCCGTCATCGCGTCGGCGAGCAGGCGCTGGACGTCCCCGCGGTGGGTGGTGGAGACCGTCAGCCGCGGACCCAGGCCCTCCAGGAAGTCCGGGGCGTAGTCCAGGACGTACGGGGTGGCGCCGGGGTCGGCCGGGGCCGTCGCGAACAGGTCGATCCCGATGTTGCGGTCCAGGGTGACCACCCAGTCCGCGCGCTCGTGCGCGGCGCGCAACGAAGCCAGCTCGCCGGCGCCGAGCCGGGCGGTGAGGGCGAGCGAGCCGCCGGTGTACTCCCGTGCCACGGCCAACGCCGCGAGGTAGCTGCGGTGGGCCTCCACCACGTCGCTCGCGCCGTCGCGGCTCCGTGCCCGCAGCGCGGGCGCCGTGCGCCACACCAAGTCGCCGTCGGTGGCCGGGACGCGCTGGGTCCGGGCCGGGGTGAGCAGGTTGCGGAACGACGCCGCCGCGTCCGGGACGGCCACCCCGGCCAGCCCCGCGCTGTCCTCGGCGGCGGTCACCGCCAGGTCGGTGACGACCGCGAGGTGCGCGGCCTCCTGGTCGGCCGCGAGCCGGTCGTGCAGGCGCACGCTGAGCCCGAGCGGCGGCGTCAGGTACGACCGCGCACCCAGCACCTGCTGCCCGGCCACCGCCCGCTGCAGGTCGGTCAGGGCGGGCAGCGGGTCGGTGAACGAGGGCCGCTTGCTGTAGGCGGTGATCTCCAGGCGGGCCGGGGCGGCGGCGAGCTCCTCGTCCCGGTCGGCCTCGCGCAGCACCGACTCGTCGAGCGCGCGGGCCAGCAGCTCACCCGATCCGGCGTTGTAGGCCAGCATCCGCAGGGCGTCCTGGCCGGGGTGCACCGCCCGGTAGGCGGCGATCCGCGCGGCCACCGCCGACGGCGGCAGGTCCGGCGGCACGTCGCGGCGGTCCAGCCCGAGCACCTCGAACACCGCCTGCACCGCGGCGCCCGGTTCGGCCTCCCCGGGGTAGAGGTAGAGCCCGGTCCCGAGCGTCGCCTCGCGGACGTAGACGAACGGCAGCCCGTCCAGCCCGAACACCGCGAACGGCAGGTTCGCCGGGGCGACCCGGCCGGCCAGCCGCGGGTCGACCGACTGGCGGCGCTTCGCCCGCGAACGCCCGAGACCGGCGAGCTCGGCGGCCCAGCGGCCGAACGTGGCGTCGTACTCCCCCGCCCACGCCAACCGCAGCGGCTGCAACGGCAGCACGATCATCGCCGCGATCGGCGCGTGCCCGGCGGTGTCGACGCTGAGCCGCACGGTGTCCAGGGTGAGCAGCGAGTTGCGGACCTCGGGGTCGGTGGCCGAGTCCAGGGCGCGCCGGTAGGCCTGGCAGTAGCCCAGCACCTCGGCCCGCAGCTCGTCGTCCCAGGCCAGGCTCTCCACCGCGTGCCGCGGCCGGCGGGCGTCGAGCCGGTCGAGCAGCCGACGGCGGCGGTCGGCGAAGGCCGGCGGCAGCACCCCGGGCAGCGGCTCCAGGGCCTCCGGGTCGAGCACCTCGCCCAACCGGCCGTCGGCCTCCCAGGCGTTCACCCGGCCACGGCTGATGATGATCTTGTCCTGCAGGCTGACCAGCGCCGGGCTCAGCGCCAGCAGCGCGGTCCGGCGCCCGCCCAGGCGCAGCGTGAACGCCCCGCCGTTCCAGGTCGGGGCGTCCTCGCGGAGGTCGTCCTGGCCCTCCACGGCGGCGTCCAGCCGGGCCTGGGCCAGCGACGGCGCCGACGCCCGCCGGGTGGCCGCTGCGCGCGGCTCGTCCTCCCAGCGCACCCCGAACTGCTGGCTCTCGTCCACCGCCTCGGCGCCGTCGCGCAGCAGCACCGGCTGGCCGGTTCCGGCGATCGCGGTCATCCGCACCACGAACATCGACCCGTCGGCCAGGTCGTCCTCGGCCAGCTCCAGCTTGACCGTCGCACGCCGCTTGTCGCCCTTGACCGTCTGGCGGGCCACCGGCTCGCTGTCCGGGTCGCGCAGGTCGGCCGGCGCCAGCACCTCCAGCAGCCAGCGGTCGACGGCCTCGGTGCGCGCCGGGTCGGTCCGCCAGGTCACCGTGACCGACCCGGGGGCGTCCGGTCCGGTCTCGACGAACGGCAGGTCACCCGGGTTGTCCTGGCGGAGCCGGGTGCCGGTGCGCAGGGTGCCGTCGTCCTTGAGGAACGGGTCGAGCCGGACACTGGTCATCGCCACGACCGGCCGTTCGGCCAGCGGCCACCGCGCGAAGTCCAGCCCGCGGTCGGGCTCGGCCAGCGGGGCCGCCCAGGCCGGCGCGTCGGACAGGTCGACCCCGGGCCCGGACAGGTACCGGTCGACGCGGTCGCGGACCGGGCCCTCCTGCAGCTCGGCGGTGGTGAGCCGGTCGGCCACCGAGGCCACCGCCCGGGCCGGCCGGGAGATCGCCCGCACGCACGCGGCGTTGCGGGACAGCCGGCCCAGCAGGTCCTGCCCGCCCAGGTCCGGGACCAGGCCGACGATCCACAGCGCGGCGCCTGCGGTCGCCCACGACGGCTCGTCGACGACCGCGGCGACGTAGCGGGCCCACGCCTCGACCGGGCGGGCGCGACCCAGCTCGCGGGCCACCCGCCGGATCCCCGTGGCCAGCTCGGCGTCGTCGAGTCCGGCCAGCATCACCTCGGCGGCCCCGGCGAGCAGCCCGGTGACGTCGATCCGGGCGAAGCTGTTGTCCAGGGAGCTGGCCGCCGACCCGCTGCCGACCGGCACCATCAGCACCAGCCGGCGCTCCTTGCGGTTGCGCAGCTCCACCGCGCGCTCGGCGAGCACCGACAGCTTGCCGTCGGCGTCGTCGGGGTGGTCGACCAGCACGTGCACGTCGGTCGTGCCGTGCGGCAGCCGGTCGGCGAGCGCCCCGGCGAGGTGGGCGGCGTCAGCGCGGCGGATGCTGTCGATCCGCACGCAGTGCCCGGCGCCGTGGTCGGCCAGCGACGCCTCGACCAGGCCGGCGATGGTGTCGACGACCCGGTCGGGCAGGTCGGACGACGGCAGGTCGGTCATCACTGGTCTCCGAGGGGATGGCGGACGACGCGGACGGAGAAGTCGTCGGAGAGGCTGTCGAAGCAGCCGAGCAGCTGCAGCCGGCGGGTGAAGGCCTCCAGGTTCGCGGTGGCCGCGGCCCGGGCCTCGGCGCCGTCCAGGAACGCCGGCGGGCGGTCGACGAGGATGCCGAACCGGTGGCGCAGCACGTCCAGCAGCTCGCGCAGGGGCATGGCCGGGCGACTGCTCGCCCCGTCGGGTGCGACGAACGCGGCCAGCAGCAGCGCGGTGAGCAGCTCGTCGCCGGGGGCGTAGCGCCAGGACCGGCGGTTGCGGGCCGAGCCGCGGAGCAGTCCGTAGGGCTTCTCCAGACCGCCGACCGACCAGTACCACCGGACCTCGTTGCGGGTGGCCGGCTCCTGGTTGACGAACTGCAGGATGTCGAGCAGCTTGTCCACCTCGCTGCCCTCACCGGCCTGGGTCCGGCGCAGGAACTCGGTCTCGGGCTCGGTGGCCTCCCCCGAGTACTGCGGATCGGAGAGGATGTCGTCCACCCGACCCTCGGCGTAGGACTCGACCCGGCGGTGCCCGCGCAGCCCGGCCAGCTGGACCAGCCGGTCGGCCTGGGACAGCCCGGCCTGCCGCTCGGCCTCCCCGGCGATCCGCGGCAGGGCCTGCTCGGCCACCACGAAGGTCATCCGGTCGCGGAACGCCAGCCGCACCCGGTCCAGGTCGCGCTCCACGCACCGGCGGGACATCCGGTCCGATTCCGACCCGAGGTCGCCGGTGAAGTCGCAGTACAGCTCCAGCGGTGAGGCCGCGGCCGGGCCGTCGGCCAGGTCCGCCGGGCGCTCACCGGTGTGCAGCAGCTCCCGGGCCGCGGCGTCGGCGCGCAGGCTGAAGGTGAGCACGCCGAGCGCCATCAGCGCGGCGAAGCTGGACATCAGCGCCGGCACCGGCAGCCGCTCGCCGTAGGTGCGCAGGTGCGCCAGCAGCATCGCGCCGAGGTCGGCGGCCAGGCCGGGCAGCGGGCTGTCCGGGGAGGGCACGTCGATCTCCCGGGCGTCGCCCATCTGGAAGCCCTCGACGAACCGGAACGCCAGCAGCGCGCCGATGTCGAGCCGGTCGGGGTCCTCGAGCACCGGCTCCCACTTCGGCCCCGGGCCGATCGTGAGGCCGCGGCCGACGGTCCGCACGACCAGCTCGCGCAGCTGGGCCAGGGTCGAGCTGGCGTCGTCGGAGCCGCTGCGCCGGCCGATCTCGGCCAGCAGCCAGCGGAAGACCACGTCGTCGATGCCGCGGTGCCGGTCGCGCTTAGTCGGGAGCCCGGCCCGGTAGGCCGCGAGCGTCGACGGGGCGACGGCCAGCATCTGCTCGCCGGTCTTGGCCCGCCCGACCGCGCCCATGTCGACCACGCAGGAGCGCAGCCAGCCGTCCAGCAGGGCCTGGTCGCGCTCGTCGGCGAAGCCCTCCAGGTGCCCGCTGCGCAGCAGCGCGTCACGGTAGCCCTCGAAGTCGCGGGCGTCGGTGCGCGACCGGCTGGACCGGCCGCCCTTGACGCACATCTCGAACAGCTGCGGCAGCACCCGGTCGGTGTCGGTGTCCAGCAGCGAGAACACCGTCAGCGGGCGGTACTGGTAGGTGCGCAGCGGGGTGGGCAGCTTCAGGGTCACCGGTCGGCCCTCCCGACGATGCGGCCACCGGCGGCGACGGATACCCGCACACCCCGCCCGGCGCCGTCGATGATGCGGGCGCTGTGCGCCGGCTCCAGTCGCAGCCGGTCGCCGAACCCGGCGATCTCCTGGCGCAGCGCGGCGGACGCGGTGTCGCCGAGCACCTCGCCGTCGGCCGAGCGCAGCAGCAGCTCCGCGGTGTCCAACGTGATCCGCAACCGGGCGCCCGAGGTGTGCCGCAACTCCAGCTGGTCGGGGAAGGACTCGACGAACGGGGCCGGCCCCGTCGTGCGGACCAGCTCGAACTCCGTCGCCGGGAGCTCCTTGACTACCACGATCGACCGGACGGCCGGGTCGTCGAACACCCGGTCGCGCAGCGCCAGCCGGCCCTCGTCGGGGTAGCCGACGAAGGCCAGCACCCGCGACACCCCGAGCAGCACGCGCAGCAGCGCCGACCCCGGGTCGCGCAACGCGTCCAGGTAGGCCTCCAGGTGCCGGTAGCTGCGGACCTCGTGCCGGACGGCCGGGGCCGACCAGGTGCCGAACAGCAGCGCGCGCTTCAGCCCGGTCATCCCGCCGCCGTCCAGGCCGGACAGGTCGGGCACCAGGTCGCGGCGCGACCGGGCCGCGCGGGCGGCACCGGGGGCGGGCAGCTCGGCCGGGTCCAGCTCGGCCCACTCCTGCACCAGGTAGTCGCCGCTGGACCGGTCGAAGGCCAGGTCGAAGGCCTGCCGGCCGGCGGCCGGGTCGAGCCCGGCCTCCAGCTCGTCGTGCACCAGGTCGCAGGAGGCGTCGCCGGTGATCAGCCAGCCGAAGGCGGACCGGACGTCGCGCACGGTGGCCCGGCGCCGCCGCCGCAGGTGGCTGGTCAGCAGCAGCTCGGACACCGCGCGGCGGGCCTGGCCGGCCCGCAGAAAGGTGGCGTTGCGGCGGATCGGGCAGGCGTCGCGCGCCTCGCAGGTCCCGCAGACGTCCCAGCGGTGCAGCGCGGTGAAGGAGGTGAGGATGTTCGCGCCCAGGGCCGGCTCGTCGAGGTCGGGCATGGCCAGCGACCGGCGCTTGAGGTCGACCAGCACCACCCGGCCGTCCCCGCCGTCGGCCGGGTCGGCACCGAGCAGGCGCTGGCGCTCCAGCGCGGCGGTCACCCGCGGGTAGCGCTCGGCGTGGTCCGCGCAGAACTGGGCGACCCGGCCGTCGTTGGCCGCGATCAGCACGGTGTGCTGCGCCGGGGAGCCGGGGCGGGCCGCCGGGCCCGGGTCGAACGCCTGGTGCAGCAGGGCGTCGGAGCTCAGCTCGCCGTGCGACTC
>JASLAP010000500.1 GCA_030147065.1 Pseudonocardia sp. | reverse complement strand
CCACGATGCCGGGCAGGTACCGGCGGCGCTGGGCCTCGGTGCCGAACCGCAGCAGGGTGGGCCCGATCTGCCGGTCGGCCACCCAGTGCGCGGCGACCGGTGCGCCGGCGGCGAGCAGCTCCTCGGTGACGACGTAGCGGTCCAGCGGGGAGGCGCCGTGCCCGCCGTACTCGGTCGGGATGGTCATCCCGAGCCAGCCGCGCCTGCCCAGCTCGCGGGTGAAGCGCTCGTCCCAGCCCGACAGCCAGACGTCGGCCCGCGGGGTCCAGGCGCCGGCGGCGAGCTCCTCGGCCAGGAACGCCCGCACCTGCGCGCGCAGCTCGCCGACCCGGGGCGGCAGGTCGACCGGGGGCGGCACCAGCGCCGCTGTCGTCACCGTCACCCGCCCATCATGCGACACGACGACCGCACCCGCGCCACTGCGCTCGGCGCGGGTGCGGTCGTCTGGGTCACACGGGGGTCAGGAGATCTTGACCCGGTAGTCGCGGCGACGGCCGGCGGTGAGCACGTACACCGCGCACAGCGTCTGGACCGCGGTGTAGCCGATGGCCAGCGGCCACAGCTCGGTCACCGAGAACTGGCCGGAGGGGTCCGCCGCGGTGATCGGCACCAGCACCACGGCGGCGATCACCAGCAGCGTGCTGACCAGCTGCAGGCGGGCGAAGCCCATGCCCTCGTTGAGCGCCTGGCGCACGCCCAGCTCGTGGGAGATGAGCAGCCGCGGGATCATCCCGATGAACAGCAGCCGCAGCACGTCGGCGGCCTCGGCGTAGCCCGGGCCGAAGATCTGCAGGGCGAGGTCGGCGAGCAGGATGCCGGCCGCCACCATCGGCAGGAAGATCTTGAACAGCCGGCGGCGGGCCGCCGCGATGTGGTCGCGGGCGTTGTCGGGGTCGCGGGCGATCTGCGCCGACAGCGACTGCATGAACCGCTGCGCGGCGATGTCGATGACCATGACCGCCTGCCAGGCCATGAAGAACGCCGCGCCGGCGACCGGCCCGAACCGCTGGATGACGATCACGGTGACCTGGTTGAACAGCAGCACCGTGCCCCAGTGCGCGATGGTGGTCGGGGCCAGGAAGCCGACCACCTCGGTGCGGGTGGGCAGCCACTCCGACTCCGCGCGGCGGGAGAACTGCCGGGTGAAGTAGCCGGCCACGAGCGCGCTGCCCACCGTCCACAGCACGATCGGCACCACCCAGGACACCACCACGCCGAACGGGCCGAAGCTGGCCCCGAGCGCGAGCAGCAGCCCGATCCGGGCGAGCGCGAAGGCCACGCTGCGCCCCGGTGCCCACCACGGCTTGCCCACCGCGACCAGCGTGTAGTCGTGCAGCCCCCACAGCCCCCAGCCGGCGGCGGCCAGCACGAACAGGGTGACCCCGAGGGCGAGCGCGCCCTCCGGTCCGGCCCCGGTGCGGGCCAGTTCCGGCACGAAGAAAACGTAGAGCAGCCCGACGACCACGCAGGTCGGCAGGATGACCGCGTGGCTGCGCCAGAACAGCGTGGAGGCCTTGCGCCCCGACCGCGGCATCCAGATCATGTTGCCGGCGTCGAGGTTGAGCTGGGCGGTGCCGGCGACCAGCAGGAACGCTGAGACGAAGGCGGAGGCGTAGCCGACCGACTCCTGCGACATCATCCGGGCCGCGATCAGCCAGCTGATCACCCCGGCCAGCGAGCCGACCGCGCCGCTGATCGACAGCGCCAGCCCGTCGGACAGCGCGGTCTTGCCGGACGCGTCCGGGCCCTTGATCGCCGCGGCGGTGTCCCGGTCGGGCGGCTGGGTGATCAGGGGGGTGATGGGCTGGGTCGCGAGCGAGCTCACCTCGTCGTCGAGGCCACCGCCGTTCCGCTCCGGGAGGGGCGTGGCCGGGGAGTGACCCGGCGAACCGGGTCGACTCACCGGGCGACCACGGCGGGGAAAGCGCGATCCGGTGCGCAGAACGGAATGGCCGGAGATGGCGCCGAGGCTGCGGGCCGGGCCTTCGTCATCACGCGGCGGAGTCTAGCCAGGGCGGCACGCACACCCCGATCGGTGGGGGCGGACCACCCCACGGTCAGCAACACCGCTGATCAGGGGGCTGGACCGGCACTCCAACGGGCGAAAGACGGGGGCTGTTGAGCCGTCCCGGGTGACGAGAGCCCGGTCACAACCGGTGTCGCCGACGGCGTCGCGGCACCGGCCGTGACCAGGTGTGCAACGGCTATTCGTGCGGGCGCCAGTTGTAGTTCACGTTCTCGTCGAGTGCGGCTGCCCAGTCGGTGCCCTGCTCGTCGTGCCACTCCAGCAGCCGGCCCAGCCCCTCGCGCAGCGGCACCACCGGCTCCCACTTGAGCAGCTCGCGGGCCTTGCGGGCGTCGCCGAGCAGGCGGCGCACGTCGCCCGGGCGGTCCGGGTGGTACTCCGCGACCAGGTCGGGCCGCCCGGCCGCGGCGGTGACCAGCCCGGCCAGCGCGGTGACGGTGATCTCCCGGCCGCTGCCCAGGTTGACGGTCTCGCCGACCGCGGCGTCGCTGGTGCCCGCGGCGGCGATGCCGCGCGCGGTGTCCTCGACGAAGGTGAAGTCACGGGTCTGCTCGCCGTCGCCGAAGATGATCGGGGCCAGCCCGTTGCGGGCCCGCACGATGAACTTCGGGATCACCTCGCCGCTGTCGCCCTCGTGGTGCGAGCGCGGGCCGTAGGCGTTGAACGGGCGGACCACGACCGTGGGCAGGCCGTAGGTGCGGTGGTAGGCGCGGGTGTAGGCCTCCCCGGCCAGCTTCGCCCCGCCGTAGACGGTGTGCGGCCAGGTCGGGTGGTCCTCGCTCATCGGCACCGTCTCCGCGGTGCCGTAGACCTCGCTGGTGCTGACGTAGACGAACCGGGGCAGCCCGAGGTCGCGGGAGATCTCCAGCAACCTCAGCGTCCCGGTCGCGTTGACCTCGTGGTTGCGCACCGGCTGGTGGATGGAGTGCCGCACCCCGAGGCAGGCGAGGTGGAACACGGTGGAGACCCCGGTGAGGGCGCGGCGGGCGACCGCGTCGTCGAGGATCGAGCCCTCGACGAAGTCGACCCCGGGCACGCCCTCGATGTTCTCCGCCCGCCCGCTGGACAGGTCGTCGAGGACCCGGACCGGGCCCTGCTCGGCCAGGTGGCGCACGAGCGCGGACCCGATGAAGCCCGCGCCCCCCACGACGAGTGGCACCGTGCTCATGTCGTACTCCTCAGTCTCGGATCCGGGGGGCGACCGCGCGCAGGCCGTCCCCGCTCAGGGCGTACCGGGTCGCGCAGTCCGGGCAGGTCGGACCGCTGTCGGTGGCGGTGTCGCCGGCGGTGTCGCCGGCGGTGTCGCCGGCGGTGTCGGGCAGCGCCATCCCGCAGACGCAGACCCAGCCGCGCTGCCGGGCCGGGTTGCCGGCCACCATGGCGTGCGCGGGGACGTCGCGGGTGACCACCGAGCCGGCCGCGACGAAGGCGTGCTCGCCGATCTCGGTGCCGCACACCACCACCACGCCGGCGCCGAGCGTCGCCCCGCGCCGGACCAGGGTGGGCAGCAGGTCCTCGGGCGGGCGGCGGATCGCCGCGCGCGGGCGCAGGTCGTTGGTGAACAGCACGTTGGGGCCGAGGAAGACCTCGTCCTCGCAGGTGACCCCGCTGAACACCAGGGTGGCGTTCTTCACCGTGACCCGGTCGCCGAGCACCGCGCCGTCCTCGACGAACGCGCCGTCGCAGATGTTGCAGTCGCGGCCCACCCGGGCGCCGGGCAGCACGTGGGCGAACGCCCACACCCGGGTGCCCTCCCCCACGGTGTCGCTCTCGCAGAGCCCGCGCGGGTGCACCCGCACCCCGGGCGGCGCGGCGGGAGGGGCGCTCATCGGCGCACCGCGGCGGCGAGGACGTCGGCGACGCGCTCCTGCTGGGCGGCGGTGATGCCGGGGTACAGCGGCAGCGACAGGATCCGGTCGGCCATCGCCTCGGCCACCGGGAACGCCCCGCGCCCCCGGCCCAGGTCGGCGAAGGCGCCGGTCAGGTGCACGGGGGTCGGGTAGTGGATGCCCGCCCCGATGCCGGCGGCGTTCAGCCGGGCCAGCACCTCGTCGCGGCGCTCGACCTGCACGACGTAGAGGTGCCACACCGGGTCGCTGCCGTCGGCGACCACCGGCAGCCCGACGCCGTCCACCCCGGACAGCAGCGCCTCGTACCGCTTGGCCGCCGCGCGCCGGTCGTCGTTCCAGGCGTCGAGCCGGCGCAGCTTGACCGACAGCACCACGGCCTGCAGCGCGTCCATCCGGCTGTTGAAGCCCAGCGCGGGGTGCTCGTACTTGCGTGGCGAGCCGTGCGCGCCCAGCAGCCGGACCGCGTCGGCCAGCTCGTCGTCGGAGGTCAGCACGGCGCCGGCGTCGCCGTAGGCGCCCAGGTTCTTGCCCGGGTAGAAGCTGGTCGCCGCGATCCGGCCGGCGGCGCCGGACGACTGCCCGTTGCGCCGCGCCCCCTGGGACTGCGCGGCGTCCTCGACGACGGCGACGCCGTCGGGCAGCAGCCCGGTGAGCGCGGCGACGTCGACCATCTGGCCGTAGAGGTGCACGGGCAGCACCGCGCGGGTGCGCGGGGTCACCGCGGCCGCCGCGGCAGCCGGGTCCATCAGCGCGTCCTCGCCGCAGTCCACCAGCACCGGGGTGGCGCCGGTGCGGGCCACCGCCTCGGCGGTGGCGATGAAGGTGTTGGCCGGCACGACGCACTCGTCGCCGGCCCCGACGCCCAGCGCGCGCAGCGCCAGCTCGATGGCGTCGGTGCCGTTGCCGACGCCGACGCAGTGCGCCGCGCCGGTGAACGCCGCGAACGCGGTCTCGAACTCCGCGACCCGCGGGCCGCCGACGAAGCCGGTGGTGGCCAGCACCTCCGACCAGCCGGCAACGACGTCGTCGGCGACCTGGGCGTGCTGCCAGGCCAGGTCGACCAGCGGGACCGGGCCGGTGGCGGGGTGGTCGGGGGGCGGGGTGTCCTGCAGGGTCACGGGCGGGTTCCTGGGTCGGTGGAATGGGGCACGGCGGGCGCGGGTGCGGTGTCCAGCCGCAGCGCCCGGGCCAGCGCGTCGACGACCGTGCGCTGGTCGTCGTCGGTCAGCTCGTGGTGCAGCGGGATGATGATCGAGCGGCTGGTCAGGTGCTCGGTGTGCGGGAGCGGGCGGTGCGGGTGCCCGGCGTAGGCCGGCTCCAGGTGCGCGGCCATGATCCCGCGCCGCGCCGACACCCCCGCCCGGGCCAGCTCGGTGAGCACGTCCACCAGCGGCGGGGCGCCCGCGGGCAGCTCCACCCAGAACGACTGGTAGTTCGACGTGCCGTGCTCGGGGTCGCGGACCGCGCGCAGCCCGTGCGGGGCGAGCAGCTCGTGGTAGCGGGCGGCCAGCTCGCGGCGCTGGGCCACGATCCCGGCCAGCCGGCGGACCTGGACCAGGCCCATCGCGGCCTGCACGTCGGTCATCCGGTAGTTGAACGCGGTCTCGCCGTACTCCTCGAGCACCACCCGGTCCGCGCCCGTCTCGGCGGCGTGCCGGTCGGCCGCCGAGACACTCATCCCGTGGCTGCGCAACCGGCGCAGCCGGGCCGCCCACTCCGGGTCGTCGGTGGTGATCATGCCGCCCTCGCCGGTGGTGAGCACCTTGCGCGGGTGGAACGACCAGGCCGCCAGCAGCGCGCCGGCGCCGACCGGGTGCCCGCGCACCGTGGAACCGGCCGCGCAGGCCGCGTCCTCGACCACCGGGACGTCGCCGCAGGCCGCGCGGACAGCGTCCACGTCGGCCGGCTGCCCGCCCTGGTGCACCAGCACCACGGCCCGGGTGCGCGCGGTGAGCGCCTCGGCGACCGCGGCGGCGGTGAGGTTGCCGGTCACCGGGTCGACGTCGGCGAAGACCGGGGTCGCCCCGCACATGCGCACCACGTTGGCCGTGGCGATGAACGACAGCGACGGCACCACGACCTCGTCGCCGGGGCCCACCCCGAGCAGGTGCAGGCACAGGTGCAGCCCGGTGGTGCAGGAGGTCACGGCGATCCCGTGCGCGGCCCCGACCTCGGCGGCGAAGGCCCGCTCGAACTCGGCGACCCGGGGGCCCTCGGCGACCCAGCCGGACCGCACGACCTCGGCGACCGCGGCCTCCTCCTCCGGGCCGAGCACCGGCACCATGACCGGGATCGAGCCCCGGTCGGGGCGGGTGGCGGGCAGCGGGGGGACCAGCAGCGGCGGGGCGGGGGCGCTCACACCCGGACCTCCTCGCGCGGGCGCACCGCGGCGGAGGCCGGGGCGGGCACCTCGCGCACCGGGACGAACTCCCCGCCGCCGGCCAGGCTGGCCGACGCGGCCTCGAGCATGGCCAGCACCTGCAGGCCGGAGCGGCCGTCGGTGAGCGGCTGGCGGCTCTCGTTGATCGCGGCGGCGAACTCGCCCATCACCGCGCGCAGCGCCTCCTTGTCCTGCAGCGCCGGGGCGACCATGTCGCCGGTGCGGTAGGAGACCATCGTCGCGGCCCGGCCGTCCACGCCCAGCTGCTCGGGGTCGGCGCACTCCACGCCGCGGTCGTAGACCGACAGCCGCTGCAGCGGCTCCAGGTCGTCCCACACCACGGTGCGCGCCGAGCCGCCGATGACCATCTTGCGGATCTTGGTCGGGGACAGCCAGTTCACGTGCACGTGGGCGATGACCCCGTTGGACAGCCGCAGCGTGAGGTAGACGATGCAGGCCCGGCCGGCCCGCACCGGGTCCGAGCCGTGCGCGGCCACCGCGACCGGGTGCACGCCATCGGGCAGGATCGACTGGAAGATCGACAGGTCGTGCGGGGCGAGGTCCCACAGCACGTCGACGTCGCGCTGGACCAGGCCCAGGTTGATCCGGACCGAGTCCAGGTACTGCAGATCGCCCAGCTCTCCGTCGCGGATCAGGTCGCGCAGGTAGCCCACGGCCTGGGTGTAGCAGTAGGTGTGGTCGAGCATCAGCACCCGGCCGTGCCGGTCGGCGGCCTCGACCAGCTCGGCGCCCTCGGCGAACGACGGCGCCAGCGGCTTCTCCACGAGCACGTGCTTGCCGGCCTCCAGGGCGGCCATCGCCACCTTGTAGTGGCTCGCCGCCGGGGTGGCGATCGCCACCGCGGACACCGCCGGGTCGGCGAGCACCTCCTCGAACGAGCCCACGACCCGCACCGTGGAGTAGTCACCGATCACCGAACGTGCCCGGGTGACGTCGAGGTCGCAGAGGTACTCCAACCTCAGCTCCGGCGTGGCCTGGGCGTTGCGGGCGAGGTTGGGCCCCCAGTAACCGGCGCCGACGACGGCGAGCCCGATGCGCGGGTGGTCAGGACTCACAACGACGTCACTCCCCATTGAGATCGAACTCCGGCTGCATGGCGACCGACGATAACCGGCGGCGCGCACGCCCTGTCATGGGCCCGGTGGGGATGACGTCCGGATGAATGGCCCAAATTGAGGGATCGGGACATTTTCCGGACGTTCGGCGCGCGCCGTGGATCCGTTCGTGGCGGGTCCGGCCCGACGCTGTGACCGTGGGTGACAGGCGGCTGACAGGGCACGATGGTTCGCCGGTGCCGCGAGCGCCCGGGCGACCGGACCGGGCGCCGTCGAACGGCGATTCCCTGATCAGTAGCATCCGCGCCGGTGACTCGAACGGCCGGCGGAGACGCCGGGCAATCAGCACGAACCCGGACATACTTCGCGAATCAGGAGCGGGCGGGAATTTGGTGATCGACGAGGGTGACGTCGGCGGGACGAAGCCGATGGCGGCCACCGCGACAGGCGGCCCCGCGGCGCGGTCGGCACCGGAGCCGGCGGGCCCGGAGCCGGCCGCCGCCCCGGCGAAGTCCCGGCGGTTCGGGCCCGGCCTGGAGTTCAACGCCTTCGCGCTGATGGCCTCCACCGCCATCACCGCACTGGTCGGGCTGGGGTTCTGGGCGGTCGCGGCGGGGCTGCCCCCGGCCGAGGTCGGCCGGGCCTCGGCGATGATCACCACCGCGACCATGCTCAGCCAGCTGTCCGGATCGAACATCGGGGTGCTGTTCAGCCGGGTGCTGCCCGCCGCCGGGCAGCGCTCGACCGCGGTGGTGCTGGCCGGTTACGCGGTGGCCATCGCCATCGCCCTGGTGCTGACCGGCGGCTTCCTGCTGTTGTTCACCAGCGACGAGCTGTTCGTCTCGGGCACCGAGCGGGCGCTGTTCCCGCTGCTGGTGATCACCTTCGTGCTGTTCGCGCTGCAGGACTGGGTGCTGACCGGGATCCGGGCCACCGGCTGGATCCCGGTGGAGCAACTGCTGTTCTCGCTGGCCAAGATGGGTTTGCTGATCTGGTTCATCGCCCTGGCGGTGGACAACGCGATCGTGCTGGCCTGGGCGATCCCCTGCCTGGCCACGGTGCTGGTCATCAACCCGCTGCTGCTGGGCCGGGTGCTGCCGCGCCGGCCCCCCGCCCCCGAGGGCGCCAGCGCGATGCCCGCGCGCCGCGAGCTGGGCCGGATCTTCCTGGCCGAGTACGCCACCGGGGCCGTCACCTTCGTGATCCCGCTGACCCTGCCGCTGCTGGTGCTCACCCAGCTCGGCGCGGAGGCCAACGCCTACTACGCGCTGCCGTGGCTGATCGCCGAGTCGCTCGGGCTGCTGATCTGGAACATCAGCTCGTCGTACATGGTCGAGGCCTCCCACGACAACCGGCAGATGGGCGCGCTGATGAGCCGCACCCTGCGGCTGAGCTTCCTGGTCGGCGGGCTCGGCGTGCCGTTCATCGTAGTCGCCGCGCCGTGGCTGCTGTCGTTCCTGGGCTCGAACTACGCGGCCGAGGGCACCACGGTGCTGCGGCTGATGGTGCTGGCCATCCCGTTCAACATCATCTTCACGATGTTCCTGAACACCTCCCGGGTCCGCAACCAGATGGGCCGGGTGGTGGTCACGCAGCTGGTCAGCGCCGTGTTGATCATCGGCCTGACGGCGACCCTGCTGCCCCTGCTGGGCATCGACGGCGCCGGCTGGGCCTACCTGATCGCCGAGGCGGTGATGGCCGCCGTCGTCGCGATCCCGCTTCTGCGCTTCATGCGGGCCAACCAGGTGCGCCTCTTCGGCGTCTCTACTCCAGGGGCGGCACCGGCGGATGCCACCGGGGATGCCACCGGGGACACCGCTCCGGGCGCCGCGGCGGACGCCGATCCCGACAACGGGTCGGCCGAGACGGTGCGCCTCGCACAGCCATACCGATCAGGAAGGGCCAGGACGTGACCTCAAGCCGAGGGCAGGTCAGCCGGATCGACAACGGTCGTCGACTCCGCGTGCTCGTCGTCATCCACCACCTCAGCGTCGGCGGCAGCCAGCGGTGCGCGGTCGACCTCGCGTGCGGGGTGCACGCCCGGGGCCACGACGTCACCGTGGCCGGCCCGCCCGGGCCGCTGGCCGACATCCTGATCGAGGGCGGCGTGCCGTTCGTGCCGCTGGAGAACGACCGGCCCGGCCAGGCCGTCGGGCAGGCCCTGCCCGGGTACAAGCGGCTGCTGGAGCTGACCCGCGAGGTGCGCCCGGAGCTGGTGCACAGCTACGAGCTCACCCCGTCGATCCTCACCTTCATGGGTGCGCACCTGCGCGACTGCGTGCCCATGACGATGACCATCAACAGCATGTCGGTGCCGGACTTCATGCCGCCGTCGGTGCCGCTGCAGGTGTGCAGCCCGTTGATCGCCTCCGAGGTGCGGGACCGGGCCCCGGACCGCAGCGGCCCGGTCGGCGTGCTGGAGATCCCCACCGACACCGTCAACCAGTACCCCGGCTACCCCGGCGCCGACGAGTTCCGCGCCGAGCTGGGCATCGCCCCCGACGAGCTCGCGGTGGTGGTGGTCAGCCGGTTCGCCCGGGCGCTCAAGCAGGAGGGCCTGGAGACCGCGATCCGGGCGGCGGGCCGGCTGGGCCGCCGCCACCCGATGCGGCTGGTGCTGGTCGGCGACGGCCCGGCGATGTCGGACCTGCGCACGATGGCCGACAAGGTCAACGCCGACGCCGGGCGCGACCTGGTGCTGCTGACCGGCGAGCGGCTCGACCCGCGCCCGGCCTACGCCGCCGCCGACGTCGTGCTGGGCATGGGCGGGTCGCTGCTGCGCGCGATGGCCTTCGGCAAGCCCTGCATCGTGCAGGGTGAGCACGGCTTCTTCCGGACCCTGGACGCCACCTCGGCCCGCGAGTTCCGCTGGCACGGCTTCTTCGGCATCGGCGGCGGCGGCCGCGGCGAGGACCGGCTGGTCGAGCAGCTGGACACGCTGCTGGCCGACGGTGCGCTGCGCGAGCGCAACGCGGAGTTCTCGCTGGGGCTGGTCCGCCGCCACTACAGCCTCGACGCCGCGGTGGACCAGCAGATCGCCTGGTACCGCACGACGCTGGACCGCCCGGTCCGGCCGACCAACCTGGAGGCCGCGCGGACCCTGGCCGGGATCAGCGCGTGGTTCGGCGGCCGCGCGGTCAAGCGGCCGACCGGTCGGGAGAAGGTCGACTACTTCAACAGCCCGGAGCGGGTGGAGCCGGGGATGCGCGCGCCGGTGCCGAGCTGGTTCGACCCGGACCTGGGCGACCTCGTCCCGGACGCGGCCCGCACCGCCCCGCACTGAGCCGGCCCCGGCCGGGCACCACCCGACCGGAGACCGGCGAAGGAAACCGGCAGAGCCCCCCGGACCACCGGTCCGGGGCTCTGTCGTACTGCGTCGTACTGCGTCGTACTGGCGGTGCTAGTCCTCGTACGGGTACTGGCGGACCCAGTCCACCTGCATCTCGGACTCCTGCACGTCCTCCGGGTCGCCCTGGTCGGGGAACCAGTCCAGCTGGATCGCCAGGTGCATCTCGCGCGGCGGGAAGATGTCGGTGTCCTCGGTCCGGTACCACTCCCGGCCGTCGAGGTAGGCCACCATGTGCTCGGGGGTCCACTCGACCGCCCAGTTGTGCCACTCCGTGGCGTCGGTGAAGACCTCGCCCTCCACCTGCGAGTTGTCCTCGCCGTAGTGGATGAAGATCTTGGTGCGCTGCCGGTCGGGGTCGAGCATCTCCATGAAGTCGACCTCACCGCCCTCCGGCCAGTCCTCGGCGTCGGGCCACAGCAGCATCAGCGCGTTGTAGGTCTCGTCGCTCGGCGGGGTCCGCACCCGGCCCTCCCAGCGGCCGTACAGCTGGCCCGGGTCCCAGGCCATGCCGCCGGTGGTGCCCTCCTCGTCGCCGGTGATGGTCAGCAGACCGTCCTCGACGGTGATCGCCTCCGGGGAGCGGATGCCGTTGCCGACGTGGCCCTCACCGTCGTAGAGCTGCCACTCCGGGCCGAGCGGGCCGTCGAAGTCCTCGCTCATGTTCGGCTCGCCCCAGCCGAGCAGGTTCGCCGCGCTGGTGTCCCAGCCCTGGGGTGGCGGTGGCGGGGACGGGGGCGGGGGCGGCGGCGCGGGCGCCGCGGTCCCGGACCCCGGCTCGGCGGTGGGCCGCACCAGCACGAACACCAGCGTCGCCAGCAGAGCCAGCGCCACCAGCCCGGCGATCAGCACCAGCAGGCCGTTCGGGGACCGCCGGGGGGCTGCCGGCCGCTCGGCGTCACGCAGATCGGACATGGGGAGCCCTCCTTCTCACCGGGCAGACGACCGTAGCGAACCGGAGCGGGGCACCCGTGGGCGGCCACGGACGGGTGACGGGACTGACCCGGCCGGGTGAAGGTCGACCACGTCAAGTGCCGGCGTGAACCCCGCGCAGCAACGCTGCACAGTGGCATCGACCCGCGGGGGTCACGCCGAGCTGTGCCGTCCGGCCGTCACGGACCGGTGTAGGCGTACTGCTTGACCCAGTCGACCTCCATCGTCGACTCCTGGATGCCGTCCTCGGTGTCGGCCGGGTCCTCCTGCTCGGGGAACCAGTCGAGCTGGATCGTCAGGTTCATCGGCCGCGGCGGCAGGACCTCCCGATCGGTGGTCCGGAACCACTCCTGCCCGTCGAGGTAGGCCACGATGTGGTCCGGGGTCCACTCGACGGCCCAGTTGTGCCACTCGGTGCCGTCGGCGTTGACCTCGCCCTCGATCTTGCGGCCCTCGTCGGACAGGTCCTCCTCGCTGTCCTTGAGCTCTTCCTCGACGTAGTGCACGAACATCTTGGTGCGCTGCCGGCTCGGATCGGTCATCTCCACGAAGTCGACCTCCCCGCCCTGGGGCCAGTCGTTGATCTGGGGCCAGAGGATCAGCAGCGCGTTGTAGGTCTCGTCGCTGGCCGGCGCCCGCATCCGGCCCTCCCAGCGGCCGTACTTCTGGCCGACGTCCCAGGCCATGCCCCCGGTGTTGCCCTCCGGGTCGCCGGTGATCCGCAGGAGCCCGTCCTCGGTGGTGATCGCGTCCGGGGTGCGGATGCCGTTGCCGGCGTGGCCCTCGCTGTCGTAGAGCTGCCACTGCGGGCCCAGCGGGCCGTCGAAGGTCTCGACGTGGGTGGGCTCGCCCCAGTTCAGCAGCTCCCCCGCGCTGGTGTCCTCGCCGGCCAGCCCCGATCCGGGCCGGACGAGCACGAACACCAGCACCGCGACGAGCACCAGCGCCACCAGGCCGGCGACCAGGGCGATCACCTGGCGCGGTGGGCGGCGCTGCGGTCCGGGCTCCGGGCCCGGCGCGAGCGGGATGGTCTGGGGTTCAGTCATGGGGATACTCCTCCTCCGCGGGACGCCCGGCGCGCACGCCGCTCATCGCCGAACCAGTGGCGGCACCCGGCCGCCGGCCTGACGGGCCGCGCGACGCCCGCGTACGTAGGCCGAGCCGCCGCTGAGCATCCAGCGCAGCCGCTCGGCGCTCGACCCGGCCGACTCGCCCACGTTGTCCGCCTCGCGCTCGCCGATGTGGCGCAGCTGGTTCACCGCGGCGGGCAGCCGCTGCAGCGCCATCACCCCGGCCCGGCGGTCCAGCGCGATCTTGGTCAGGAACGCACCCAGGCCCATCGCGTACCCGCGGACCTGCTTGCGCAGCTCGTCCGGGGACGAGCGGTGGTGGTGCCAGACCAGGATGCCCGGGTCGTAGCCGACGGCGTGCCCGGCCAGCACCAGCCGCACCATGAACTCGCCGTCCTCGCCGCCCAGGGCGGGGGTGCCCGGGCCGAGGGCCTCGTCCAGCCCGCCGACCGCCCGGGCCGGGGAGGCGCGCACGGCGAAGTTGGCGCCGATGCCGTAGAGCCCCGGGGAGAACGGGAAGATCGCCGAGCCGGCCGGCGGGTCGGCCAGCGAGTAGCGCTTGGCCTCGAAGCCCTTGTTCCAGACCAGACCGAACTCCGAGGCCCGCTCCTCGGGGGTGTCCAGCCGGGCGGCGACCACCGGCCCGCTGACGCAGGCCAGGGAGGGGTCGGCGGCGAAGGCGCCGGCGATCCGGGCGGCCCAGTCCTGGTCGACCTCGGTGTCGTCGTCGGTGAAGGCGACCACCGGGGTGCGCGCCTCCAGCAGGCCCCGGTTGCGGCCCACCGAGGTCCCGCGCCGCGCCTCGCGCACGTAGCGCACCGAGGGGCGGTCGAACTCGCGCACCACCTGCTCGGTGGCGTCGTCGACGGGGTCGTTGTCGACCACCACGACCGTGACGTCCGGGTGGTTCCCGGCCAGCACCGCGCGCACGCACCGACGCACGCTGTCCGGCCGTCCCCGGGTCGCGACGACCGCGGTGAGCGGCGCGTCGGACACCGGCGGGACCGTCGTGGACACGTCCGGCCCCACCTGCTCGGCCACGGTGCGCCCGAGCGCCTCCGCGTCGGCGCGGCCGTCGACCAGCGGCACGGTCACCAGTCCCACCGGCGCGCCGCCGGCGGTCACCAGCAACCGCGCCGCGACGTAGTGCGGGTCGACCGCGATGTCCTCGAGCACCCCCCGACGCTCGATCCGGCCCACCCAGGTCGGTCCCGTCTGCGGCACCGCCATGCTGTTGTTCCCCCTGTGTCGGCCGGCGCCGGTGCCGCGGACCCTCCCGCGGCACCGGTGCCGGGCTGCTGCCGGACTATGCCGTGGTGGACGTGCGCGGTGCCGGGCTCGGCCGGCCCGCCGAGCCGTTGGCCGAGCCGGTGACCGGCTCGACGCCGGACTCGTGGGCGTACCCGGGGTACTCCGCGGCGAGCGGGGTGTTGCCCAGGATGATGTCGGCGCCCTTCTCGGCGACCATCATCACCGGGGCGTAGATCTGGGCGTTGGTCGTGGTCGGGAACACCGACGCGTCGACCACCCGCAGGCCCTCCAGCCCGTGCACGCGCATGGTGCCCGGGTCGACGACCTCCATCTCCCCGTTGCCCATCCGGCAGGTGCCGCTGGGGTGCAGCCCGGTCTGGGCCTTGGACGCCACCCAGTCCAGCAGCTCCTCGTCGGTCTGCACCGACGGCCCGGGGACGATCTCGCCGGCGTCCAGGTCGCGGAAGGCCGGCTGGTCGAGCAGCGCGCGGCCGATCCGCAGCGCCTTGACCCAGTCCTCGCGGTCGCGCTCGGTCGCCAGGTAGTTCAGCCGGATCCGCGGGTGCACCGACGGGTCGGCCGAGGCGAGCTTGACGCTGCCCCGCGAGGTCGCCGACATGGTGCCCACGTGCAGCTGGTAGCCGTGCCCCTCGACCTGCTTGTCCGGGTCGAAGGCCATCGCCATGGCCGCGAACACCAGGATGACGTCGGGGAAGACGCGGTCCTCGCTGCTGCGCACGAACCCGGCGGCCTCGAACATGTTGCTGGTCGCCTCACCGCGCCCGGCCAGCCACTTCAGGCCCATGCCCGGCCAGTTCAGCTTGTTCTTCATGCCGATCATCGAGATCGGCTCCTTGCAGGCGTGCTGGACCTGCACCGCGAGGTGGTCCTCGAGGTTCTCCCCGACGCCGGGCAGGTGGTGGATGACCGGGATGTCCAGCGCGGCGAGCTCGTCGGCGTTGCCGACCCCGGACAGCTGCAGCAGCTGCGGGGTGTTGAACGTCCCCCCGGACAGCACGATCTCCTTGCCGCTGACGTGGTACTCCACGCCGTTGCGGCCGCGGAACACCACGCCGACCGCCCGGTTCCCGGCGAACACGACCTTGGTCACGTAGGCGCGGGTGCGCACGGTCAGGTTCGGCCTGCCCTGCACCGGGCGCAGGTAGGCCTGCGACGAGGAGCGGCGCTTGCCGTTGACGATGAACCGCTCGAAGGCCGAGAAGCCCTCCTGGCGGGCCCCGTTGAAGTCCTGGGTCAGCTGGTAGCCGGCCTGCTGGGCGGCCGAGAAGAAGACGTCGAACAGCGGGTTGTCCAGCGACGCCCGGGTGAGCACGTGCGGCCCGCTGTTCCCGCGGAACTCGCTGTCGCCGAACGACAGCGAGGTCTCGACCCGCTTGAAGTAGGGCAGGCAGTGCGCGTTGTCCCAGTCCTTCATGCCGGTGTGCTCGGCCCACCGGTCGAAGTTGGCCGGGTGCCCGCGCATGAAGTTCATCGCGTTGATCGAGCCCGAGCCGCCCAGCAGCTTCCCGCGGGGGTGCGGCATCTGCCGGTTCTTCATGTGCGTCTCGGGCTCGGAGACGTACTTCCAGTTGTGGCTGTCCTGGGCGATGGCCATGCCCATCGCCGCGGGCATGTGGGTCAGCACGTCCCACGGGTAGTCCGGCTGGCCGGCCTCCAGCAGCAGGACGCGGTTCGACGGGTCCGCGCTGAGCCGGTTGGCCAGCGCGCAACCGGCGGCGCCACCGCCGACGATGACGAAGTCGTACGTCTGGTTCGGCATGGGTGAGAACCTCCTAGGCACCTCGGTGCTCGTTCGGGGAGCGAGGCAGCGTTCGTGGTCGACGCGGTCGCCGTCACGGTGCCGCGCGAGTCGGTCGAGCTCGTGGTTCGGGGTATCAGCCTCCGGCCGGAGCGGCGGGTGCCACTCCCTCGGGGGCGGGTGCCACCGGGGCCTGCCCGGCCGGGTCGGCCGGGGCCTGCCCGCCGGGGACCGGCTGTCCGTCGGTGCCGCCCAGCAGCGCGATCGGGTCGGTCCCGGTCAGCAGCGACTGCACCAGCAGCGTGCCGGCCTGGGCCATGAACATCACCACGACGACGCTGAGCATGACCCCGGCGCCCACGGTGAGCACCCGGACCCGGGCCGGCGTGCCGCCGAGCTGGCGCCGGCCGGTCTCCACCACCCACGCCCGGGCTCCGAGGAGCACCAGGAACACCGCGGCGCTGATCCAGACCCACTTGTCCATCGCCGGATCGATGATCATCGTCAGCCTCCCGCCGGCGGGGTGGCGCCGCCCTGACCGGCGGCACCGGCCGCATCACCGGCCCCGCCGCCAGCACCGCCGTCAGCACCGGCGCCGTCAGCAGCGCCGCCGTCAGCAGCGCCGGCACCGTCATCGGCGGCCGGGTCGGCGGGGACGGCGGCCTTCTTCAGCACCGCGTTGTAGCCGTCCTGGAACGTGATCACGTAGCGGCCCGAGGCCACCAGTTCCTGGATGAACTCCAGCGTCCAGCCGGGCTGGCGGTTCTCCAGGTAGACGCCCAGTTTCTCCACCGAGGTATAGGTGACCAGGACGTCGGGGTAGTGCGCGTCGATGCACGGGATGGGGTCGTCGGATATCTGCCCGCAACCCTCGATGTTGTTGCCGCGCCCGTGCGTGGTGATGCCCTCCACCCCGGTGGGGCCGGCCTGGTTGATCGCCATGATCTCTTGGCCGGCCGGGGTCTCGGCGACCACCTGCCGGTACATCGCCACCTCCTCGGGGAAGGTGGCCTGATAGGCCTCGTTGCCGCCGCGGACCAGCACCAGGATGCCGAACAGCGCGACCATCGCCACGGCCAGCAGGTACTCGCTGCTGCGCCATCGGCGGGCGATCCAGCGCAGCGCATCGGTGCCCAGGATGACCAGGATCGGCAGCCCGAACAGCACGATCCGCAGGAAGCCCTCGCTGCCGTAGCCCTGCGCGGCCAGCGCCATCGGCACCACGGCCAGCCCGAACGGCACCAGGTCGCGGCGGCGCCGCCAGTAGACCAGCATGCCGACCGCGCCGAGCAGGTAGGTGAACCCGGCCAGCACCACCCGCAGTTGCTTGACGAAGACCTGCCCGGCGTCCCCGGCCAGCCGGTCGGCCACGCCCTCCTCCAGGGCCGCCCCGGTGTCCCCGCTGCCGATCAGGATGCCCAGCTGGGAGGTCCAGAAGTCGCGGTTGTTGACGAAGATCCACAGGGCGACGGCGAGCACCCCGACGATCAGCACCGCGCGCCCCCGGAACCGGCCGACCACCGCCAGCAGGGTCAGCTGACCGAGCAAAGCGAACGGGGTGAGCTGGTGCTCGACCACGACGGCGATCACGCACAGCGTCATCGAGAAGTAGATGAGCAGCAGCTGGCGGGGTGGCAGGGCGGGCCGGTTCGGCGGCGTCATCGCGGCCACCAGCCAGCGGCGCACCAGCGGTAGTCGCGGGGCGCCGGGGTGCGGGGCGGGCCAGCCGGGGACCCCGGCGGCGTCGACCCGGCGGGTGGCCAGCGGGCCCAGCGCGAAGGTCAGCACCGTCAGCATCAGCACGACGGCCTGGGCCTGCGGGGAGAAGTAGTCCTGCTCGATCCAGTTCAGCCCGACGAACAGCCACGCCGCCACCCAGGGCGCGCGGGTGCCCCCGAGCATCGAGCGAGCCAGCGCGTAGATCCCGATCGTCCAGATCGTGACGATCATCGGCGGGAACCAGCGCAGCACCGTGTCCAGCTCGGTGACCCCAGCGGCCTCCCGGATCCAGGCCCACTGGGCGAAGAACGCCGGCCAGTAGAACCGGGCGTCCAGCCCGACCGGGGACACCCCGTTCTGCACCGCGAGCGCATCGACGAACCCGGCCGTGGTCCACGCGGTGCCGAACCGGGCGGCCGGCTCGATGACCGAGGGCAGCCCGGTGGAGCACAGGATGAGCACCCCGGTCGCGGCGGCCAGCATCGGGATCCGCGGCACGCGCGACCACAGTTCGGACACGCAGGCGGCGATGGCGAAGCCCAGCGCGGCCCAGGCGGCCGGGCCGAGGACCCGGGCCAGGCCCCACCCGTCCAGCGCCTCGAGGTCGGTGGTGGCCGCGGCCAGCGGCAGCAGCGCGACCGCGATCAGCGCGAAGGCCGGGGACAGGAAGCGGACGAACCCCGACGGGGGCTCGGGCTCGGTGACCACCGGCTTCTTGACGAAGGGCAGCGCGGTCGTGGCCGAGGGATCGACCAGCCGCGGCGGCAGACCGGCGGCGGGCGGCAGGGACGGCGGTCCGTCCGTGCCCGGGGGCACCGACGGCGGGCCGGCGGGGCGGTTGCCGCGCCCGCCGTGCGCGGGGTTCCCGGCCGGTTTGTGG
>JASLAP010000422.1 GCA_030147065.1 Pseudonocardia sp. | reverse complement strand
GCGCGTAGCCGGGCTGGGCGTAGGCCTGCTGGCCGTACCCGCCCTGCTGCTGGCCGTAGCCCTGCTGGTCGTAGCCCGGCTGCTGGCCGTAACCCGGCTGGCCGTAGCCCGGCTGCTGCGGCTGCTGGCCGTAGCCGGGCTGGCCGTACGCCGGGGGCTGCCCGCCGTAGCCCTGGTCGTAGCCCGGCTGCCCCGGCTGCGGGGGCTGGCCACCGTAGCCGGGCTGTCCGCCGTAGCCCTGGTCGTAGCCCGGCTGCCCGGGCTGCGGGGGCTGCCCGCCGTAGCCACCGGGCTGCCCGCCGTACCCACCCTGCTGGCCACCGTAGCCACCGGGCTGCCCGCCGTAGCCCTGGTCGTAACCGGGCTGCCCGGGCTGCCCGGGCTGGGCGCCGTAGGCGCCGCCCTGCGGCGGGTAGCCACCCGGCTGCTGGCCGTAGCCCGGCTGGGCGGGGTCGCCGCCCTGCTCGTACCCCCCTTGGCGCTGGTCGTAGGCGGGCGGGGCGTAGGTCTGCTGCCCGTATCCGGGGGCACCACGGTCGTAGCCGTACTGCCCGTTCTCCTCGGGGTGGCCCGGTTGCTGGCTCATGGGTGCTTCTCCTGCGTCGCGTGCTCGGATGGCGTCCCGGCGGGAGGCGTCGGGGTCCACGGATGAGCGGGTGCGGAACTGTCCCGTGTGCAGCGCATCGGAGCGCTCCAGGAAGACTACGACCTCGCCGTAGGTGTCCCACCCCTGGTCGGCGAGTTGCTCGGTGACCGAGGTGGACAGCGAGTTCACGATGTCCGCGCGGTCACCGCCCATGCGGTCGAGATCGGTGGGGCTGAGCAGCACGGTGAACCGGTTGGGCGCCAGCAGGCGACCCCCGGCGAGCTCCTCGATGTGGTCCTCGGCCTCCCTGAGCAGCGCCTGCACGACTTCCTGGGGAACGACGCTGCCACCGAAAACCCGCGCGAAGGCGTCGCCCACCATCCCTTGGAGACGGCGCTCGAACCTGTCGACGCGGCCCAACGACCTTCCTCCGTCCTGCATCGGCGTGTTGCTGATGGACCCGATCGTATCTGTGCTAACCCGCGGCCCGACTTCGCCCGACGCGGTTCCCGCGGCGGGCCCCGGGAGAGGGGTCCGTGCGGGGCCCGTCCGGACCGCGTGCTAACTTCTTCCCCGTCAGGGCGAGTGGCGGAATGGCAGACGCGCACGGTTCAGGTCCGTGTGTCCGAAAGGACGTGAGGGTTCAACTCCCTCCTCGCCCACCATCACCTTCTTCCCCGGCTGGTGTCGGGTTCATCTTCGCACCGCCGGGCGTTCCGGGTGGTCGCTGAGGACCACCAGATCGGCTATCTTCTCCGGATCGTGCTCGGCCGCGTAGCGCCGGTGGGCCGGCAGCGTCCAGGCCAGCTCCGCGGGCAGGGCCCGGGCCAGCGCCGCCGGGCCCATCCGCAGGTGCACCCCGGCCTCCAGCGGCAGCCCCCGGCCCAGCAGCAGCGTGCCGGCCAGCAGCACCACGCCGTCGGCGGGCAGCTCGGTGTAGCGCTCCCGGTAGGCCCGGTCGGCCGCGGCGTCCCAGAGCCGGGGCAGCACCCGGCCCGACCCGTCCGGCCCGGCCGGGTCCAGCACCTCGCGGCGCAGCCCGGCCACGTCCAGCCAGCCGTCCAGGTACTCGTCGGGGTCCTCGCGGCCGAACTCCAGCCGGACCGAGGCCGGGCGCAGGTAGTCCCCGGCGTCCACGACCACGGCTACCCGGCCCAGGGTGCGCAGCGCGTCGGCGACCCGGGCGGCCAGCGCGACCGGGCGGGTGGGCGGCGGCCCGTCCACCGCCAGCCGGACCCGGCCGGGGCGGGCGTCGACCAGCGCGACGACCTCGTCCACCAGCCGGTCCGGGGTGACGGGGGTGATCTGCACGCCGGTGATGCTGGCGGAGTCGGGGGCACCGCGCATCCCCGGCGGCGGTCGACCCGACCGGACCCGACGGACAGCTACTGCTGGTAGCCCTCGACCACCTCCGCCGACCGCTCCTGGACCCCGTCGGGGTCCAGCCCGGCCCGGCGCCGCGCGTCGCGCTGGCGCAGCAGGTCCCAGTAGCGGTCCAGCTGGACGCCCAGGCCGGCCAGCCGGGCCTGCTCGGCCTCGGACAGCCGGGTGCCGATGTGCGCCCGCTCCAGCCGGTGCTCCTCGGCCACCAGCTCGTCGATCCGCTTGTGCAGCTCGTTGTCGTCCATGAGGTCGTTCCCGTCGATCGGTAGTGCGCGAGCCACAGTTCTACCGAACACTGGTCGCCGTGGCACCCGCCGCGGCACCCGGCTCGTCGGTGACCCGCGCCCTGCGGATCCTGGAGGCGGTGGCCGCGGCCGGCGACGGGGTGACGCCCAAGGCGATCGCCCGCCGGCTGGACTGCCCGCTGCCCACCGTCTACCGGGCGCTGGGCGTGCTGGTCGAGCAGGGCTACCTGGTGCGGCTGCACGGCGTGCGCGGCTACGGCCTTGGCTACCGGGTCGCCGAGCTGAACCACAGCCTCGCCGGGCAGGTCCGGCCACCGGCGGCCGCCCGTGCCGTGCTGCACGAGGTGCACCTGGAGGCGGCCGCGGCCGGCTACCTGGTGGTCCGGCGCGACGGCGACATCGTGGTGGCGCACGTCGACGACTGCCCGGAGCACCCGCTGCCGCCCGGGCTGCGGGTCGGCGAGCCCACCCCGGCGCACGCCACCGCGGCCGGGAAGGTGCTGCTGGCCGGGCTGCGCCCGGCCCGGCTGGCCGAGCTGGTCGTCCGCACCGGGCTGCCCCGGCTGGCCGCGCACACCGTCGCCGACCGGCGCGCCCTGGACCGCGAGCTGCGCCGGATCCGGGCCGACGGGGCCGCGGTCGAGGTGGAGGAGTACGCGGCGGGGGTGGCCGGCATCGCGGTCCCGGTCACCGGCGCCGACGGCGAGGTGGTGGCCGGACTGGGGCTGTCGGTCAGCCGGGACGACTTCGCCGCCCGGCGCTGGGAGCTGGAGCGGGCGCTGCGGCAGGCCGGGACCCGGGTCAGCGCGGCGCTGGCCGAGGCCGACCGGCAGGCCGCGGCCGCCCATCCCTGAGGTGCAACAGCTCTTCCGGATGCCGGAAGCCCGCGCGGCGGCAGCCCTGGGGTCCCATTAGGTTTCCGACATGTCTGGACGCACCGAGGCGCCGTTCCGAGCCGACCACGTCGGCAGCCTGCTCCGCCCGCCGGCCCTGCTCGCGGCCCGGGAGGAGTTCGCCGCCGGCGAGCTGGACGCCGAGGGCCTGCGGGCCGCCGAGGACGAGGCGATCACCGACGTGGTGGCCATGCAGGAGGAGATCGGCCTGCAGGCCGCGACCGACGGCGAGTTCCGCCGGACGTCCTGGCACATGGACTTCATCTACCAGCTCGGCGGGGTGCGCAAGACCGACGAGCAGATCAGGGTCCGGATGGTCAACGCCCAGGGCGAGGGCGCGTTCACCTCGGCCGGGCTGGCCATCCAGGAGAAGGTCCGGCTGGAGCAGCCGATCTTCGCCGAGCACTTCCGGTTCCTGCAGGGCCGGGTGAGCACGGCGGTGCCGAAGCTGACGATCCCGTCGCCGAGCATGGTCCACTACCGGGGCGGCACCGCGGCCATCGACCGCTCGGTCTACCCGGACGTCGAGGAGTTCTGGACCGACCTGTCGGCGGCCTACGCCGACGAGGTCCGTGCGCTGGGCGAGCTCGGCTGCCGCTACCTCCAGCTCGACGACACCTCGCTGGCCTACCTCAACGACCCCGCGCAGCGCGCCGAGATGGCCGCCCGCGGCGAGGACGCCGACCACCAGCACCTGCGCTACATCCGCCAGATCAACGCCGCGATCGCCGACCGGCCGGCGGACATGCGGGTCACCACGCACATGTGCCGGGGCAACTTCCGCTCGTCCTGGGCCGCCGAGGGCGGCTACGACTTCGTCGCCGAGGCGCTGTTCGGCGAGCTGGCCGTGGACGGGTTCTTCTGCGAGTTCGACGACGAGCGCTCCGGCGGGTTCGCCCCGCTGCGGTTCGTGCCGCCGGGCAAGCAGGTGGTGCTCGGGCTGGTCACCACCAAGAACGGGCAGCTGGAGGACGCCGACGCCCTCAAGCGGCGGATCGACGAGGCGGCCAAGTACGTGCCGCTGGACCAGCTGTGCCTGTCCCCGCAGTGCGGGTTCTCCTCCACCGTCGAGGGCAACGAGCTCAGCTACGCCGACCAGGTCGCCAAGCTGCGGCTGATCGTGCAGGTCGCGCAGGACGTCTGGGGGTGAGCGCCGCCGGCCCGCCGGGTTGGGCGGCCCCGCTGCACGCGTCGGCCCTGGACCGGGCCGGCGTCGGGACCGGCACTAGACTGCTCGACCTGGGCTGCGGCCCGGGGGAGTTCGCCGCGGCGGCGGCCGGGCGCGGGGCGGCGGTGACCGGGATCGACACCGACCCCGCCGCGGTAGCGGCGGCCGCGGCCGCCGTCCCGGCCGGTGGGTTCCGGCTCGGCGACGCCCACGACCCGCCGGACGGCCCGTTCGACGTCGTCGCGGCGGTGCAGGTGCTGATGCACGTGGCGAACCCGATCGTCGTGCTGCGCCGGGCCGGGCAGGTCGGGGCCGTCGCGCTGATCACGGTGTGGGGCCGGGAGCCCGAGTGCGACGTCCGGGCGTTCGGCGAGGCCCTGGTGCCGTGGCTGCCGCCGCGCCGCCCGCCGTCCGGGCCGCCGCCGATCACCGAGCCGGCCCG
>JASLAP010000413.1 GCA_030147065.1 Pseudonocardia sp. | reverse complement strand
CTGGCGCTGACGTCCACGGTGACCTCACCGCCCCGCAGGCCGCCACCCACGACGACCGGCGGGAACCCGTGCGCATCCCGTGCCGTGGCGCCGAGGTCCCGCAGGACGCTGGTGAGCGGCCCCACCGGCCGCCGCAGCAGCGGCGGCCGGCCCGTGACGGTGACCGGCGACGGCGCCAGGGCGGCCGCCGCGCTGACGAAGCGCATCGTCGTCCCAGACAGGCGGGCGTCCACAGGCCCCGCAGCCTCAACCGCTCCCGCAGTCCCGTCCACCGCCAGTCCGCCGTCAACGTCGGTGACGCGGGCACCGAGCGCCTGCACCGCGGCGCGCATCGCCGCGGCGTCGTCGCTGTCGAGGGGATGCAGCAGGCGGCTGCTGCCCTGCGCGAGCGCCGCGACGAGCAGCGCCCGGTTGGTCAGGCTCTTGCTCGGCGGTGCCCGCAGGGCTCCCACCAGCGGCTGTTGCGCCTCGACCCGGACCGCCGTCGCGCCGAGGATGGGCGTCACAGCGGCTGCTCCAGCACCTCGTAGCCGCGGGCCTCCAGCGCCTCGCGGGCGACGCCGGCGGGTTTGAACCCGATGATCGCGAGTCGGAGGACACCGCGTCCGCCTTCGGGGGCATGGTCGATCCCGAGGTCCTCGATGTTGACGCCGGCCGATCCCACCGTGGTCGTGACCTCGGCGAGCACGCCGGGGCGGTCGGGGATCGGCAGGTGCAGCTCCACGAGGGCTCCCGTGGCGGTCTCCTTGCCGGGCAGCGCTCGGCGCGCCGCGCGCGCGTCGGCGAGCACCCGGCGCAACGTCGTGGCATCACCGAGGTCCACCGCCGAGCGCAACGCGCCGATGCGTTCGCGGTAGTCGTCGAGGACTCCCACGATGGCGTCCCGGTTCTGCTCGCAGATGTCCAGCCACAGGTCGGGATCCGACGCCGCCACCCGGGTCGCGTCGCGGAAGCCGCCGGCGGCCAGCAGCAGCAGACCCGCGTGCTCGGAGCGCGCCCGGTCGGCGGCGAGGTTCATCAGCGTCGTCGCGGCCAGCTGCGGCAGGTGGCTGATGACCGCGACGATGGCGTCGTGGTGAGCGGGGTCGACCGCCAGCGGCCGGGCACCGATGGCCGCGACGAGGGCGTGCAGGCGCCGGTAGGCACCAGGGTCCGTGCCGACGGTCGGTGTGAGCAGGTAGGTGGCTCCCACGAACAGCTCGCCCGAAGCGTGCGCGGCGCCGGCCTCGTGAGATCCGGCCATCGGGTGGCCGCCGATGACGTGGACGCCCGGCCCGGCAGCCTGCTCCAGCGACTCGACGACCGGGGCCTTGACGCTGGCGACGTCGGTCAGGATGGCTCCCGCCCGCATCGCGGGGCCAACCTCGCCTGCGGCGCCGGGAATGGCCGAGACCGGGACGGCGAGCACGACGATGTCGGCGCCGGCAACGGCCTGCGCAGCGGAGTCCGCGGCGGACGCGACTGCCCCGCGCCGCAACGCCACGGCCAGCTGCTCCGGGTCACGGTCGAACCCCACCACCGTCACCACGCCGTCGAGACGGCGCAGCGCCAGCCCGAGCGACGCACCGACCAGACCGGTGCCCACGATCGCGACCCGCAACGACGCTGGGCGGTGCTCGGCCACCGCTACTCCGGCAGGTCGCTGCGCAGCTGCCGGGCGTCGTGCAGGTACACGTGCCGCAGCTGGCCGCGGGGACGATCGGTGTACACGTGGGCGAGGACCCTGATGCACAGCGGCACCCCGCTGCCGCCCTCGATGGCCAGCTCGCGGGCGCACAGCATGGGCACGTCGGCGATGCCGGCGGCGCGGACCGCCGCGGCGGGGAACTCCGCGCGGATGTCGTCGGTCGCCGTGAACAGCAGACTGACGACGTCCGCGGCCTGCAGACCGTTGCGCTCCAACAGCGTCGACAGCATCTCGGTGGTCCGGGCCATCACCTCGGCACGGGTGTCGGCCTCCAGCGTGGTCGCGCCGCGCAGTCCGGCCAGGCGGGGAGCAGCAGCCGACGGGCTCACGACACGGCGGTGGCGGGTCCCGCCAAGCCGACCACGGCGTACAGCGCACGGACCTCGGCGCCACTGAGTGGCCGGAACTTGCCGGGGGAGATGTCCCCGAGCGGCAGCGGGCCGATCCGGACGCGGGCAAGCCGCTCCAGCGGCAGGTTCACCGCCTGCAGCATCCGCCGCACCTCCCGTTTGCGGCCCTCGGCGAGCACGACCTCGATCAGGGTCTTGTCGCCCGAGGCGCCCAGCTCGCGGACCGACCGTGCCTTTGCGGTGCCGTCGTCGAGCTCGACGCCGTCGAGCAGCTGACGCACCGCACGACGCTTGGCCGGCCCGCGTATCTGGGCCACGTAGGTCTTCTCGACCGCGTAGCGCGGATGGGCCAGGCGGTTGGCCAGCTCCCCGTCGTTGGTCAGGATCAGCAGGCCCTCGGTGTCGCGGTCCAGCCGTCCCACGGGATACACCCGCGGCGACGCCGGCACGAGGTCCATGACGGTCGGACGACCCTGCGGGTCGGTCACGGTGGTGACGTAGCCGGTGGGCTTGTTCAGCAACAGGTACAGCAGCCGGGGGTCGGTGTGGATGCGCTCGCCGTCCACGGTGATCACCTGGCTGGCCGGGTCGGCCTTCGCTCCCAGGGTGATCACCTCCCCGTCGACCGTGACCCGGCCCGCGGCGATGAGCTCCTCGCAGGCGCGACGGCTGCCGACACCGGCCGCCGCGAGCACCTTCTGCACCCGCTCGGCCTTGGCGGTCGAGGTCACTCCTCGGCCACCTCGTCCTCCGTGGCCCCCGGATGGGGGACGGCGAGGGCGTCGAGCTCACGGCGGGCGGTCTTGTACCCGCCCGGCGGTGGCTCGGCGGGCAGGGGGCCGTCCGGCACGAGGTCGGGCAGGTCGGGCAGCTCAGCGACGTCGGAGATGCCGAGGCGCTCCAGGAACGCAGACGTCGTCCCGTACAGCAACGGCTGGCCCGGCGTGTGCTCGCGGCCGACCTCTTCGACCAGGCCGCGCACCAGCAGCGAGCGGACCGCACCGTCGGCCTCCACGCCGCGGATCTCCGAGATGCGCGCCCGCGTCACCGGCTGCTTGTACGCCACGATCGCCAGCGTCTCGAGGGCCGCCTGCGACAGCTTCGTGCTGCGGCCCTGGAGGACGAAGCGCTCGACGTACGGGGCGGAGCCGGGGTCCGTGTACAGCCGCCACCCACCGGCCACCTCACGGAGCACGAACCCCCGACCCTGGTCGACGTACTCGGCCCGCAGGCCCCGCAGCGTCGCGACCACGTCGTCCGTCGGCACCTCGAGCACCTGCGCCAGCGTGTTGGGCTCCACCGGCTCCTCGACGACCAGGAGGATCGCCTCGAGTGCCTTGCGCAGCGGTGATGCGACGGTCCCGGTCGGCGTGTCGGCCATGGTGTGGGGGTCGGGCGTCACGGCGTCACCTCCTCGTCCTCGGCGGGTGCCGCGGCGTACTCCTCGATCTCGGGAAACGCCGACGTCTCCCATGGCGCGTCCGGATTGGCGGCTACACGCAGGGAGCCGAAGTTGGCTGTCTGGTCCAGCTCGACGACGTCGAGCTTGTACAGCTCCAGCAGCGCCAGGAAGTGCACGACGACCTCGACGCGGTGGCGGCACCCCGCGGTCAGCTCCTCGAACGTCGCGTTGCCGCCGGCGCGCTGGAGCTCGTGCATGACCATCGCGGCTGCCTCGCGCACCGTCATGCGCACCGGTTGGAGATGGGACACGTCCACGACCGGCTCCGGCCTGGCCGCAAGCGCCTGCGCGGCGATCTCGGCGAGGCGCTGCGGTGTCACCTCGAGCCGCACGTCGGGCATCAGGCCCGCGTACCGCTCCTCCAGCCGCACCGCGCGGGGGACGAAGCCCGACAGCGCCGCCAGCTGCGCACCCAGGTGGCGTCCCGCCTCCTTGAACATCCGGTAGTCCAGCAGCCTGGCGTACAGCAGGTCCCGCGCCTCCAGCGCCAGGTCCTCGAGGTCCGGCTCGACGTCGGCGGGCAGCAGCCGGGCTGCCTTCAGCTCGATCAAAGTCGCCGCGACAACGAGGAACTCCGTGGTCACGTCGAGATCGATGCGCTCCATCGCGTTCACCACGGCGAGGTAGTCGTCGGTGATCTGCGCGATGGGGATCTCGTAGATGTCCACCTTGTGCCTGGCGATGAGGTGCAGCAGCAGGTCGAACGGCCCCTCGAAGGAGCCGACTGCGACGCGGTAGGTGCCCGGCATGGCGGTGGCGAGTGTAGACGGTGGCCCCCGTCCAACCCCGCTACTCGATGCGCTCCAGGACCACCTGTGGCCGCGCCACCTCGCCGCTGC
>JASLAP010000391.1 GCA_030147065.1 Pseudonocardia sp. | reverse complement strand
CGAGATGGTCAAGATCTGGAACCAGGCGTCCGAAGAGGTCGCCCGGGCCATGGAGGCCAACTTCCCCGAGGACAACCCGATCCCGACGATCGTGAAGTCGGGCGCGGCGGGCAACATGACCCAGGTCCGGCAGCTCGCCGGGATGCGTGGTCTGGTGGCCAACCCCAAGGGCGAGTACATCCCCCGTCCGATCAAGGCCAACTTCCGCGAGGGCCTGTCGGTGCTGGAGTACTTCATCTCCACGCACGGCACCCGCAAGGGTCTGGCGGACACCGCGCTGCGGACCGCCGACTCGGGGTACCTGACCCGTCGCCTGGTCGACGTGTCGCAGGACGTCATCGTCCGCGAGGTGGACTGCGGCACCGAGCGCAGCATCACCATGCTGGTCACCGAGGAGACCGCGGACGGCCGGCTGATCCCGCACCGCTACATCCGGACCAGCATCTACGCCCGCTGCTCGGCCGAAGAGGTGCGCGGCCCGGACGGCGAGGTCATCGTGGCCAAGGGCGGCGACCTCGGCGACCCGGCGCTGGAGGCGCTGGTCGCGGCCGGCGTCAAGACGATCAAGGTGCGCAGCGCGCTCACCTGCATGTCGGCCACCGGCATCTGCGGCATGTGCTACGGCCGCTCGATGGCCACCGGCAAGCTGGTGGACGTCGGCGAGGCGGTCGGCATCGTCGCGGCGCAGTCGATCGGCGAGCCCGGCACCCAGCTGACGATGCGCACCTTCCACACCGGTGGCGTGGCCGGCGACGACATCACCACCGGTCTGCCGCGTGTCCAGGAGCTGTTCGAGGCCCGCGTCCCGAAGGGCAAGGCGCCCATCGCCGACGTGGACGGCCGGATCTCGATCGAGGACGGCGAGCGCTTCTGGAAGATCACCCTGACCCCGGACGACGGGGCCGAGGAGATCGTCTACGAGAAGCTGTCCAAGCGGCAGTGGCTGGCGATGACCGTCGTGGACGGTCAGGAGCGGCCGCTCGCCGACGGCGACCACGTGCACGTCGGCCAGCTGCTGCTGGAGGGCACGGCCGACCCGCACGAGGTGCTGCGCGTCATGGGCCCGCGCGAGGTGCAGCTGCACCTGGTGCGTGAGGTGCAGAAGGTGTACCGCACGCAGAGCGTGGACATCCACGACAAGCACATCGAGGTCATCGTCCGGCAGATGCTGCGCCGGGTGACGATCATCGACTCGGGCGCCACCGAGTTCCTGCCCGGCGCCCTGGCCGAGCGGTCGGACTTCGAGGTGCAGAACCGCCGCGTCGTCGCCGAGGGCGGCGAGCCGGCCTCGGGCCGCCCGGTGCTGATGGGGATCACCAAGGCCTCGCTGGCCACCGAGTCGTGGCTGTCCGCGGCCTCGTTCCAGGAGACCACCCGGATCCTCACCGATGCCGCGATCAACGGGAAGCGCGACAAGCTCGTCGGGCTGAAGGAGAACGTGATCATCGGCAAGCTGATCCCGGCCGGCACCGGGATCAACCGCTACCGCAACATCCAGGTCCAGCCGACCGAGGACGCCCGCACGGCGGCCTACGCGCTGCCGAGCTACGACGACGGCTACTACAGCCCCGACGTGTTCGGCACGGGCACCGGCGCCGCGGTGCCGCTGGACGACTACGACTTCGGTCGCGACTACCGCTAGCCCGGTAGCCGCACGGCCCCGCCCACCGACGGGTGGCGGGGCCGGCCGAAGGCCCTGACGGGGCCGGTCACCGCTCTCCCGTGGCGGTGGCCGGCCCCGTTCCCATTCCCGCCACAACGAGAGCCGCTCTCGCCCGACCTCGCGCAACGAAAGCCACCCTCGCTCCGCGCGCGTGGACGAGAGTCGCTCTCGCGTGGTGTGCAACGAGAGTCGCTCTCGCTCGATCCCGCGCAACGAGAGTCGCTCTCGCTCGGCCTCGCGCAACGAGAGTCGCGCTCGTTCCGCGGGGTGTGGGGGTGGGTGAGTTGTCCACATGGCGGGTGGTTGTCCACAAGTGGATGCGCGGGCCCTCGCGGTCGGAGGTCGTCGCGTCACGATCGGGGCATGTCTCCATCGAGGATCGACGACATGGCCGAATTCCTGGGTTCCCGGGTCGTGCGGGTGCAGGCGCTGGAGCGGTGCGGCCTCGCCCGCAGCACCATCGCGCGCCGCTGCCGGCCGGGTGGGCCGTGGCAGGCGCTGCTGCCCGGGATCGTGCTGCTGCACAGCGGGCCGCCCGGCCGCGACGACCGCCGGCGCGCGGCCCTGCTGTACGGCGGCCGCGGCGGCGAGCCGTGCGTGATCACCGGGCTGGACGCGCTCGACCTGCACGGGCTGCGGAACATCCCGCGGCCGGGCGGCCCGGTCCACCTGCTGGTGGGGTCCCACGTGCAGCGCTCGGGCCAGGGGAGGGTGCTGCTCGAACGCACCGGGCGACTGCCCCCGGTACGGCCGGGCCGGTGGCCGCTCGCCCCGGTCGCCCGTGCGGTGCTCGACTTCGGTCGCCGCAGCCACGAGCGCGGGGTGGTGCGAGCCGCCCTGGCGGAGGCGGTGCAGCGCGGCCACTGCTCGGCCGCCGAGCTCGCCGTGGAGTTGGCGGCGGGCAGCACCCGGGGCAGCGCGGTGCCGCGGGCGGTGCTGGAGGAGATCGCCGACGGCGTCCGGTCACCGGCCGAGGCCGAGGCCCGTGCACTCGTGCGCGGTAGCGCCCTCCCGGCCCCGCTGTGGAATCCGCGCCTGCACGACGCGACCGGCCGCTTCATCGCGACTCCCGACGCCTGGTTCGACGACGTCGCCCTGGCCTGGGAGATCGACTCCCGGGAGTGGCACCTCGGCCCCGACGACTACGCGGCCACCCTCGACCGCCGCAACCGGCTGATGGCGGCCGGCGCGGTGGTGGTGCACCACCTGCCCAGCGACATCCGGCAGCGACCCGCGCAGGTGCTCGCCGATCTGCGCACCAACCACGCCCGGGCCGCGCTGCGTCCCCGGCCGCCGCTGCACGCCGTCCCCGTCGCCGATCGCCGTGCCGGCTGATCCCGCGCGACGAGAGTGACCCTCGTCCCGCCACGCGGAACGAGCGTGGCTCTCGCTCGGCGGAGTGGCGCGAGAGCAACTCTCGTTCCATCCCGCGGCCCCCGTCGCCTGCGGCCAACGAGTGTGGCTCTCGTCCCGCCTGGCCGGACGAAGGTCACTCTCGTTCGGGGAGGCGGCGCGAGAGAGGGCTCAGGGGTGGCGGAAGGCGCGGGCGGCGGCCGCGCCGGCGGCGAGGTCGCAGCCGGTACCGACGACGCGGGCGAGCAGGTCGGGGGTGACGTCGCCGTCCGCAGCGATGAGCGCGGCGACGGCCTCGGGGCGCGGCGGGCCGTCGAGGCCGGGGGCGTCCTGGGTGAACTCGACGATCAGCTCGTGGCACCGGCCCTCGTCGACCGCGGGGAGACCGACCTGGCTGAAGCCGTCCGGCTTCGAGTAGTCCGCCCGCCACCACGACGTGCCGTCGAAGCCGTAGACGAAGCCGACCCACTCGCCGCGTTCCATCGCCGCCCGGGCCGGCGGCGCCCACCAGTCCGGGGCCTCGGCGAGCAGGTCGGTCTCCTCCTCGCCGAAGTACTCCGCGGCGGCGGCGAAGTAGGTCTCGGAGTACTCGTGGTCGTTGCCGAGCAGCACCGCCCGGCCGTCGCCGACCCGGACCAGCTCGGCGAAGTTCCCACCACCGTCGTCGAAGTGCCACAGCGGCCCGGTCGCCCGGCAGCCGTCGGACCAGCCGCGGGCGGCGCAGACGGCCGCGAACGCGGCCCAGCGCCCGCGCATCTCGTCGGGGCGGGGCAGGTCGAGCGGGACGAGTGCCATGCGGTGATCGTCCCCCGGCCGCCGGCTC
>JASLAP010000385.1 GCA_030147065.1 Pseudonocardia sp. | reverse complement strand
CCACCACGCCGCGGTGGGCGCGCGGGACCAGCCCGTAGTGGATGGTCTCCGGGTCGCCCAGCGAGCGACCCTCGGCCACCTTCACCGGGTCCACGTCGCCGATCAGGTCGGCCACGCTGGTGTCCGGGGTGGCCAGCTTCTCGGTGTAGCGCTGGTCGCGGTGCCGCCAGCCGACGGGCAGGTCGTCGCCCAGCTCGGCGGCCCGCCGCCGGGACGCCGGGGTGATCGGCTCGTAGGGGTGCTCGCCCAGCTCGGAGCCCTCGATGACCGGGGTCCACTCGTCGAGCAGGGAGACGATCGAGCGCAGCAGCCGGGTCTTGCCCTGGCCGCGCTCGCCGAGCAGCACCACGTCGTGGCCGGCGATCAGCGCCCGCTCCAGCTGCGGGAGCACGGTGGACTCGAACCCGACGATGCCGGGCCACGGGTCGGCGCCCGCGCGCAGGGCGGCGAGCAGGTTGTCACGGATCTCGTCCTTGACCCCGCGCAGCCGGTGACCGGACGCGCGCAGTTCGCCGAGGGTGCGAGGAAGATCATGGGGCACGCCTTTCACGCTACGCCCGACACGCGCATCCGGCGCGTACGCACGGTCGTCCCGCCCGACCCCGACCGGACCGTTGACCTCGACCCGACTTCAGCTCCTAGCGTCCGCCCCGACACCGATCGACGGGAGGACCCGGGTGAAGGCGATCCGGCAGGACGAGTTCGGCGCGGCCGAGGTGCTGCGGTACGCGGAGGTGCCCGATCCCGAGCCGGGGCCGGGCCAGGTGCGCATCGACGTCGCCGCGGCCGGCGTGCACCTGATCGACGCCTCGGTCCGGGCCGGGCGGGGCGGCGGGCCGTTCCCGCTGCCGGCGCTGCCGATGGTCCCGGGCCGGGAGGTCGCCGGCACCGTCGGCGCGCTCGGCCCGGACGTCGACCCGGCCTGGCGGGGCCGGGCCGTCGTCGCGCACCTGGGGCAGGCCAACGGCGGCTACGCCGAGCGGGCGGTGGCCGCGGTCGGGTCGCTGCACCCGGTGCCCGAGGGATTGTCCCCGGCCGAGGCGGTGGCGATGATCGGCACCGGGCGCACCACGATGGCCGTGCTGGAGGTCGCCCCGCCCGGACCGGACGACGTGGTGCTGGTCCCCGCGGCCGCCGGCGGGATCGGCGCGCTGCTGGTGCAGGCCGCGCGCCATGCCGGTTCGACGGTCGTCGGCCTGGCCGGGGGCCCGGAGAAGGTGGCCCGGGTGCGGGCGCTGGGCACCGACGTCGCCGAGGACTACCGCGACCCCGGCTGGGCGGACCGGGTGCGCACGCGGCTGGGCGGGGCCACGGTGACGGTGCTGTTCGACGGGGTCGGGGGCGAGGTCGGGCGGGCCGCGCTCGACCTGCTCGCCGCCCCCGCGCGGGTGGTGCTGTTCGGCTTCTCGGCGGGCAGCGTCACCCCCTTCACCAGCATCGACGTCGTCGCCCGCGCTCTGCAGGTGACCTGGGCGATCGGCCCGCGGATCCTGCGCAGGCCGGGTGGGCTGCGCCCGCTGGAGGAGGCGGCGCTGGCCGCGGCCGCCCGCCGCGAGCTGGTGCCGCTGGTGCACCCGCCGTTCCCGCTGGACGACGCGGCCGGGGCGCACCGGGCGCTGGAGTCCCGGGCGACCGCGGGCAAGGTGATCCTGGCCCCCTGAGATCGGCGGAACTGTCACGGTCCAGTCGGTCTACGAGGTCACCGAGGGGGTGCAGATCTACAGCTGCGCGAGCGGTCCGGACGGCACCGGCACCTGGTCGACACCGGCCTCGACGCCCGAGGCGCAGCTGCGCAAGTACGGAGGTCCGCTACGGCGCCGACCACGTGTTCTGGGTGCCCGCTGCCTGATCACCGCCGACCCGACCACGGCCCGCGACCCCGACCGGGGCGCGGGGCCGTGGTCGTACTCCCACCCGGACGGGAATGCCGAGCAGCCCGGACGGCGTTACGCCGGGACGTGACATCACCCGGACGCTCAGCCGTCCTGCTCGGCCTGCTGTTCGGCCTGGCCGGCATGTCCACCTCGGCGGTCACCGTCGCGCTCCCCGAGCTGGCCCTCGATCTGGGGGTGACCCCGTCGACCGCGGCGTGGATGGTGTCGGGCTACACCGTCGCGCTGGCCGTGGGCACCCCGATGCACGGCCGGCTGGCCGACATGGTCGGCATCCGCGGCCCGCTGTGCGCCGGGATCGTGGCCATGACCGTCGGGGCCGCGGTGGCCGCGCTCGCTCCGTCGTTCGGGGTGCTGATGGGCGCCCGCGTGCTGCAGGGGCTCGGCGCCGCCGCGGTCCCGGTCCTGGCGACCGCCCTGATCAGCGCCCGGTTCGACGGCGCCGAGCGGGGCGCCGCGCTGGGCCGGATCGCCGGGGTGGCCGGCACCATGGGCTCGCTCGGGCCGATCGTCGGCGGCGCCGCCGAGGCGCTGGGCGGCTGGCGGCTGGCCGTCGCGCTGCCGGTGCTCGGGCTGCTGGCCGTGCCGCCGCTGGCCCGGGTGGCCCCGGCCCGGGGAAGCGGGGAGCGGCTCGACGGGCTGGGGGCGCTGTTCGTGGCGCTCAGCGCCTCCGGGCTGGTGCTGCTGATCCAGTCCCCGTCGACGGGGCTGGTGGTCGCGGGGGTCGGCGCGGCGCTGCTGGTCGCCGGGGCGCCGCTGCTGGCCTGGTGGGTCCGCCGCCGCCCGGACGGCTTCCTGCCGCTGTCGATCATCACCAACCGGACCGTGCTGCGCAGCGCGTTCGCCGCCGCGGCCGTGCCGGCGAGCTGGTTCGCCCTGCTGCTCGGGGTACCGCTGGCCGCCGCCTCCTGGGGGTGGACCCCGTTGGCCACCGGCGCGCTGCTGGTGCCCGCGGCCGCGGTCGGGTTCGTCTCGCCCGCGCTGGCCAAGGCGTCGTTGCGGCGGTTCGGGGCGCGCCGGTCCATCGCCCTGGCCTGCCCGACGGCGGTGGTGGCGCTCGCGACGGCCTCCGTGGGCACGGCTGCGCAGTCCCCCGTGCTGCTGGCCGGCGCGGTGGTGCTGGTCTCGGCGGCGTTCGGGATCGGCCAGCCGGCGATGATCTCCGCGGTGGGCGGCGCGGTGGCCGACAGCCAGCGCGGGGTCGCCCTGGGCATCGCCACGCTGGTCTTCCTCACCGGGGCGAGCGTGGGTGCGGCGCTGATCGGCGGGCTGGCCGTGGTGATCGGCATCCCGGCGGCGTTCGTGCTGCTGGTGGCGCTGCCGCTGGCCGGGCTGGTGGGGCTGCTGACCGGCGGCCCGGACCGGGTGGTCGAGCGGGCCGAGCCGGCCTGAGCACCACGGGTCAGGGGACCAGCAGCAGCGCGGTGGGCAGCGCGACCAGGCCCACCGCGACCAGCCGGACCAGCACCCGCACCGCCACGGGCAGCGGGGCGGGCGGCGCGGTGATCCGCTCCAGCCGGTGGGCGAGCGCGGTGGTGAACGAGCTCAGCGCGGCGGCCGGGGCGGCCCCGCCCATCGAGCGCAGCGCCCCGGTCAGCTCGGCCGCGCAGGTCCGGGCGGCGGCGACGTCGTCGGCCCGCATCTCGATCAGGGTGGCCACCGCGATCTGCGCGCACACCATGCCGCGCACGAACGGCGCCGTCGCCCCCCAGGCCACGAACGGCAGCACCACGAGGTCGTGGCGCTCGCGCAGGTGGGCCCGCTCGTGGGCGAGGACGGCCTGCACACCGTGCGGGTCGAGGGTGTCCAGCACCCCGGCGGAGAGGACCAGCCGCGAGCGCAGACCCGGCAGGCAGTAGGCGACCGGCAGCGGGTGGTCCAGCACCCGGGCGCCCGGCACCGCGGGCCACGGGGTGCCCAGCAGGTCGAGCAGGTCGCGGTGGCGGCGGCGGGCGCGCAGCGTGCGGACCGCGACCGCGACCAGGACCCCCACCAGGCGGGTGGCCAGGATCGCGGCCGCGACCAGGGCGAGCACGTGGTCCGGGCCGATCCGCGGCCAGGGGCGCGTGCCGGTCAGCGCCTCGCGCAGGGCGTCCAGCGCGGCGGGCAGCGACGGCCCGAGCGGGGCCAGGGCGTAGACCACGCCCGCGCCCAGCAGCGCCAGCCCGCCGGCCAGGCCGACCGCCTGCCACACCAGCAGTCCGCCGACCGGGTCGCGGGTCGGCCAGCGGGCGGTGGCCAGCATCCGACTCACCGGTTCGGCCAGCGCGACGCCGAACACGAGCAGGCCGAGCGCGGTCAGCTCCACCGGGTCGACCGGCTAGACCGGGTCGGATCGGGCCGGGTCGGATCGGGCGGGATCGGACGGGGCGGGGTCGGGCCGGCCGAGCAGGTCGCGCAGCGCGGCGCGCTCGGAGTCGGGGATGAAGCCGAGGAACCGGGCCAGCGCGGCGCCCCGGTCGGGGGCACCGTCCAGGGCGTCGTTCATCAGTTCGGCCACGTGGTCCTCGCGGCTGGCCACCGCGCTGTAGTGGTGGGCCCGGCCCACCCGCGCCCGGGTGACCAGGCCCTTGCGCTCGAGTCTGCCCAGCACGGTGAGCACGGTAGTCGTGGCCAGATCGCGCGCGCCCAGAGCGTCCTGGACGGCGCGGGCGGTGACCGGCTCGCCGGCCGACCACAGGATCTCCATCACCGCGCGTTCGAGCTCACCCAGGGTAGGCACATGCCCAGGATACACCCACTTCTACGTGGAGTAGAAGGTTGCTCCGCGCACCGGGTCACCGGCCCGGCGCGCCGCACCGGTCGGTCGGGCGGTTCCCGGCTCTACGCTGGCGCCCGGGCCGGGCCGGACCGGCCGGGAGGGGCGCATGGTGACCGAGACGACCGGACTGCGGCTGGGCACGGCGGGGGGCCGGTGGGTGCTGGCCACCACGGTGCTCGGCTCCGGACTGGTGATGATCGACGGCACGGTGGTGAACGTCGCGCTGGAGCGCATCGGCACCGAGCTGGACGCCGACTTCGCCGACCTGCAGTGGACCGTCAACGCCTACACCCTGACCCTGGCCTCGCTGATCCTGCTGGGCGGGTCGCTGGGCGACCACTTCGGCCGGCGGCGGGTGTTCGTGATCGGGGTGGTCTGGTTCGCGCTGGCCTCCCTGCTGTGCGGGCTCGCCCCGAACGTGGAGACGCTGATCGCCGCCCGCGCCCTGCAGGGCGTCGGCGGGGCGCTGCTCACGCCGGGCAGCCTGGCGCTGATCTCGGCGTCGTTCCACGGCTCGGACCGGGCGGCGGCGGTGGGCGCCTGGTCCGGGCTGGGCGGGATCGCCGGGGCGATCGGCCCGTTCCTGGGCGGCTGGCTGATCGAGGTGAACTGGCGGCTGGTCTTCCTGATCAACCTGCCGGTCGCCGCGCTGATCGTGGTGGTCGCCATGCGGCACGTCCCGGAGAGCCGCGACACCGGCTCCGCCCCCGGCCTGGACATCACCGGCACCGTGCTGGCCGCGGTCGGCCTTGGCGGGCTGACCTACGGGCTGACCGGGCTCGGCGAGCGCGGCGCGGACCCGGTGACGGTGGGGGCGTTGCTGGTCGGCGTCGCCGCGATGGCCGCGTTCGTGGTCGTCGAGCGCCGGTCGCGGCACCCGCTCGTGCCGCCGTCGCTGTTCGCCGACACCACCTTCACCGCGGCCAACGCGGTGACCCTGCTGATCTACGGCGCGCTGGGCACGGTCTTCCTGCTGCTGGTGCTGCAACTGCAGGTGGTGGCCGGGTTCAGCCCGCTGGCCGCGGGCACCGCGCTGCTCCCGGTCACCCTGGTCATGCTGCTGTTCTCCGCCCGGGCCGGCGCGCTGGCCGGGCGGATCGGGCCGCGGCTGCCGCTCACGGTGGGGCCGCTGGTCAGCGCGGGCGGGCTGCTGCTGATGCTGCGGGTGGACGCGGACACCTCGTGGGTGCTCGACGTGCTGCCCGCGGTGCTGGTCTTCGGCGCCGGGCTGGCGCTGACCGTCGCCCCCCTCACCGCGACCGTCCTCGACGCCGCCCCGGACCGGTACGCCGGGGCGGCGTCGGGGGTGAACAACGCGGTCGCCCGGGCCGCCGGGCTGCTCGCCGTCGCGGTCGTGCCGGTGCTGGCCGGGATCACCGGCGAGGTCTACACCGATCCCCCGGCGTTCGACGCCGGGTACCGGGTCGCGACCCTGATCGGGGCCGGGCTGCTGGTCGCCGCGGCCGGGCTGGCCTTCGCCACCATCCGCACCCGCCTCGGCGACGACTCGGACGGCGGGGCGGACGGCGGGGCGGTCGAACCCGGCACCGCCACCCCGGCGCCCGAGCAGCGCGTCCCGATCGAGCGCTGCCTGCACTGCGGGGTGAACGCCCCCCAGGTCCACCCTCGTGCGTGAGTTTCCTGCCTCTGCGCAGGAAACTCACGCACGAGCGCGTCAGCGCAGGTCGAGGGCGGCGGCCAGGTCGCGCAGGGCGGGCAGCGGGTCGGGGTCGGCCGGCAGGACCTGCGCGCAGACGTGGTCGGCGCCGGCGTCGAGGTGCGCGGTCAGACCGGCCGCGACGGTGGCCGCGTCACCGTGCACGACCAGGGCGTCGATCAGCGCGTCGCTGCCGCCGTCGGCGATGTCGGCCTCGGTCCAGCCCAGCCGCAGCAGGTTGGACGTGTAGTTGCGCAGCTTCAGGTAGGGCATGGCGACCACCGGGCGGCCCACCGAGCGGGCCCGCTCGGAGTCGGTGTCGAGCACCACCTTCTGCTCCGGGGCGATCAGCGGGCCCCGGCCGAGCAGCTCGCGGGCCTGCCGGGTGTGCTCGGGCGTGGTCAGGTAGGGGTGGGTGCCCAGGGTGCGGTCGGCGGCCAGCTGCAGCGCGCGCGGGCCGAGGGCGGCCAGCGCCCGCCCCGACACCGGGACCTTCGCCTCGTCCAGGGCGTCGAGGTACTCGACCATGGTGGCGTAGGGCTTGCGGTACTCCTTGACCGCTTCCGGGTGCCCGATCCCGACCCCGAGCAGGAACCGGTCCGGGTAGCGCCCGGCGATCCGGTGGTAGGACGGCGCCACCTCCTCGGCCGGGGTGGACCACATGTTGACGATCCCGGTGGCCACCACGATCCGGTCGGTCGCGGCCAGCAGCGACTCGGCCAGCTCCAGGTCGCCCGACGGCGACCCGCCGATCCAGATCGCCCCGAAGCCCAGCGCCTCGACCTGCGCCGCCAGCTCGGGGGTCAGCCCCGCGCGGCTCTGCCAGATCCCGTACCTGCCCACGTCGATGGTCATGCACCGAGGAAACCCCACCGCCGACGCGGCCATTCCCGAACTCGCTCGGCTCGTGGTGGACGTGCTGCTAGCGTCGTGGTCATGTACTCGGGAAGTGGTCTGTGGTCGCAGAAGGTGCGCAGCGCCCGCTGACGGCGGCGCCCTCCTGATCCGAACCAGCGCTCGCCGTTCCGGTCCCCGCCGGGCGGCTGCCCCCTGCTGCCCGGCTCGATCCCGAGCCGCGGAGCACCCACGTGCCACACCTTCCCCCTCCCCTGCCCGCTGCCGTCGTGTCCGGCGGGCCCGTCGGCGACGATCTGCCGGCGGGCGCGAGCGCCCACGTCCGGGCCGACGGCGTCACCGTCACCCGCGGGCCGCGGCGCGTCCTGACCGACCTCACGGTCACCGTCTCGCACCGATCGCGGCTGGCCGTGGTCGGCGAGAACGGGCGCGGCAAGACCACCCTGCTGCACGTGCTGGCCGGGCTGCTGGTCCCGGACCGGGGCACGGCCACCCGGGTCGGCACGATCGGCCTGGCCCGCCAGGAGCTCGCCGCCGAACCCGGGACGACCGTCGCGACGCTGACCTCGGCCGCCCTGCGCGCCCAGCTGACCGCGCTGGCCGCGCTCGAGGCGGCGACCCTCGGCCTCGCCGAGGGCGCCCCGGGCGCCGAGGACCGCTACGCGGCGGCGCTGGACGCCGCGACCCGCCTCGACGCCTGGGAGGCCGAACGCCGCGTCGACATCGCCCTGGACGCCCTCGGCGCCTGCACCGACCGCGACCGGCCGCTGGACACCCTGTCGGTCGGGCAGCGCTACCGGGTCCGGCTGGCCTGCCTGCTCGGCACCCGCCACGACATCCTGCTGCTCGACGAGCCCACCAACCACCTCGACGCCGACGGGCTGGGCTTCCTGACCCGCCGGCTGCGCGAGCACGACGGCGGGCTCGCCGTGGTCAGCCACGACCGGGCGCTGCTCGCCGACGTCGCCGCGGAGTTCCTCGACCTCGACCCCAGCCGCGACGGCACCGCCACGCTGTACGCCGGGGGCTATGACGCCTGGCAGCACGCCCGCCGCCGCGACCGCGAGCGCTGGGCCCAGGACCACGCCGACCAGCAGGACGAGCGGCGCCGGCTGACCGAGGCGGTGGGCGCGGCCCGCGACCGGCTCGCCACCGGGTGGCGCCCCGACAAGGGCACCGGCAAGCACCAGCGCCAGTCGCGCGCGCCCGGCGTCGTCCAGGCCCTGCACCGCCAGCAGGCCGCGCTGGCGGCGCACGAGATCACCGTGCCGCCCCCGCCGCTGATCCTGCGCTGGCCCGACCTCGGCGCGCGGGCCGGTGCCGCGCTGCTGCGCGCCGACGACGTCTCCGTCGCCGGGCGCCTGCCCGGCCCGGTCTCGCTGAGCCTCGGCGCCGCCGACCGGCTGCTGGTCACCGGGGAGAACGGGGCCGGCAAGTCCACCCTGCTCGGCGTGCTCGCCGGCCGGCTCGACCCGACCACCGGCCGGGTCACCCGCTCGCCCCGGACCCGGCTGGGCGTGCTGTCCCAGGAGGTGCCCCCGTGGGAGCGGGACGGCGACGCCGGGCGCACCCCGCGCGAACTCCACGACCGCCTCGTCGGGCAGCTGGTCGCGGCCGGGACGATCCGCGACGGCGAGGCCGTGGCGCTGGGGGCGCTCGGCCTGCTCGACCGCGAGGCGATGGGCACCCCGGTCGGGCGGATGTCCGAGGGGCAGCGGCGGCGCCTGCACCTGGCCCTCGAGCTGGCCGCCCGCCCCGACCTGGTCCTGCTCGACGAACCCACCAACCACCTCTCCCCGACCCTCGTCGACGAGCTCACCGCGGCCGTCGACGCCACCGGGGCCGCCGTCGTCATCGCCACCCACGACCGGCAACTGCTGCGCGACCTCGCGGGCTGGCCCCGGCTGCACCTCACCGCGGGGTGACCGGCGCACCCGGTGGCGGGCGGTGGCGCGCAGGTGTCGGGGCCGGGTCGTAGGGTCGGCCGGTGAACCGAGAGTGGACCTCCCGGGCCGCCCCGCTGCGGATGCGGACCCGGGTGCTGGTACCCGCCGACCCCGCCCTGCCGCGGGACGCCCCACCGGGCACCGAGGCCGTCGTGGTCGGCGGCGGGATCGCCGGGATCAGCGCGGCGGTGGTGCTGGCCGAGCGCGGCGTCGCGGTCACCGTGCTGGAGGCCGCGCCGACCCTGGGCGGGCGGCTGGGCGCCTGGCCGCACGTGCTGCCCGACGGCACCGAGCAGGTCGTCGAGCACGGGTTCCACGCCTTCTTCCGGCACTACGCCACCTGGCGGGCGGTGCTGCGGCGGATCGACCCGCGGCTGTCGTTCCTGCGCCCGGTCGGCGGCTACCCGGTGATCTCCCGGCAGTGGCCGGCCGAGGACCTCACCGGGCTGCCCACCGCGCCGCCGCTGAACCTGCTGGCGCTGTTCGTCCGCTCCCCCAGCCTGGGCCTGCGCGACCTGACCGGCTCCGACCGGGTGCTGGCCGCCGAGCTGCTGGCCTACGACGCGCGGGCCACCACGGCGGCGTTCGACGCGATGCCGGCCGCGGACTTCCTGGCCGGGCTGGGGATGTCCGACCGGGCCAACGCGATGCTGTTCGAGGCGTTCGCCCGGTCGTTCTTCTGCAACCCGGCGGGGATGTCGGCGGCCGAGCTGATCGCGATGTTCCACTACTACTTCCTGGGCAACCCCGACGGCATCGGCTTCGACGCCCCGGACACCGACTACCTCACCTGTATCTGGCAGCCGTTCGCGGCGTACCTGGACAAGCACGGCGCGCAGGTGCGCACGGCCAGCTCGGTCGCCGCGATCGCCCCCGCCGACGGCCACCGCTGGCGGGTCGAGCTCGCCGACGGCTCCGCGCTGGACACCGCCCACCTGGTGCTGGCCACCGATCCCGGCGCGCTGCGCACCCTGCTGGCCGCCTCGCCGGCCGCCGCCGCGGCGGCGCCCCGGCTGGCCGCGGCGGTCGACGCGCTCACCGTCGCGCCGCCGTTCGCGGTGACCCGGCTGTGGCTCGACCGCGACGTCGCCGCGGAGCGCCCGACGTTCAACGCGGTCAGCCGGGAGCCGACGCTGGACTCGGTCACCGTGTACTCCCGGCTGGAACGGCCCTCGGCGGAGTGGGCCGCGCGCACCGGCGGCTCGGTGGTGGAGCTGCACTCGTACTCCTGCACCGCACCTGACGTCGAGCAGGCGACCGCGCGGATGCGGGCCGAGCTGGCCGCGCTGTGGCCGGAGACCGCGGACGCCGGAGTGGTGCACGTCCAGCAGCGGATGGAGGCCACCGCTCCGTCCTTCCCGCCCGGCAGCACCGGGCTGCGGCCCACCGTGACCGGGCTGGCCCGGGGCGTCCGGGTGGCCGGCGACCACGTGCGCACGCCGTTCCTGTCCGGGTTGATGGAGCGGGCGTCGGCGTCGGGGGTGCTGGCCGCCAACGACGTGCTGGCCGAGGTGGGCGCCGGGCCGGAGGAGATCCGCGGCGTGCCGCAGCGCGGGCTGCTGGCCGGGCTGCCCCGCGGGGGCCGACGCCGGCACGGGTGATCGCCACCGGGAGGGGTGCCGGTGGGCGGCCCTGAGCACGGCAGCCCCGAGCACGGCGGCCCGCCGGCGCGGATCGCGCTCGACCCCGGTCCGCCCGACGGCCCGGCCCGGGTCCGGCGGCTGACCGAGGACGGCGTCCCGATCGGGCCGCCCGAGGTGCTGGCCGGCCTGGACGCCGTCGCCGCGATGGACCGCGCCCACGCCCCGCGGTGGGTGTTCGCCCGGCCCCGCACCTACCGCACCCTGCTCCGGGCCGGGGTGACGGTCGGCCGGGCGCACGACGTCGAGCTGGTCGAGGGGCTGCTGGTCGGCGCGGCCGGCCGGTTCGGCCGGCCGCACGGGCTGGCCGCCGCGCTCGCCCGGCTGCACGGCCGCGAGCCCGAGCCCGACCCGGTCGCCGACGACCGCCCCACCCTGTTCGACGCCGACGCCTCCGCCGACGAGCTCGCCGACCTGGTCGCCGTGCACGCCGCCCAGCAGCGCGCGCTGGCCGCGGCCGGCCCCGGGATGCGGCTGCTCGCGGCGGCCGAGTCGGCCGCGTCGCTGGTGGCCGAGGAGATGACGGCCGAGGGCCTGCCCTGGCGGGCCGACGTGCACGACGCGCTGCTCACCGAGCTGCTCGGCCCGCGCCCGGCCCTGGGCGGTCGGCCGCCGAGGGTGGCCGCGCTGGCCGAGGCGGTGTGCGCGGCGTTCGGCGGGCGCCCGGTCAACCCCGACTCCCCCGCCGAGGTGCTGCGCGCCTTCGCCCGGGCCGGGCACGAGCTGACCAGCACCCGCAGCTGGGAGCTGCGCCGGGTCGACCACCCCGCCGTCGAACCGCTGCTGGCCTACAAGGAGCTGGCCCGGCTGCACGCCGCCCACGGCTGGGCGTGGCTGCGCACCTGGGTGCACGACGGCCGGTTCCGCCCGGAGTACGTGGTGGGCGGGGTGGTGTCGGGGCGCTGGGCCAGCCGCGGCGGCGGGGCGCTGCAGATCCCGCGGGCACTGCGCGGCGCGGTGCGCGCCGACCCCGGCCGGCGGCTGGTCGTCGCCGACGCCGCGCAGCTGGAACCGCGCGTGCTGGCCGCGCTGTCCGGCGACCACGCGCTGGCCCCCGACACCGACGACCTCTACACCGCGCTGGCCGCCGCCGAGTTCGCCGGCGACCGGGACAAGGCCAAGCTCGCCCTGCTCTCGGCGATGTACGGGGCCAGCGCCGGGTCGGCGGGGCAGCTGGTGGGCGTGCTGCGCCGGCGCTTCCCGGCGGCCATGGCCTACGTCGACGGCGCCGCCCGGGCCGGCGAGCAGGGCCGGCTGGTCCGCTCGCACCTGGGCCGCACCTGCCCACCGGCCCGCCCCGGCGACGAGCAGCCCGCCGCGGCGCGCTCCCGCGGCCGGTTCACCCGCAACTTCGTCGTCCAGGCCACCGCGGCGGAATGGGCGAACGTGCTGCTCGCCGAGCTGCGCCGGGCCCTGCGGGCCAGCGACAGCCCGGCCCGGCCGGTGTTCTTCCAGCACGACGAGGTGCTCCTGCACGCCCCCGCCGACGCCGCCGAGGACGCGGCGGACGCGGTCCGCGCCGCCGCGGTGACCGCCACCCGCCGGCTCTTCGGCGACACCCCCGTCCACTTCCCGATGCAGGTCCGCGTCGTCGACTGCTACGCCGACCGCTGACCCACCACCTGATCATTCAACTGCGTGGTTGAGGATCGGGCGGAGCCCGGCTATGTTCAACCGTGTGGTTGAGCAACTCGACGCCGTGTTCCACGCCATGGCCGACCCGACCCGGCGCACCATGCTGCGCGCGCTGGCCGAGCGGGAGCGGACCGTCGGCGAGCTGGCCGCGCCGCACCCGATCTCGCTGGCCGCCGCGTCCAAGCACGTCCAGGTGCTGGAGCGGGCCGGGCTGGTGCACCGCACGGTGCGCGGGCGCCGGCACGTGTGCCGGCTGGAGCCGGAACCGCTGGCCGCGGCGACCGCTCACCTGCGCTTCTACGAGCAGTACTGGACCCGGCGCCTCGACGCCCTCGAGCGCTTCGTCACCCCAGACCAGGAGGAGTCCCCATGACCGGCACCGTCCCGCACTCCGTCACCGTGGCCCGGACCATCGCCGCCACCCCGGCGACGCTGTACGCGGCGTGGACCGAGCCCGAGCAGATGGGCCGCTGGTTCGCCACCGTGGTCCACGCCGACGTGCGGGTGGGCGGGCGCTACCGGATCGAGAACCACGAGCCCGACGGCGAGGTCTACGGCTTCACCGGCGAGTACCTGGCGCTCGACCCGCCGGAGCGGGTCGCCTTCACCTTCACCAGCGACCTGCAGACCCCGACCGGCCGGATCAGCGACGAGGTGGTCACCGTGACCTTCCGCGAGGTCGAGCCGGGCCGCACCGAGGTGACGATCACCAACAGCTGGACCGGACCGGCCGTCGAGCCCTCCTACTACGACCAGCTGCGGGGCGGCTGGGAGGAGTGGATCAGCCGGCTGGAGAAGCTGTACTGACCGGGCCGGTCACGGCGGGACGGCGGCGGCGATCCCCGGTTGCGCCCCCAGTGCGCGGGCCAGGGCGGGCCGCAGCCAGGCGGCCAGGGCCGGGGGGTCGTGGGGGCCCCGCACCAGCGCGGTGAGCACCAGGCCGTCCAGGGTCGCGGCCAGCTCGGCGGCCGCGGCGTCCGGGTCGTGGGCGCCGAGCGCCCGCAGCGCGCCGGACGCCAGGGCGCGGATGGTGTCGCCGCCGCGGACGAGTTCGGCCCGCAGGTCCGGATCGCGGACCGCGGCCAGGCTCAGCTCGTAGCGGGCCATCGTGCGGTGCCGCTGCGCGGTGACCATCGCCACCCCCACCCCGGTCAGGGCCTCGGCCAGGCCGTCGAGGTCGAGCGGCGCCGCGCGCACCAGCGGCACCTCGACGGCCAGGTCGAGCTCCAGCAGCCGGGCCACGCACCCGCCGACCAGCGCCGACCGGCTGCGGAAGTAGTAGGACGTGCTGCCGACCGGCAGGCCGGCGGCGGCGTCGACGGCGCGGTGGGTGAGCCCGCGCATGCCCTGCTCGGCCAGCACCGCGAGGGCGCCGTCGAGGATCTCGGTACGTCGGTCGGTCAATCCTCTACTCCTGTAGAGCGGCCTGCGGTAGCTTCTCTACAACTGTAGAGGAGGAGGCGTCATGCGGGTCGTGGTGGTCGGAGCGGGTCTGGGCGGGTTGGCCGCGGCGGTGGCGGCGCACCGCGCCGGGCACGAGGTGGTCGTGCTGGAGCGGGCGGCGCAGCTGCGGGAGAACGGGGCCGGCATCGGGATCATGCCCAACGGGGTGCTCGCCCTGGACACCCTGGGGCTCGGCGAGCAGGTCCGGGCGCAGGCGGCGCCGATCGGCACCGGCGGCGGGTTCCGGGACCGGCACGGTCGTGCGCTGCTCGCCGCCGACCAGGCCGCGGTGGTCCGGCGCGCGGGCGCCCCGGTCGCGGTGGTCCCGCGGCGGTGGCTGCACGCGCTGCTGGCCGACGCCCTGCCCGCCGGCGCGATGCGGACCGGCTCGCCGGTCGGCTCGCTGGCCGAGGTGCGCGCGGGCGCCGACGTCGTGGTGGTCGCGGACGGGGCGGGCAGCCGGTTGCGGGCCGAGCTGTTCCCGGACCACCCCGGCCCGGCCGGGTCCGGGGAGACCGCGGCCCGGGCCATCGCCCCCGCCGTCCCGGACGGGGTGGAGCTCGCGCCGGGGGAACTGCTCGACCACCGGACCGGCGAGCGGTTCGGCTGCATGCCGATGGCCGACGGCGGGGTCTACTGGTACGCCACCTGGTCCGGCCCGTCGCCGGCCGACCCGACCGAGCGGATGCGCCGGCTGCGCGCGGGCCGGGCGGACTGGCACCCGAGCGTCACCGCGCTGCTCGACGCCACCCCGGCCGACGCCGTCCACGCGACGGAGACCGTCCAGCTGGTGCGCCCGCTGCCCACGCTGGTCGCGGGCACCGTCGTGCTGCTCGGCGACGCCGCGCACGCGATGACCCCGGACCTCGGACAGGGCGCCTGCCAGGCCTTCGAGGACGCCGCCGTGCTCGGCGCGGTGCTCACCGGCGTGGACGCCGACGGCGCCGGCGCCGCGCTGGCCCGCTACGACGCGCTGCGGGCACCTCGGGTCGCGGCGATGCAGCGGGCGGCCCGCCGGGCCCACCGGATGCTCACCCTCCGCGGTCCGGCCGCCCGGGTGCGCGACGCCGCCTTGCGCGCGGTCCCCCGGGCGCTGGCCACCCGGGCCCTGGCCGCGCAACTGCGGTTCGACCCGGCCCCGGCGCGCGCGGACGTGGGGGCCGGGGTGGGTTAGCGTCGCGGCATGAAGGAGCAGCGCCGCGCCCGCGCCATCGCGATGAGCCCCGACGAGGTCGACGCCTTCCTCGCCGAGCAGCGCACCTGCCGGGTGGCCACGGTCGGGGCGAGCGGGCCGCACGCCACCCCGCTCTGGTTCGTCTGGCACGGCGGGGCGATCTGGCTGACCTCGCTCTCGCGCAGCCAGCGCTGGGCCGACCTGCAGGCCGACCCGCGGATCGCGGTCGTGGTCGACGCCGGCGAGGACTACGCCGAGCTGCGCGGGGTGGAGCTGCGCGGCAAGGTCGAAGTGGTCGGCGAGGTGCCGCGCACCGGGCAGCCGGTGCCCGAGCTGGAGGGTCCCGAGCAGGCCTTCGCCGACCGCTACTCCGGCGGCACCATGGTCCACGACGGCCGGCACGCCTGGCTGCGGGTGGTCCCGGAGAAGATCACCAGCTGGGACTTCCGCAAGCTGGCCGCCGCCCGCCAGCAGCGCGGCTGAGCACCGGCCGGGCCGCACCGGCGCGCCCGGTCAGAACAGCTCGTAGGCGGCCCGGGCCACCTCGAACCCGTGCCCGGTGCGCTCGTCCTCGCAGCGCAGGCCGGTCTCCCGGCTGGCGCACAGCACGCCGTCGTGGCGCAGCGCGGTGCCGTACTCCAGCACCGGCAACCCGGGCTCGGCGACCGTGTCCCCCACGCAGGACAGCTCGCCCGCCCGGTCGCCGATGAGCCAGGTGCCCGAGCCGAAGACCTGGTCGCAGTCGGCCGGCGCGGGGGGCAGATCCCAGCTGTTCTCCAGCACGTCGCAGCGGGTCTCGTCGCCGGACAGCGCGCAGGCGATGTTGCCGCTCGGGGTGGCGAACCGGACCGGGTCGGTGCCGAACCGGTCGTCGGTGGCGGAGTCGATGATCGTGGTGATGCCCGGTGGCGGGTCGGCCGGCACCGACCCGGTGCTCGCCGGCGGGGGGCCGGTGGGGCCGCCGGCCGCGGTCGGGGGCGGGCCGCCCGGCTCGGTGCCGCCACCGAAGCCACCCCCGAGGGCGACCAGCGCGACGACCGCCACCGCAGCCCCGGCGACCGCCGCGAGCAGGACGGGCCACCAGCGCCGCAACCATCCACCCGAAGCCGCCGGACCGGCCGGCGGCACCTCGGGCTGGCCGGAGCCGTACAGCTGCGGTCCCCCGTAGGGGCCCGGGCCGACCGGCGCGGGTCCGAAGCCGGGGCCGTGCGGCGGCGGACCGGCCGGCGGGGCGAAGGCCTGGGTGGCGTGCGGGGCGTCCGGCGGGGGCAGCACCGGCGGTCCGATCATGGTGTCCCGGGCGTTCATCGGGATCGCCTCGGTCACCGCGGCCGCGTCGGCGGACTCGGCCAGCAGGTCGCGCAGCTGGGCGGCGGTCGGGCGGACCGCGGGGTCCCGGGCCAGCGCGGCCAGCACGGCCTCGCGCAGCGGACCGGGCAGCGGACCCGGGTCGGGCTCGCCCGAGCGGAGCCGCTCCAGGACGTCGGCGGGGGTGGCGGCGGCGAACGGCGACCGGCCGGTGGCGGCGAAGACGACCGTGGCGCCCCAGGCGAACACGTCGCCGGGCAGGCCGGGGTCGTTGCCGCTGGTGGCCAGTTCCGGGGCCAGGAACCCGGGCGGGCCGGTGACGTGCCCGGTGCGGGCCAGCCAGACCGGGTCGGCCGCCCGCCGCACCCCGAAGTTGATCAGCCGCGGGCCGTCCTCGGCCAGCACCACGTTGGCCGGGACGAGGTCGCGGTGGGCGAGCCCGGAGCTGTGCAACGCGACCAGCCCGTCGGCGGTCCGCACCGCCAGCGCGGTGGTGCCCTGCGCGCCGAGCGGGCCGTTGGCGGTGACGAAGTCGTGCAGGGTCGGGCCCTCGACCAGGGCGGTGGCCACCCAGGGCGGGTCGGCGTCCGGGTCGGCGTCCAGCACGGCCGCGACGAACCACGGCGGCGCGCCGGCCGCGGAGCGGATCTCCTGGCGGAACCGGTCGCGGAACCCGGGTGCGGCGGCCAGCTGCGCGTCCACCAGGCGCACCGCGGCGCGCCGGTCGGCCTCGTCGGCGCCGAGCAGCAGCCGGCCCAGCTCGCTGTCGCCGAGGTGGGCCAGCACGCGGTAGCGGCCGACGGTGGCCGGGTCGCCGGGTCGGGGATCCATGGCGCCCCCGGGACTAGGGCCGGCCGGTGACCAGCGGCCACAGCCCGTCGCGGCCGGCGGCCAGCACCTGCGTGCCGATCTCGGCCTGCCACTGCGCCTCGGACCCGTCCTCGTCGCGCCAGGCCCACAACCGGGTGGTGACCAGCCGCAGGTCGTGCTCGCGGGTGAAGCCCATCGCGCCGTGCACCTGGTGGGCGATCCGGGCGACCGCACCGGCCGCCTCCCCCGCCCGCGCCTTGGCCGCGGCCACCGCGAACCGGGCGGCCGGGGCGCCCAGGCCCTCG
>JASLAP010000383.1 GCA_030147065.1 Pseudonocardia sp. | reverse complement strand
CCCACCCGCACCGAGGTGGTCGGCTTCCTGGCCCCGACCACCATCGCGCACTGGGGCACGGTCCTGCTGATGAACCAGGTCACCGTGATCGTCATTGGGCGGTTCGGGCCGGCGGCCGGCGCGGCGTTCTTCATGGCCTGGCAGGCGGTCATGGTCATCGACATCGCCGCGCAGCGGTTCATGCAGTCGCTGTCGGCGCAGATCGCTCGCGACCCCGACAACACCCGCGACCACATCGCGGCGGCCCGGCGCCGGCTGTTCAAGATCTTCCTGCCGATGGTGGCGGTCGGCATCCTGCTCGCCGACCTGGCCCTGCAGATCGTCGGCCCGGGCTACGCCCCGGCCACCGACGTGCTGCGGCTGCTGTTCATCGGGATGATCCCGCGGCTGCTCATCGCCCACGAGCTGGGCGTGCGCCAGGCCCTCAACGAGGGCATGGGCTTCGCCCGCCTGCAGTTGTTCAGCACGCTGCTGGTGATCGCGGCCGTGGTGCTCGTGCCGATCACCGCGGCCGATCCCTCCGGGCAGTTCTCGGTGACCGAGCTGTGGCCGCTGGCCATCGGCTACACCGTGGTCCAGACGCTGTGCGCGGTCTACGTGCTCACCGCGGGCCGCCGCCGCGACTTCCGGGTCAAGATCTCCTGACCCCGTGTGACCCACCCGACCGCACCCGCGCCGGGCACGGTGGCGCGGGTGCGGTCGTCGTGTCGCATGATGGGCGGGTGACGGTGACGACAGCGGCGCTGGTGCCGCCCCCGGTCGACCTGCCGCCCCGGGTCGGCGAGCTGCGGGCCCGGGTGCGGGCCTTCCTCGCCGAGGAGCTCGCCGCCGGCTCCTGGATCCCGCGGGCCGACGTCTGGCTGTCGGGCTGGGACGAGCGCTTCACCAAGGAGCTGGGCCGGCGCGGCTGGCTGGGCATGACCATCCCCGCCGAGTACGGCGGGCACGGCGCCTCCCCGCTGGACCGCTACGTCGTCACCGAGGAGCTGCTCGCCGCCGGCGCCCCGGTCGCCGCGCACTGGGTCGCCGACCGGCAGATCGGGCCGACCCTGCTGCGGTTCGGCACCGAGGCCCAGCGGCGCCGGTACCTGCCCGGCATCGTGGCCGGCGAGGTGTACTTCGGCATCGGGATGAGCGAGCCCGACGCCGGGTCCGACCTGGCCGCCGTGCGCACCCGCGCGGAGAAGGTCGGCGGCGGCTGGGAGCTGACCGGCACCAAGGTGTGGACCTCCGGCGCGCACCGCGCGCACGCGTTCTTCGCGCTGGCCCGGTCCGCGCCGCGCGACGAGTCGAACCGGCACGCCGGGCTGAGCCAGTTCATCGTCGAGCTCGACTCGCCGGGGGTGCAGATCCGGCCGATCCCGCTGCTCACCGGGGCGCACCACTTCAACGAGGTGGTGTTCGACCGGGTCTTCGTGCCCGACGACATGGTGCTCGGCGAGGTCGGCGCGGGCTGGCGGCAGGTGACCAGCGAGCTGGCCTTCGAGCGCAGCGGCCCGGAGCGGTTCCTGTCCACCTACCCGCTGCTGGCCGCGCTGGTCGGCGAGCTGGCCGCCGGCACCGGCACCGCCGGTGCCGCGGCGGAGCGGGAGATCGGCGCGCTGGTCTCCCGGCTGTGGACGCTGCGCCGGATGTCGCTGGCGGTGGCCGGTTCGCTGGCCTCCGGCGAGGCCCCGGAGCTGGCCGCAGCGCTGGTCAAGGACCTGGGCACGCGGTTCGAGAACGAGATCATCGACGCGGCCCGGTTGCTGGTGTCGGTCCCGCCGGACCCGGGCGCGGAGTCCGGCTACGCCCGGCTGCTGGCCGACGCGGTGCTGCACGCGCCAGGGTTCACCCTGCGCGGCGGGACCAACGAGGTGCTGCGCGGCATCGTCGCGCGGGGACTGGGGCTGCGATGAGCGAGGCGATGAACGGGGAGCTGGCCGAGCTGGCCGAGTCGATCTTCTCCGACGCGGTGGTGGCCGGCGGCGGCACCGGGTTCGACCAGCCGCTGTGGAAGACCCTGGAGGGCAGCGGGCTGGCCCGGCTCACCCTGCCCGAGGACGTCGGGGGCAGCGGGGCCACCTTCACCGACGCCGCCGCGCTGCTCACCGCGGCCGGCGCGCACGCCGCCCGGGTGCCGCTGGTGGAGACCGACCTGCTGGCCGGGTGGCTGCTGCACGCCGCCGGGATCACCCCGCCGGCCGGCCCGCTGACCGCGGTGGTCGGCGACCTGGAGGTCGACGGCGACACCGCGCGGGGCGAGCTGTCCCGGGTTCCGTGGGCGCGCGCCGCCGCCGGGGTCGCCGTGCTCACGCCCACCCGCGTCGTGCTGCTCGACCCCGCGGCGCTCACCGTCACCGACGGGACGAACCTGGCCGAGGAACCGCGCGACGCCGTCGCCGTCGCCGGCCCGGCGCAGACGGCCCCGGTACCCGACGGAGCCGCGCAGGAGTTCCGGCTGCGCGCCGCGCTCGGCCGGGCGTTGCTGCTGGCCGGCGCGGCCCGCGGGGCGCTGGACGCGGCGGTCCGCTACGCCGGCGAGCGCGTCCAGTTCGGCCGGCCGATCGGCAAGCTGCAGGCGGTGCAGCAGCAGTTGGCCCTGGCGGCCGCCGAGGTGGCCGCGGTCAGCGCCGCGTCGTCGTCGGCGGCCGCCGCGGCCACCGCGAACCGGGCGGCCGGGGCGCCCAGGCCCTCG
>JASLAP010000368.1 GCA_030147065.1 Pseudonocardia sp. | reverse complement strand
CGGGCCACCCGGATCTCCTGGGCCTGCTCGGTGCGTCCGCGGCGGAGCACCCCGGCGTAGATGTCGTGGGCGAACGACGCCGACGCGGTGATCGTCAGGCCGGCCACGACGGCCAGGATGGTGGCGAAGGCGACCGCGGCGACCAGGCCCAGCATCCACTCGCCGCCGATCCGGTAGGCCAGCAGCGGGATGGCGGAGTTGGTGCCCCCGGGGGCGGCGATGATCGCCTCCGGGCCGATCAGCGCCCCGGCGCCGAACCCGGCCACGATGATCAGCAGGAAGAACGAGCCGACCAGCCAGATCGCCCAGACCATCGAGCGGCGGACCTGGCGGCCGTCGGAGACGGTGTTGAACCGCATCAGGATGTGCGGCAGGCTCGCCGGCCCGGCCAGGCCGGCGAACGCGGCCGAGACGTTGTCCAGCGAGGCCCACTCGCTGCCGCCGTAGGTCAGCCCGGGCACCAGGTACGCCTCGCCTGCGGGGTTGCGCTCCCGGGCCGCGCCGATGATGGCCGAGAGGTCGTAGCCGAAGCTGCCGAGCACCCAGGCGGCCAGCACGACGGCCACCACCATCAGCAGGACCGCCTTGATGATCTGCACCCAGGTGGTGCCCTTCATGCCGCCGATCAGCACGTACAGGATCATCAGCAGGCCGACCGCGGTGATCGCCGCGCCCTGCCCGAGCGGGTTGCTGTTGGGGATGCCGAGCAGCAGCGCGACCAGCGCGCCCGCCCCGGCGATCTGGGCGATCATGTACAGCAGCGAGATGAGCAGCGTGGAACTGGCCGCGGCCACCCGCACCCGGCGCTGCCGGGAGCGGAAGCCCAGCACGTCGCCCATGGTGAAGCGGCCGGTGTTGCGGCTCGGCTCGGCGATCAGCAGCAGCGCGATCAGCCAGCCCACCATGTTGCCGAAGGCGTAGGCGGCGCCGTCGTAGCCGTAGACCGCGACGCCGCCGGCGATGCCCAGGAACGCCGCCGCCGAGAGGTAGTCCCCGGCCAGCGCGATCCCGTTCTGGGTCCCGCTGATCTGGTGGCCGCCGGCGTAGTAGTCGGCCGCGGTCTGGTTGGTGCGGGCGGCCCGGAACACGATCACGAGGGTGGCTGCGACGAACAACCCGAAGATCGCCACGTTCAGGGTCGGGTTGCCCACGACGGCATCCGGTGCTGAGGGCATGCGAGGTCCTTCCGGGGGCCGATCGGCCCAACGCATAGGGGAGCGTGGCCCTATGTGTTCACCCCGGGTGCCGAATCGTCAAGTTGAGGTCAGGAGCGGACACGATCGGCTCGCAGCGCGGTTGCGGTGCGTAGCAGAGAGCGCTCCCATCAGCGCAGTTGCCGGCGGAGGATCTTCCCGGAGGGCGATTTGGGGATCGCGTCGACGAACTCCACCGCGCGCACCTTCTTGTACGGCGCCACCCGCTCGGCCACCCAGGACATGAGCGCGCCCGGGTCGACCGGCCGGGCGGTCACCACGAACGCCTTGGGCGCCTCGCCGCCCTCGGCGTGCGGCATCCCGACCACCGCGGCGTCGAGCACGTCGGGGTGGGTCAGCAGCAGCGCCTCCAGCTCGGCCGGCGGCACCTGGTAGCCCTTGTACTTGATCAGCTCCTTGAGCCGGTCGACGATCCAGAACACGCCGTCGTCGTCGACCCGGGCGATGTCGCCGGTGCGCAGCCAGCCGTCCACGATCGTCGCCGCGGTCGCCCCGGGGTCGTCCAGGTAGCCCGCCATCACCTGCGGGCCGCGCACCCAGAGCTCGCCGGGTTCGCCGGTGGGCACGTCCTGCAGGGTGGCCGGGTCGACCAGCCGGGCCTCGGTGCCCGGCACCAGCCGGCCCACCGACCCGGCCGGGGTGGTGGCGAACTCGGCGTCCGGCACCAGGTGGGTGCCCGGGCTCGCCTCGGTCATCCCGTAGCCCTGCCGGATCAGGCACCCCAGCCGCCGCTCGGCCCGCTCGGTGACCTCGACGTCCAGCGGTGCCGCGCCGCAGATGCCGCGGCGCAGGGAGGACAGGTCGTAGCCGTCCACGGTGGGCGAGGTGGCCAGCTGCAGCACCATCGGCGGGGCCAGGAAGGCCCGGGTCGCCCGGTGCTCCTGGACCAGCCGCAGGTAGGCGTCGAGCTGGAAGCGGGCCAGGGTCACCACCCGCGCCCGGGCGGCCAGCCCGGTGTTGAGGATGATCATGAAGCCGTAGATGTGGAAGAACGGCAGCGCGGCCGGCAGCACGTCGTCGGCGGCCACCGGCCAGCCGGCCCGGTTCTGCTCCAGGTTCGCCACCAGGTTGCGGTGGGTGAGCAGGACCCCCTTGGGCAGGCCGGTGGTGCCGCTGGAGAAGGGCAGCGCGGCGACCGCGGTCGCCGGGTCGACCGTGATGCGCGGGGCCGGCTCGCCGGAGGCCTCCAGCTCGGCGAACGGGCGCAAGCCCGGGTGCTCCTCGCCGGGTCGGCCCAGCAGGAACCGGTGCGACACCCCGACGGCGTCGGCGGCCGCCGCCGCGGCTGTGGCGGCCGGGACCGCGGCGATCACCACCGACGCCCGGGCCGCGCGCAGGATCTTGGCGATCTCGTCGGCGGTGAACGCCGGGTTGACCGGGGTGACGGTGGCCCCGGCGGCCATGATCCCGTGCACCGCGACGGCGTAGCGCGGCTGGTTGTGGCTGATCAGCGCGACCACGTCGCCGGGCCGCACGCCCAGCCGGGCCAGCCCGCCGGCCACCGCGTCGACCGCGGCGGCCAGCTCGGCGTAGCTGAGCTGCTCGGTCCGGTCGGCGTCGACCAGGGCGATCCGGTCGTCCCCGGCCGCGGAGCCGAGCACGTGCTCGGTCAGCGTCACGTCCGGGAACGCGATCCCGGCCGGCCGGCTGCGGTGGATCATCCCGCCGCGGCCTTCCCGGCCAGGCCGAGCACCCGGACCGCGTTCTCCTTGAGGATCTTCGGCCGGACCGTCGGCTTGATCTCCAGCCGGTCGAAGTCGGCCAGCCACCGGTCCGGGGTGATCAGCGGGTAGTCCGAGCCGAACAGCACCTTGTCCTGCAGCAGCGAGTTGGCGTAGCGGACCAGCTGGGGCGGGAAGTACTTCGGCGACCACCCGGACAGGTCGATGAACGCGTTGGGCTTGTGCGTGGCCACCGCCAGCGCCTCGTCCTGCCAGGGGAACGACGGGTGCGCCATGATGATCGTCAGGCCGGGGAAGGTGGCCGCGACCTCGTCGAGCAGCATCGGGTTGGACAGCCCCAGCCGGATGCCGCCGCCCCCGGGCAGGCCGGCGCCGATGCCGGTCTGGCCGGTGTGGAACAGCACCGGCAGGCCGTGCTCCTGGGCCACCTCCAGCAGCGGGTACGCGCTGCCGTCGTCGGGGGCGAAGTGCTGGATGCTCGGGTGGAACTTCAGCCCCCGCACGCCGTGGTCCTCGACCAGCCTGCGGAACGCGCGCGCACCGGCCCGGCCCTTCGCCGGGTCGATGCTGGCGAACGGGATCAGCACGTCGGCGTGCTCGGCGGCGCCCTCGGCGATCTCCTCGTTGGAGATCGCCGGGTGCCCGGTGTAGGACTCGGTGTCCACGGTGAACACCACCGCCCCGATCCGGCGCTCGCGGTAGTGCGCGGCGATCTCGGGCAGCGTCGGGCGGGCGTGGTCGGCGCCGAAGTAGGCCGCGGCCGCCTGCGCGTGCTCGTCGGGCAGGGCCAGGTGTCCGTCCAGGTCCACCTCGACGTGGACGTGGACGTCGATGGCCACGAGCGAGGCCACGTCGAGCTCCGTGCCGGGCTGCTGCATGGATCGGTTGTACGCGTCATCGATTGTAGAAGTCAACGATTGTGGGTTCTCGGTTAGGCTGGGCCGGCCACGACCGAGGAGGGGCCATCAGCGGACCCGGACAGGAGCTCGACCCGGTCGCCGGCGTGCCCGGCCCCCTCGCGTCCGACGCCGGGTTCCTGCTGGCCAGGGCGGGCGGGGCGGCGATCCGCAACCTGAACCGGGCGCTGGCCCCGCACGGCCTGCGCAGCCGGCACTTCACCGTGCTCACCGCGGCCGCCCAGGATCGCGGGCGCTCCCAGCGCGAGCTCGGCGAGCTCCTCGGGGTGGACCCGAGCGCGGTGGTGGCCATCGTCGACGACCTGGAGCGCCTCGGGCTGGTCCGCCGCCGGTCGCACCCGGTCGACCGGCGCACCCGGCTGATCGAGGCCACCCGGGCCGGGCGGGACCGGCTGGCGGAACTGGCCGGTTCGGCGCGCGCGGTGGATGACGCCCTGCTCGCCGCCCTGGCGCCGCAGGAGCGGGCCGTCCTCCTCGGACTGCTCGGCCGGCTCGCGCTCGACTGATTCGAGAGCACTGCTCTTGTTCTCCGTCCGCAGCCGTGGCATCGTCGGCGTTACGAGAGCAGTGCTCTCGAATACGAACGCCAATCCGAGGAGATGTCGATGAGCGAGCGCAGCAGTGCGGTGCTGGTGACCGGAGCGACCGGGGCCACCGGGTCCGCGCTGGTGGAACGGCTGATCGCGGCCGGGGCCCCGGTGCGGGCGATGGTCCGCGACCAGGCCGCGGCGGCCCGGTTCGGGTCCCGCTTCCCGGCCGTGCCCACCGTCGTCGCCGACTTCGACGACGCGGGGGCGGTGGCCGCGGCGGTGCGCGGGACCGACCGGGCCTACCTGGTCACCCCCTCGTCGGAGCGGGCCGAGCGGCAGCAGGTCGGGTTCGCCGAGGCCGCGGCGGCCGCCGGGGTGCAGCAGGTCGTCGTGCTGAGCCAGTACGCGGCGACGGAGGATTCCCCGGTGCGGTTCCTGCGCTACCACGCCGCAGTCGAGCGACGGGTGCGCGAGCTCGGCATCGGCTTCACCTTCCTGCGCCCGAACCTGTACTTCCAGGGCCTGCTGGCGCTGGCCGGTCAGATCCGCGAGCACGGCCGGCTGACCGCCCCGATCGGCGAGGCCCGGGTCAGCGCGGTGGACGTGCGCGACATCGCCGCGGTCGCGGCGGCCGCGCTCACCGAGCCGGGCCACCTCGGCCGCAGCTACGAGATCACCGGCCCGGCCGCGCTCACCCACGCCGAGATGGCCGACGCCCTCGGCGCCGCGACCGGACGGCCGGTGGCCTTCGTCGACGTCGCGCCGGAGGACTTCGCCGGCGCGCTGCGGGGAGTGCTGCCGGCCTGGCAGGTCGAGGGGCTGCTGGAGGACTACGCCCACTACGCGCGCGGCGAGGCCGCCACGGTGTGGCCCACCGTCGCCGACGTCACCGGCACCCCGCCGCGCGACATCGCCACCTTCGCCCGCGACCACGCCGCCGCCTTCGGCGGCTGACCTCGGCGGAGCGGGTCAGCGGCGGCCGGCGTCGGAACGCAGCAGGCGCTCCAGCTGCTCGGTGGCCGCCGGCTCCAGGGCGGCGAAGCGCTCCCGGTAGAGGGCCGCGCTGGCCGGGGCAGGCCAGTCCGCCGGCAGGTGCGCGGCGGGCAGGCCCGGGTCGACCCGCAGCAGCTGCAGCCAGTCCGCGCCGAGCTGGGTCAGCCGGGTGATCGGCCGGCCGCGCTCGGCCCGGTCCGCGGTCCACAGCCGGCCGAACGCCTGGTGCTCGGCCCGGATCGCCTCGACGTCCCAGGCCCGGCTGACCAGCGAGCCGATCCGGGTGCCCGGGACCGGGCGGGCGGTGAACGCGTCGGCCAGCTCGGCCAGCCCGGCGAACTGCGGGCCCTCGAACACCGCGGTCACGTCCACCGTGCCCGGGGCGATCCACAGCCCGTCGCGCAGGCCGCCGAACCCGGCCCAGGCCAGCCGGGCGCGGATCTGGTGGCGCAGGTCGCGGCGGCTCTCCGGCATCGAGTAGCTGAGCAGCGTCCACTCGTCCGGGGGGTGGTCGAACGGCGCCGCGGCGTCGACCCGGTGTTCGGCCCGGCGCAGCATGTCCTCCGCGGCCGGGGTGAGCAGGTACTGCGCGGTGCGGCCCTGCCGGACCCGGTCGAGCAGGCCCTTGCGGGTCATCCGGGTGAGCGTGGCCCGGGCGGCGGCCTCGGCCACCCCCAGGTCGGCCAGCAGGTGCAGGTAGACGCGCGTGCTGATCGGGCCGTAGCCCCGGTCCAGCACCAGCGCGCCGAACAGGCTCAGCAGCAGCTGCTGGGGCCGGCGCCGGCCGATGCGCACGACGTCGGGGACGTCGGGAGCCGCGGTCATGCCGCGATTGGACCACGAGATCGGGGTGAGGAGAGGCCGCTCACAGAAAAGTTGGAACTTACGTTGACGCACGGCAGCGGTCTGTCTAGCGTTGCCGCACCTCCACAGGAAGGCTGCGATGCCGGCGCACCTCACCGACGAGCGCGACGTGTCCGATCCGGGGCCCGGCGCCGCAGCGATCCCGGCCGCCCCCGCCGACGCCCTGCTGGTCGTGGACGACCTCGCGGTGGCCTACGACGGCGCCGTGCAGGCCCTGCGCGGGGTCTCGCTGTGGGTCCCGCGCGGTGGGGTGGTCGCGGTGCTGGGCAGCAACGGCGCCGGCAAGACCACCCTGCTGCGCGCGGTGTCCGGCGCCCTGGCCGGCGTGGGCGGGGCGGTCACCGGCGGCACCGTCCGGTTCGACGGCCGGGCGATCGAGCGCGACGACGCCGCGGAGATCGTCCGGGCCGGGGTGGTGCAGGTGCCCGAGGGCCGGCGGGTGTTCCGCGACCTGACGGTGGAGGAGAACCTGCGCGTCGGCGGCTACCCGGTGTCCGACCGGGCCGCCAAGCGGGCGTCCCTGCAGCGGGTGTTCGACCTGTTCCCGGTACTCGCCGAGCGCCGCCACCAGCGCGGCGGGCTGCTCTCCGGGGGCGAGCAGCAGATGCTGGCCATGGGCCGGGCGCTGATGGCCGGACCGCGCCTGCTGCTGCTCGACGAGCCGTCGCTGGGCCTGGCCCCGCAGCTGGTCGAGCGGATCGGCGAGATCGTCACCGAGATCAACGCGCAGGGCACTCCGGTGCTGCTCATCGAGCAGAACGCGGCGATGGGGCTGCGGGTCGCGGACACCGCGTTCGTGCTGGAGGTCGGTCGGGTCACCGCCGGTGGCCCCGCCGCCGAGCTGGCCACCACCGAGCAGGTGCGCGACCGCTACCTCGGCGTCACGACCGCCGCGCCGGTGACGCCCGCCGCCGAGCCCGCGGAGGCGGTCGCCCCGACCGCCCGGCCGCTGCGGGTCGACGGGCTCACCGTGCGCTTCGGCGGGCTCACCGCGCTGTCGGAGGTGTCGTTCGAGATCGCGCCGGGCAGCGTGCACGCGCTGATCGGGCCCAACGGCGCCGGCAAGTCGACCTGCATCAACGTGCTCGGTGGCGCCTACCGGGCCACCGCGGGCACCGTCCACTACGGCGACGACGAGCTCACCGCGCTGCCGCCGCACCGGATCGCCGCGCTCGGCGTCGCCCGCACCTTCCAGAACCTGGCGCTGTCCCTGGAGGCCACCGTGGCCGAGAACCTGCTCGCCGGCCGGCACCGGCTGATGCGGGCCGGGGTGCTGGCCGCGGGTCTGCGGCTGCCGTCGGCGCGGCGGGAGGAGCGCGAACACCGGGCGGCGGCCGAGCGGGTCGCCGAGCTGCTCGACCTCGGCCCGCTGCTCGGCCGCGCCGTGCACGGGCTGTCCTACGGCGACCGCAAGCGCGTCGAGCTGGGCCGGGCGCTGTGCGCGGAGCCGACGCTGCTGCTGCTCGACGAGCCGGTGGCCGGGATGAACGCCGGGGAGTCCGCGGCGATGGCCGCCGCGGTCGCCGCGGTCCGCCGCGAGCTGGGGCTGTCGGTGCTGCTGGTCGAGCACGACATGGCGTTCGTGATGGGGCTGGCCCAGCGGGTCACGGTGCTCGACTTCGGCCGCCGGATCGCCGACGGGACCCCCGAGGAGGTCCGCCGCGACCCCGAGGTCCTGCGCGCCTACCTGGGATCGGAGTCGGCGTGACCTACCTGCTGAGCCAACTGGTCAACGGCCTGTCGCTGGGCCTGGTGCTGGCCCTGATCGCGGTCGGGTTCGTGATCGTGTTCAAGGCGACCGGGGTGCTCAACTTCGCCCACGGCTCGGTGCTGCTGCTCGGCGCCTACCTGGTGGCCGTGCTGCACCCGGTGCTCGGGTTCTGGCTCGCCGCGCTGGTCGGGGTGCTCGGCGCCGCGCTGGCGGCGGTGCTGATCGACACCCTGCTGGTGCGCAACGCCGCCCAGCGCGACCCGGGCACCTTCGCCATCCTCACCCTCGGCGCGGACATCCTGCTGCTCACCGAGCTGACCCGGCGGATCGGCAACGACGTGCTGGTCACCGGGGCGCCGTGGGGGGCCGCGGTGGTCTCCTTCGGCGGGATCACCCTGCCCGCATCCCGGGCGGTCGCCGCGCTGGTCGCGCTGGTCGTGTTCGCGGTGCTGGGGCTGGTGACCGCGCGCACCGATACCGGGGTGGCGATGCGGGCGGCCGCCGCCGACTCCGACACCGCCGCGCTGATGGGCATCCGGATCGGCCGCACCAGCGCGGCCGCCTGGGCGCTGGCGGGGGCGCTGGCCGCGGTCGCCGGGATCTTCCTGACCTCCTTCCCGGCCCCCGGGGTGTCCCCGCCGGTGGCGCTGGTCGCGTTCGCGGCCATCCCGGCCTGGGTGCTGGGCGGATTCGACTCGGTCCCCGGCGCGGTCGTCGGCGGGCTGGTGATCGGGGTCGCCCAGGCGCTGGCCGCGGGGTACGAGACCCAGTTGCACGTGCTCGGCCGCGGGCTGGGCGAGGTGGTGCCGTACGCGGTGATGATCATCGTGCTGCTGGTGCGGCCGTCCGGGCTGTTCGGGGGACGGGAGGCGCTGCGTGTCTAGCCGGGTGGCGGTGACGGGCCTGCGGGTCGCGGCGGTGCTGGTGGCGGCGGCCCTGCCGCTGTGGCTCACCGACTTCTGGTTGCAGGCCGGGCTGTTCGCGATGGCCGCCATGGTTGCCGCGATCGGGCTCACCCTGCTGGTCGGGGTGGCCGGGCAGCTGTCGCTGGGGCACGCGTTCTTCGTCGGGCTCGGCGCCTACACCTACACCCTGCTGGCCGGCGAGGCCGACGACGACTACGCCGGGCTCGGCCTGCCCCCGGTGCTGGCGCTGGTCGCGGCCGGGATCGTGGCCGGCGCGGCCGGCGCCGCGTTCAGCCCGATCGCCGGCCGGCTGCGCGGCATCTACCTCGGCCTGGCCTCGCTCGGGCTGGTGTTCCTCGGCCGGCACGTCTGGGTCAACGCCGAGTCGCTCACCGGCGGGTTCAACGGCCGGCGCGTCGAGCCGTTCGGGGTGCCGGGCTTCAGCTTCAGCAACCGCGACCCGGACTACCTCGCCGTGCTGGGCACCGAGTTCGAGGGGCTGCACCGGCAGTGGTTCCTGTTCTTAGGGATCGTGCTGGTCGCCGGGTGGTTCGCGGCCGGTGTCGTGCGCGGGCGGGCCGGGCGGGCGATGGCCGCGGTGCGCGACGGCGAGGCCGCCGCCGGTGCCGCCGGGGTCGCCGTGGCCCGGGTCAAGGCCAGCGCGTTCACGCTGTCGTCGATCTACGCCGGGATCGGCGGCGCGCTCACCGCGCTGGCCTTCGGCCGGGTCGCCCCGGACTCGTTCGGCCTGGTGCTCTCGGTCGACTTCCTGGTGATGATCGTGCTCGGCGGGGTCGGGTCGGTGGCCGGGGCGGCGGTCGGGGCCGCGGTGGTGGTGGTCCTGCCGCTGGTGCTCACCCAGTACAGCGCCGTCCTGCCGTTCCTGTCCGCGCCCGGGTCCGGCGGCCTGGACCCGGCCAACCTCAGTCGGCTGCTCTACGGGCTGGCGATCGTCGCCGTCCTGCTGTTCCTGCGCGGCGGGCTGGCCGGCGGGTTCGGCCGGCTGCGCGCCGCCCTCGCCCGGCGCGGTGCCGACCGCCCACCCCCCGCGGACCCGCCCGCTGCCACCGATGCACCGAGGTCGAAGGAGACCGTCGCATGAGAAGAGCAGTCCTGCGTTGCGCGACCGCGGCGGCCGGCCTGGTCGTCCTGGCCGCCTGCACGACCGACCCGAACGCGGGCGGCGGCGTCCAGGAGGCCGGCGAGGTCCGCACCGGCAACGGGGTCACCGACACCACGATCGCGCTCGGCGTGCTGACCGACCTGTCCGGGCCGTTCGCCGCCAGCTCCCCGGTGCACGTCCAGGAGATGCAGGCGTACTGGGACGCCCGCAACGGCGAGGGCGGCATCTGCGACCGGCAGATCGACATGCAGGTCCAGGACCACGGCTACGACCCGCAGCGGGCGGTGTCGCTCTACCGCAGCATGGCCCCGAACGTGGTCGCCCTGCAGCAGGTGCTCGGCTCGCCGGTGGTGGCCGCGCTGCTGCCGCTGACCGAGGAGGACGGGCTCTACATGGGCGGGATGGGCTGGGCCAGCGTGGCGCTGGGCAACGAGGGCGCCCAGATCCCCGGCACCACCTACCGCATCGAGGCAGCCAACGCGGTGGACTACCTGGTCGACGACCTCGGGCTGGCCCCGGGTTCGGCGATCGGGCACGTGCACTTCGTCGGCGACTACGGCAGCGACGCCCTGATCGGCACCCAGTACGCCGCCGCCGAGCGCGGGCTGACCGTGGTGCCCATCGAGATCACCCCGCGCGACACCGACCTGTCCGCGCAGGCCGCGGCGCTGCAGCAGGCCGGGGTGTCGGCGGTGGTGCTCTCCGCGGCGGCCGCCCAGCTCGGGTCGCTGGCGCCGGTGCTGGCCTCGATCGGGATGAACGTGCCGCTGGTCGGCAACACCCCGGCCTACAGCCCGTCGCTGCTGGGCACCCCGGCCGAGCAGGCCCTGGTGGACAACTTCCACGCCATCACCAGCGTCGCCCCCTACACCGCCGAGGGCGAGGGCGTCCGGACGGCCGTCGAGCTGTACGAGACGGCCGCGCCGGGCGACCCGGCCCCCGGCTGGGAGGTGCCGCTGGCCTACGCGCAGGCCGACCTGCTGGCCAGGGCGTTGGAGGGCGCCTGCTCGGCGGGCGACCTCACCCCGGAGGGCGTGGTCGCGGCCATGCGGACCACCTCCGACCTGGACACCGGCGGGATCTTCCCCGGTCCGCTGGACTACACCGACGTCGCCGAGCCGCCCACCCGCTCGGTGTTCGTCTCCCGGGTCGACCCGTCGGTCGAGGGCGGGCTGACCGTGCTCAAGACGCTGAACGGGCCGAGCGCGCAGAGCTACGAGTTCGACTGAGCGCCACCGATCACCCTCCCGGGTGATCGGCGCGTGATCGTCATTCGGCCACCCCGGGTTTCGGATGGCGGGGAATTCCGACTGCGTTGACCGGTCTGTCCGGCGCCGTTACTCTCTGCCTTCCGAGCCTGGACGCCCCGTCTCCCACTGCCGATCGGATGCTTATTCGACCGGTATCGGGGGCTGCCCCGGGCGCAGTTTTCCCGACCGCATCCGTCCGGTGCGGTGCCGTGGCGCGCGCCCGAACGGGGACGCCCGCCGGTGCCGCGCGGGGCGGGAAGGAGAGGCGTCGATGGCTTCCTACGACCCGCGCACCAGCACCGGACTGCCCACCGAGCCGGTCGGCTCGCTGCCCCGCCCGGCCGCGCTGCAGGCCGCCTACGCCCGCTACGACGCCGGCGAGATCGCCCGTCCGGAGCTGGAGGAGCTGCAGGACGCGGCGGTCCGCGACTCGATCGAGCGGTTCGAGGCCACCGGCTCGCCGATCATCTCCGACGGCGAGCAGCGCTGGTCGTCGTTCGCCACCTACCCGATCACCGACACCCTCGGCGGCACCGGGCTGGCCCCCGGGCTGGGCCCGGGCGGGCAGTTCTTCGCTATCTTCGCCGATGGCCACGGCCGGCAGCTGCCCAAGCTGGAGCGCGGGCCGTTCCGGTACAACCAGTACGCCGCCGACACGCTGCGCAAGTCGCTGCCCTACGCGCACACGCCGATGAAGCAGGCGGTGATCGCGCCGTCGATGCTGGCCCTGCTCTACCCGCTGAAGGACCCGGTCCAGGGCTACCCGCGGGAGGAGTTCGAGGCCACCCTGGTCGACGAGTGCGAGCGCGACATCCGGGAGGCCCTCGCCGCCGGCGCGGCCCGGGTCTCGGTCGACTTCACCGAGGGCCGGCTGGCCACCCGGGAGGACCCGCGCAACCCGTGGACCGGCGCCGGGCTGCTGCCGCACTTCATCGAGCTGATCAACCGGGTGATGGCCCGGTTCTCGGCCGAGGAGCGGCGCAGCATCGGCGTGCACACCTGCCCCGGCGGCGACCGCGACTCGGTGCACTCCGCGGACGTGCCCTACAACAACCTGCTCGGGACCATGTTCGACATCAACGCCGGGTACTTCCTCATCCAGTTCTCCTCCGAGCGCGACCGCGACCCGGTGCTGGAGTCGATCGGCAAGCACCTGCGCACCGACGCCGACGGGGTCGCGCAGATGGCGTACCTCGGCGTGACCAATCCACTGAATCCGCGGGTGGAATCGCCGCAGGAGATCGCCGAGCGGCTGATCCGGGCGGCCAACTTCATTCCGCGCGAACAGATCGGGTCGACCGACGACTGCGGATTCTCGCCGTTCTCGATCGACGAGAAGCCCAACCACGGATCGCCCGACTACGCCCGGGACGTCGCCTTCCAGAAGATCACCTCGCGGGTCGAGGGATCCCGGCTGGCCGCGGAGAAGCTCGGCCTCTGACAGCGGAACGGCGCCGCGGTGACCGGTCGGCCGGCCGCGGCGCCGTCGCGTCGCGCCGCCCGTGTCCTCGTCGGAGCCGGGGCCGACGTGTAGCCTCCGCGTTGGGCAAACGCCCAAGGCAATCGACCAGGAGGCGGGATGGCCACGTCCGTGGAGCGCGGGCAGCAGGTCCGCGAGCGGCTGCGGCGGGCCGCGGTCGAGCTGATCGCCGAGCAGGGCTGGCGCGGGGTGAGCACCCGGTCGGTGGCCGAGCGCGCGGGCGTCGGGGCGGGACTGGTGCACTACCACTTCGCCTCGCTGGAGGCGTTGCTGCGGGAGGCGGCCGTCGGTGTCCTGCGCGAGGTGGCCGGCGGCCTGGACGAGCTGCTCGACGGTGCGGCCGATCCGCCCGACGCCGTGCGGCTCGTGCTCGGCTCGCTGGCCGAGGTCTCCGGGCGGGACCCGGTGTCGGTGGTGTTCGTCGAGACCTACCTGGCCGCGGCCCGCGACCCCGCGCTGCGGGCGGACGTCGCGGCTGTCCTCGCCGGGTTCCGGCACCGCCTCGCAGGCTGGATGGCCGGGCACGGCGTCGCCGACCCGGAGCGCACCGCGGCCGTGCTCGCCGCGACGGTCGACGGCCTGCTGCTGCACCGGGGCCTGGACCCCGGGCTCACCGCCCAGTACGCCGGGCCGGTGCTGGACCGGATGACCGCACCGCCACCCGACGAGGGAGGAGAACGGACATGAAGGTGATCGTGTGCGGGGCCGGCATCGCCGGGCTCGCGCTGGCCGGGCGGCTGGGCGCGCGCGGCCACGACGTGACGCTGCTGGAGCGCGCCCCCGGCCCGCGCCGGCAGGGCTACATGATGGACTTCTTCGGGCCCGGCTACGACGCCGCCGAGGCCATGGGCGTGCTGCCCCGGATCCGCGAACTGGGCCACCTCGTCACCGAGGTCGCCTACCTGGACCGCGCCGGGCGGCGGCGGGCCGGACTGCCGTTCGCCCGGTTCGCCGAGTCCCGGGCCGGCCGGCTGGTCAGCATCCTGCGCCCGGACCTGGAGGCCGCCCTGCGCGAGCACCTGCCGGCCGCGGTGGACCTGCGCCACGGCGTCGAGCCGGTGGCGGTCGAGGACGGCGCCGACCGGGTGCGGGTCACCCTCGCCGACGGGACCGGTCTGGAGGCCGACCTGCTGGTCGGTGCGGACGGCATCCACTCCGAGGTGCGCCGGCTGGTGTTCGGGCCCGAGCAGCGGTACCTGCGCCCGCTCGGCTTCCACACCGCCGCCTGGACCTTCGCCGACCCGCAGGTGCACGGCGAGCTGCGCGACCGGTTCTGCATCACCGACACCGTCGACCGGCAGGTCGGGTTGTACGGGCTGCCCGACGGCCGGGTCGCCGCGTTCGCTGTCCACCGCACCGCCGAACCGGCGCTGCCCGCCGACCCGCGCGCCGCCGTCCGGGAGCAGTACCGCGATCTGGGCTGGGTCGTCCCGCGGGTGCTCGACCACTGCCCGCCGGGCGCGGAGGTCTACTACGACCGGGTCGCCCAGCTCGTCGCGCCCCGCTGGTCCGGCCGGCGGGTGACGCTGCTCGGCGACGCCGGGTACGCGGTGTCGCTGCTGGCCGGGCAGGGTGCCTCGATGGCCGTGGCCGGGGCCTACGTGCTCGCCGACCGGCTGGACCGGGCCGGCTCGGTGGCCGAGGCGCTGGCCGGCTACGAGGCGCTGTGGCGTCCCGTCGTCACCGACGTGCAGCGCTCCGCCCGCCGCGGGATCCGCTGGTTCCTCCCCGGCTCCGCCACCGACCTGTTGGTCCGCCGGGCGGCCCTGCGGCTGGCGGTGCTGCCCGGGGTGAACCGGGTGGTCGCCGCCGCCGTGGCCGGCCCGTCCAGCGGGCTGGTCCGGGAGCTGGCCGCGGCCGATGAACCGGGCTCCGGCGTCGGGTGGGAGAGTCGGACGGGAAGGGTGGGGTAGGGGAGGGCGGGCGATGGACGAGCAGTTCGTGGTGCGGGTGATCGGCCGGGTGGAGTCACCGCTGGTCGACCGGGCGAGCGCGCCCAAGCAGGGCGCGGACGGCGCCCCGGACGCCTGGCTGGTGTTCGACCCCGGCTACGCCGAGGGGCTGCGCGACCTGGCCCCCGGGGCCGAGGTCGTGCTGCTGACCTGGTTCGACCGGGCCAGCCGCGACGTGCTCGCCACCCGCCCGCGCGACGACCCGGCCAACCCGGAGACGGGTGTGTTCAGCACCCGCTCGCCGGACCGGCCCAACCCGATCGGACTGCACCGGGTGCGCATCCGCGCCCGCGACGGCCTGCGCCTGCGGGTGGGCCCGCTGGAGGCGCTGGACGGCACCCCGGTCGTGGACGTCAAGCCGGTGCTCCGGTCGGACGACGGCGTCTAGGCTGACCGGCCATGGCGTACCCGGTCGATCCGCGCGTCGACGACTACATCCGCGCGCTGCCGCAGTGGCAGCAGGACATCTGCCAACAGGTGCGCGAGCTGGTGCACGCGGTGGACCCGGAGATCACCGAGACCATCAAGCGCACCGTGCAGCCCTACTTCGTCTGCCACGGCAACGTCTGCGCCCTGCTCGCGGCGAAGACCCACGTCAACGTGTTCCTCTACGACGGCGGCATCGTCCCCGACCCGGACGGGATCATCACCGCCGGGCACCAGAACACGACCGCCCGCACCGTCGCCGTCCGGGAGGGCGGGGTGGTCCCGGCCGCACCGCTGGCCGAGATGGTGCGCCGGATCGTCGCCGACAACCGGGCCGGCGGCTGGCGCCGGATCAAGGCCGCCCGGGCGGCGGACGGCGCCGGCTGCTAGCCGGGAATGAACGCCCGGGGAGGGTGGTTGTACCGGCTGTCCGAGCCGGGCGATCCGAGTCCCCGGGTCTCACCACTTGCCACCTGCGGGTGCGCCACGCGCCGAGAGGCGACCGGCGTCCGGCCCGGACACCCTGACCACCGATTGCTCCGCGCCACGACCTGCCGCGACCGGCGTTCCCGCCGCCGTCGACGCGGCTGCCGGGCGACGCCGTCCCCCACGGCGTCGCCCCTTCTCGTTCCCGCCGCAGGGGCCTACTCGGCCCGGCCGTCGGCGTCCAGGCCCAGCAGCGACAGCAGCATGCGGCAGTCCGCCGCGTCGACCGCGTGCCCGGCGACGGTGCGGGCGGCCATGGCGCGCTCCCGGACGGCGTGCCGCTCCTCGGCGGCCCGGACCCGGTGCGACTCGCCGATCTCGTGGCCGGGGCGGTCCGCCCCGTTCGGTCCGGCCCCGCCGTTGCCCCAGCGCTCGCCGCCCCCGTTGACCGTGGACCCGATGAACCGGCTGGAGATCCCGGTCGTGCCGCCCGGCAGGGCCGCCGCGGCCAGCGCGTCCTCGGCGTCGTGCGCGCTGGTGCCGACCGGGACGACCAGCAGCGTGGTGACCCGCGCGCTCGCCGCGCCGACCAGTTCGATGCTGTCCGGGTCGCCGGAGGGCCGCCCGACCAGCTGGACCAGCCGACCGCGCACGGCGATGCGGGCCGCGGTGGTCGGCCAGGTCCGGTAGTCGTAGACGACGCGCTCGACGCCGCCGAGGCGGTCCCACAGCTCGGTGAGCACTTCCGGCAGCTGCTCGACCAGGTCGCCCGACCACGGCCACCAGGCGCCGTCGGCACCGGGCGGTGAGGCGGGTGGCGCGGACAGCGGCCGCATCCGCAGGCGCGGTGCCCGATCGACCGAAGTGGTGGAGCTGCGCGGGCCCGGCGCCATGCCAGTGCTCCCGTCTCCGGCCGGAGGCCGGGGGATGCGCCGGGAACGGCACCCGCTCGACCGCAGGCGCCGAGGAGCTCTCGACGTGGTGAACGCTACACCCACCGGGCGACAGCTCCGGCCGCCGTTCAGCCCGCCCGATCAGCCCCGGTCAGCGGTGCGCGGGTTCGGCGGTGCCGGAGCGGCGCACCCGGGGCCGGGGGTCGACCTCGTCGTCGAAGAACTCGGCCAGCACCGGCGCCAGCACGGCCCGCCCGACCCGGCGGGGCGGTCCCTCCAGCAGGTCGTGGGTGGCGTCGGTGAGCGAGGCGGCGATCCGCCGGGTCGCCGCGAGCAGGTCCGGCGCGCTGCGCGCCCCGGCCAGCACCAGCGTCGGCATCCCGATCCGCTCCCAGGCCAGTGTGACCAGCGTCGACTGCTCGTCGTCGGCGCCCAGCGCCGCGAGGTCGTGGGGCAGCGTCGGGGCGACCGCGGTGAGCCGGCGCCAGAGCGGGGTCAGGCGCAGCAGCGCGATGGTGGACGGCGACGTTCCGACCAGGCGCAGGAACAGCCGGACGGCCTCGCCGTTGCGGTCCTCGGCCAGCGCGGCCCGGATCGCCGCCAGGGCCGCCCGCTGCTCGGCGTGCGCCCGCGGGTGCGGCGCGAGCGGCGGCTCGTGGACCGCGAGCCGGCTGATCGGCAGCCCGGCCGCCGCGGCGTGCAGCGCCAGCGCGGCGCCCGAGGAGGTGCCGTACACCGACACCGGGCCGCCGGCCGCCCCGATGACCGCGGCCAGGTCCTCGACCTCCCGCCCGACCGACGACTCCTCGGCACCGGCACCGGCACCGGCGCTGTCGCCGCGGCCGCGCCGGTCGTAGAGGTGCACGGTGAACCGGTCCGCCAGCAGGGCGGCGAGCGCCCGGCCGCCGAGGGACGCCCGGTGGCCCAGCGCCCCGTCCACCAGGACGAGCGGCGCGCCCGTTCCGAGGCGCTCGTGGGCGATGGCGGTGCCGTCGGCGGAGCGGACGGTCGGCATGGCGGCGGCCTCCTGGGCGGACGGGAACGGGACGCGGGAAGGACCCTAGGCACGCCCGCGGCCGCCGGGACGCCCGGTGCTCAGGCCCCGGACACCGGTGCCGCGTCGTCGCGCTCGTGGAAGCGGCGGGCCGCGTCCCGGTCGAGCGCGGTCAGCCGCCGGAACCAGCCCGGCGGTCGGCTGGTGGTGTGGCCCGGCCGCGGCCCGCCCGACCCCACCGGATCCGGCAGCAGCCGGTCCACCAGGCTCAGCACCCGCAGCGTGGTCGCCGGGGCCAGCGCGTGCACCCGCACCCCGAGCTTCGCCGGGAGCGTCAGGGTCACCTCGGGCCGCCCGCGCAGCACGGCGCTGACCAGCCGGCGCGCCGCCCGCTCGGCGTCCATGGACAGCACCGGCAGGCTCGCCGCGGCGGTGAACCACCGGTGCTCGGCGTCCCGGTCACCGGTGAACAGGGCGTTGCGGGTCGATCCGGTGCGCATCAGGCCGGGCACCCCCACGGTCACCGAGACCCCGTCGCGGGCCGCCTCGATGCGCAGCCCCTCGGCGAACCCGACCGCGGCGTGCTTGGCGGCGCCGTAGGGCAGCAGGTGCGGGGCGGGCAGCTTGCCGCCGATCGAGGTGATCACCAGTACCCGGCCCCCGGTGCGGCGCAGCAGCGGCAGCGCGGCCAGCGTCGGGTGCACCACCCCCCAGAACATGACGTCCATCGCCGCCGCGTAGTCCTCGGCCGTCATCTCCCGGGCCGGGCCGACCTGGATGATCCCGGCGTTGGTGACCAGCACGTCGAGCCGGCCGAAGGCCCGCTCCGCCTCGGCGACCACCCGCTCGGCGTCGGCCTTGACGCCGACGTCGGCGGCCAGCCGGAGCACCCTGGCGCCGCGGCGGACCAGCTCGTCGGCGGCCGGGCCCAGGCCGTCCGCGGAGCGGGCGCAGACCACCAGGTCGTGGCCCCGGTCGGCGAGCTCGCGGGCGATCAGGAAGCCCAGGCCGCGGCTGGCCCCGGTCACCAGGGCGACCGGGCGGTCGGAGGGGGATGCGTCGGTACCGGTCATGCCGGGGGAGTGCCCGCCCCGCGGCGCGGCAAGCCCCCGATTCGCGCGGTCACCGCCCGCGGTCGCCCAACTCGGTCACGTCGTAGGTGTGCCCGGCGGCGCGCAGCCGCTCCACCAGCACGTCGCCCAGGGCGGTGGCCGGGGTCAGCGACCCGGAGCGGCCGGGCAGCCGGTCGCCGTCCAGGGCCAGCGCCAGCGCGCTCTCCCCGAGCATCACCGCGGTCGCGGCGTACCCGGGGTCGCCCGGACCGGCGGCGACCGCGCGGTAGCGCCGGCCCCCTTCGGTGCTCGCGTCGACGACCATCCGGAACCAGCCCTTCTCCCGGGCCGCGGCGGACGGCCCGGTGCCGGGCGCGGGCAGCATCCGGTCGAGCAGCATGCGGGTCGGCCGCACGCTCATCGCGGCCAGCATCGCGCCCAGCCCGGCGGTGACCGTCGCCGCGGTCGCCGCGCCCGCCGGGCCGCGCCCGCAGCTCATCACCTCGCCGTAGCGCAGCGACCGGCCGTAGGCCCAGTCCTGCAGGGCGTTGCTGCGGCGCACGATCCGGCTGTTGTACGGCGCCATCACGAACGGCGCGGTCCACCGGCCGTCCGGGCCGCGGGAGGGGCGGGCGGCGTCGGGCGGCTGCGGGGTGTCCGGCTCGGCGGCGCGGTCCGGGCTGAGCCCGAACGGGTCCGCGGCGGTCCGCCGCCCGGCCGGGTCGTGGCGCACCTGGTCGAGCTGGCCGCGCAGCGAGTCGACGGTCCCGCCGCTGATCCCGCCGCGGGCCGTGGCCACCAGCCGGACGTCGCGCAGCCCGCCGGCCCCGTCGGCGCTCGCCCGCTCGTGCAGCAGCAGCGTGGCCAGGTCGGACGGGATGGAGTCGTAGCCGCAGGAGTGCACGATCCGGGCGCCGCTCTCCCGGGCGACGGCGTCGAACTCGTCGATCGCCCGGCGGACGAACAGCACCTCGCCGGTCAGGTCGGCGTAGTGGGTGCCGGCGCGGGCGCAGGCCTCGACGACCGGCAGGCCGTAGTGGGCGTAGGGGCCGACCGTGGTGGCCAGCACGTGCGTCGACGCGGCCAGGGCGGAGAGCGCGGCGGCGTCGGTCGAGTCGGCGGCCACGACCGGCCAGCCGCGACCGGCCTGCGGCAGCCCGGCCCGGACCGCCTCCACCCGGGCCCGGTTGCGACCGGCCAACGCCACCCGGACCGCCGGCGGCGCCGCCCGGGCCAGGTACTCCGCGACCAACCGGCCGACGAACCCGGAGGCCCCGTACACGACGATGTCGAACTTCCGCACTGCTCCGGCCACGCGCCCATCCTCGCCCAGCCCGTCCAGCACCGCTGGGTCACTCCTTCCAGTCGACCAGCTCGACCCGCTCGGCCAGCGTGCCGATCGCGTCCGGTCCGCCGGTGCCCAGGCCGTGGTGGACGACGTTGAGCGCCCCGCAGGCCGCCCCGATCCGCAGCGCCTCCCGCACCCCCATGCCCTTGACCAGCGACGCGACCACCCCGGCGGTCATCGAGTCGCCGGCGCCGCTGCTCTCGGCCGGCTCCAGCTCCGGCATCCGGATCTCCACCACGTCGTCCTCGACCAGGGCCAGGGCCGGGTCCGAGGCCCGCGAGACGACGATCGTCTCGGCGCCTTCCGAGCGCAGCGTGCGCATCGCCTCGACCAGGTCGCCCGCCTCCTGGCTGCGGGCCCGGCCGTCGGCGAGCAGCTCCTCGTGGCTCACCTTGATCAGGAACGGCTTTCCGCGCAGCACCGCGTCGAGCCGCTCGCCGGACAGGTCGGCGGCCACCCGGCAGCCGTTCGCCGCCAGGTCGGTGGCCATCCGGGCGTAGAGCGAGTGCGGCACGACCTGGTCGGAGTTGGGGCCGGCGAGCACGGCGGTGCCGTGGGTGATGCCCTCGTGCAGCACCAGCTCGTAGAGCCGGTCCTGCTCGTGGCGGTCCAGCGGACCGCCGGGCGCCTCGACCACCTCGGCGCGCTGGTCCTCGCGGCGGTCGTGCACGTAGCCGCCGTTGCGGGTCTGCGTGCGCACCGCGCGCAGCTCGACGCCCTCGGCGGGCACCAGGTGCTCCAGCAGGTCGCCGGTCTCGCCCCCGAGCGAGGCGCACATCACCACCGGCACCCCGAGACTGGAGATCATGCGGGCCTGCCAGACGCCCTGCCCGCCGGCGTGCACGTGGATGTCCGGCGTGCCGGCGCGGTCCTCGATCGTCACGGTGAGCAGGGGGGAGGGGGCGAAGATGACCACCGGAGAGGGCATGCCGTTCCATACCCCGTCGACACGATCGTCACGCCAGGTTCATCACCGGCGACCGGGGCAGGGCGTGCGCACCCGGTCGCCGGGGGTCGGTGTCGCCGGGGGTCAGCGGGGCGCCGTGTCCGACGCGCGCCGGCTGCCCTCGCGGGTGCGCGCCGGGTCGGGCGCGCCCTCGGCGGGGAAGCGGCGCAGGAACTCCTGCTCCAGGGCGAGCATGCGCTCGGTGTGCGTCTCCAGCGCGGACTCCGACCCACCGGTCAGCGTGTCGTGCCGGGTGTCGTGCAGATGGCGCAGTTCGCGGCGCAGGTCGTCGTCGTCGAGGTCGGATGCCGGGATGCCTTCGGGTCGACTCGCCATGGCCGGGGACTACCCCGTCCGCGGGGATCCACGCCTGCCCCCGGTCCCGCTGGGGCCGGAGCCGATTGGTCTGCTCCCAGTGGGTAGGACGAGGGTGTGGACCTGCAATTCCTACACCAGCTGACCGAGAAGCCCGGACCCTACGCGACGGTGTACCTGGACGCCTCGCACGACACGGAGGACGCCGCGCAGGCCGGCCACCTGCGCTGGTCCGGCGCCCGCACCGAACTCGCCGGCCGGGGCGCGGACGACGCCACGCTGGCCGCGCTGGACGCCGCGGTGGCCGACGAGCCGCCGCCGGTCGGCCGGGCCGGCCGGGTGCTGGTCGCCGCGGGCGGCGAGGTGCTGCTCGACCGCACCCTGCCCGAGCCGCCGGCGTCGGCCCGCTCGTCCTGGGGCCCGCTGCCCGACCTGCTGCCGATGCTGCTCGACGGCCGGGAGGACCTGCCGGTCGTGGTCGTCCGGATCGACGACACCGGCGGGGAGATCCTGGTGTCCCGTCCCGGGGCCGGGCCCGGGGAGACCGAGTCGGTCGAGGGCGCCGACCACCCGGTGCACAAGGTCCGCGCCGGCGGCCTGTCGCACCTGAGCATGCAGGAGCGGGTGGAGGAGACCTGGCGGCGCAACACCGCCGCGGTCGCCGAGCGGGTGGACCGGATGGTCGCCGCGGAGGGCGCCCAGGTGCTCGTGATCGCGGGCGGCGTCCAGGCCCGCTCGCGGTTGCGCGAGGCCCTCGGCGAGCGCGCGGCGGGGATCGCCGTCGACGTCGAGCACAGCGGCACCGCCGGCTTCGACGAGCTGACCGACGCCGTCGACGCGGCCGTCCTGGACGTGGTGAACGAGCGTCGGCACGGCGAGCTGGGCCGGTTCGACCAGGCCCTCGGCCGCCCGGACGGGCTGGCCGTGCACGGGCTGGAGCCGGTGCTGGCCGCCCTGCGCGCCGCCGCGGTGGAGACCCTGCTGCTGGACGGCGGCGTCGAGCGCGGGGACCCGGTGTGGATCTCCGACGCCCCGACCGCGGTTGCCACGACGCCCGACCGGTTGCGCGCCATCGGCGCCGACCCGACCCACCAGGTACCCGCCGACGACGCCCTGCTGCGCGCCGCCGCGACCTCCGGCGCGGCGTTCATGCCGCTGGGCGGCGGCCGCACCGGCCTCGTCGGCCGTCCGGTCGACGACGGCGTCGGCGCGATCCTGCGCTTCCCGCTGCCGGACGAGTCCTGAGCGACCCGGGCGCCCGGCCGGGCGGGTTCGGGCCCGCCCCGGCCGGGGTAGTCCGGGGCGTGGAGAAGCTGGACGAGCTGCGCCGCGAGGCCGCCACCTGCACCCGCTGCCCGCTGTACGAGCCGGCCACGCAGACCGTGTTCGGGGAGGGCCCGGCCGGGGCCTGGCTGGTGCTGATCGGCGAGCAGCCGGGGGACCAGGAGGACCGCAAGGGCGCCCCGTTCGTCGGGCCGGCCGGCAAGGTGCTCGACACCGCGCTCGAACGGGCCGGAATCGGCCGCGACGAGGTGTACGTGACCAACGCGGTCAAGCACTTCCGCTTCGAGCGCGACGGCAACCGCCGCATCCACAAGACACCGACCCTCACCCACATCCGGGCCTGCCGCCCGTGGCTGGACGGCGAACTGCGCGCGGTCCGCCCGGCCGTCCTCGGCACCCTCGGCGCGACCGCGGCCAAGGCCCTGCTCGGCCCGTCCTTCCGGGTGGGCGCCCAGCGCGGGGCGGTGCTGGACTTCGAGGGCCACCCGCTGGTGCCCACCGTGCACCCCTCGTCGATCCTGCGCGGCCCGCCGGAGGCCCGCGACGAGGCCCTGGACGGCATGGTCGCCGACCTCGAGGTGATCACCGGCCTGCGCCGGAGCTGAACGCTCGCTCCACCGCCACCGAATCCGTACCGCCGCTCGAGTTCGGGGGTGGGGCACGGGGCACCGCAAGCATGGGGAGGCGCGATCGGGCCCACCGGAGTCCGCGGAGGACGCGCGGAGGACGAATGCCTGGCCCGCCCATCGCCTCGGCTGGCGAGCGTGACCGACCGACGGGCCGGGCATCGGGCAGCGCGGAAGTCATGGGCGGAGCACCCGCGTTCGAGACGCTGTGGCACATCGGACCGGGGATGGTCGACCGGGGCGGTTCGGTGGTCGGGCACGAGGACTTCGCCGGGGCCGCTGTTCGGGGTCGATGAATGCCGGAGGTCGGAATTCTGGGAGTCCGTCCGGCGCTATCCGTACCGCCCAGTTCGTCGA
>JASLAP010000304.1 GCA_030147065.1 Pseudonocardia sp. | reverse complement strand
CCGGTCTGCACCTCGTCGGCGATCAGCAGGATGCCGCGCTCGCGCAGCACCTCGGCGAACGCGCCGAGCAGCCCGTCGGGCCCGGAGGTGAACCCGCCCACGCCCTGGATCGGCTCGGCGATCAGCGCCGCGACGTCGCCGCCGGACTGGTCGAGCACCTCGCGCAGGTCGGCCACGCAGGCCGCGATGTACTCGCCGTCGGAGAGCCCCGCGAACGGCGAGCGGTACTGCTGGCCGCCGTGCACGTAGTAGGTCTGGAACGGTGACAACGACGTCGGCGACCACGAGCTGTTGCCGGTGATCGCGATCGTGGAGAACGACCGGCCGTGGTAGCTGTTGCGCAGCGCCAGGATCTGGTTGGACCGGCGCAGCGACGACGCCAGCAGCAGCGCCGCGTCGTTGGCCTCGGTGCCGCTGGTGGTCAGGAAGACCTTGGCGTCCGGGAGGTCGGACACCGCGGCGATCTGCTCGGCCAGCTCCACCATCGGCCGGTTCAGGTACAGCGTCGAGCTGTGGATGATCTTCCCGGCCTGCTCGGCGACGGCCTTGGTGACCTCCGGCAGCGCGTGCGCGGTCATCGTGGTCAGGATGCCGCCGAAGAAGTCCAGGTAGCGGACGCCGTTCGCGTCCCAGACGTGGCGGCCCTCGCCGCGGTCGATCTCGATCGGATCCCGGTAGTAGATCGCCAGCCAGGACGGCAGGACCGCGCGGGTGCGCCGGAGCAGGTCGTCGGCGCCCTGTGTCGACGATTCGCTCGCGAGCTCGCTCATGACTGCACCAGCGGTCCGTAGGCCTCCGGGCGGCGGTCGCGGTAGAACGCCCAGGTCTGCCGCACCTCGTCAATCATCCCCAGGTCCAGGTCGCGGACCAGCAGCTCCTCGTCGTGGCTCGACGCGGTCTCGCCGACGAACTGCCCGCGCGGGTCGACGAAGTAGCTGGTGCCGTAGAAGTCGTTGTCGCCGTACTCCTCGACGCCGACCCGGTTGATCGCGGCGACGAAGTACTCGTTGGCCACCGCGGCCGCCGGCTGCTCCAGCTTCCACAGGTAGGACGACAGGCTGCGGCTGGTGGCGCTGGGGTTGAACACGATCTGCGCGCCGGCCAGGCCGAGCGCCCGCCAGCCCTCCGGGAAGTGCCGGTCGTAGCAGATGTAGACCCCGACCTTGCCGACCGCGGTCTCGAAGATCGGCCAGCCGAGGTTGCCGGGCCGGAAGTAGAACTTCTCCCAGAAGCCCTTGACCTGCGGGATGTGGTGCTTGCGGTACTTGCCCAGGTAGCTGCCGTCGGCGTCGATGACCGCGGCGGTGTTGTAGTAGTTGCCCGCGCTCTCCACCTCGAACACCGGCACGACCAGGACCATCCCGGTCTCCTTGGCCAGCGCCTGCATCCGCTGCACGGTCGGGCCGTCGGGCACCGGCTCGGCCCAGCGGTAGTGCTCGGCCTCCTGGACCTGGCAGAAGTAGGGCGCGTTGAAGACCTCCTGGAAGCCCATCACCTTCGCGCCCTGCTCGGCGGCGCTGCGCGCGTAGCCCTCGTGCACCTCGATCATCGACGCGGTGTCGCCGGTCCACTTGGCCTGCAGGATGGCCGCCCGGACCACCCCGGCTCCCGGGTCGTTCATGTCCCTGTCCTCCGTTGCTGCCGAGGGAAAGGCCCACCGTGATCCGCCGGGGCGCCGACCGCAAGACCCCCGGCACCCCGGACACCCGCTCGTCACACGAACGGTCCTCGGGAACGGCCGCCGGCGGGTTGGCGTGATCACGCCGCGCCAACTACCCCGGCACGGTATGGAGGCGACACCGGGCCGTGACCTAGGGTCGCCCGGGACCGGTAGGCGTCACCGGGAAGGATGAGCGTGGACGGGGTTTCGGCTGTGCTGGCCATCGCCTGCCTGGCGGTCGCCGTGCTGCACCTGGCCAGGCTGGCCGTGCCCGCCCGGGCGTTCGGCGACGTCCCCGGCGGCCCCGCGGGCGAGCTCTCGCACGCCACCATGGGGCTGGGCATGGCGGCCATGTTCGCCCCGCTGCTCGACCCGGCCCCGGCTCCGGTCTGGACGGCCGCGTTCGTGCTGTGCGGCGCCTGGTTCGCCGCGCTCGCGCTGCGCGCCGGGTCCTTCGCCGGCGACGCCGGCCACCACGTCGTGGGCAGCGCGACGATGCTGTTCATGCTGCTCACCCGGCACGACCCCGGCGCGGTCGCGGCGACGGCGGAGGCCGGGCACGCCCACCACGGCGGGGGCGGCGGGAACCTCGGCTGGGTCTCGCTGGTCGCGATCGTGCTGGCCGGCTACTTCGCCTGGCACGTCCTGCGCTGCTCGGACCGGCTGCGGGTGTCCGCCCCCGACGCGGGGCCGGCCCCGACCGCCGGCGGCACCGCGGTCGCGGTCCGGCCCGCCGGGCTGCTCCGCTCGACCCGGACGGCCACCTGGGCGCACGTGGTGATGGCCGTGGCGATGACGGTCATGCTGCTGGCGATGGTCTGAGCCGCTGACGTGGAGCGGGCACCGGTCCGGGTCCGGCCTCCCGGGCTCCCCGCGGTACCGCCGCGGGTGCTGCGCGCCGGGCTGGCGACCGCCCTCGCCGTGGTCACCGCCTGCGCGGCGCACGTCTCCGGCCAGGGCTCGATCGACGTCGCGGGCGTGGCCTGGGCGTTCGCCGCGCTGATCGGCCCGGCCTGGTGGCTGGCCCGCCGCGAACGCGGCTGGGCGGCGCTCGCGCTGACCCAGCTCGGCGCCCAGCAGGTGGCCCACGTCGCGCTGGCCGCTGCCGCCGACCACTCCCACCACGTCGGCCTCGGCGCCGACCTCATGCTCTACGCGCACCTGGTCGCGGCCGCGCTGACCGGCGCCTGGCTGCGCTGGGGGGAGCGCCGGGCCTGGGCGGCGGTGCGCCGGTACCTGCTGGTCGTGCTGGCGCTGACGGTCGTCCCGACGGGCGCCCCGGCCGCGGTCGCGGTTCCGCGCCCGCCCGCCCGGCCGTCCCGCAGCCGGCTGCTGCGGCACGCCGTCGCCCGGCGCGGCCCGCCCCTTCCGGCTTGACCCCTCCCGGCGCGGCCCCACCGCGCCGGCCCTCGGCGCGCCCGCGCCGCCTCCCCTCCCGCTCCGGCCCGTGGCAGGAAAGCCACCTTCAGGACGGATTCGGTCCTGAAAGTGGCTTTGCTGCCAGCACGCCGGCGCTCCCCACCCCGGCTGCCCGCGTCCCGGGGGACGTCCGCTGTGCGGCCGTCCGCCCGGGGCGGTCCGGCGCGGCCGGGCACCGACGCACACCTGGAGATCCCGCATGGCCACGACCGCCGGGCCCCCGGACGCCCCGACCGACGCTGCGAGTCCTGCCCCCACCGACACCCCGACCCCGGGGCTGTGGGCGCAACTGCGCCCGCTGGTGCTGCGCCTGCACTTCTGCGCCGGGGTGCTGGTCGCCCCGTTCCTGCTGGTCGCCAGCCTCACCGGGCTGGCCTACGTGTTCAGCCCGCAGCTGTCCGACATCGTGCACGGCGAGCAGCTGCTCGCCCCCGACCCCGGAGCCCCGCCCCGCCCGCTCGACGAGCAGGTCGCCGCGGCCGTGGCCGCGCTGCCCGAGGGCACGCTGAGCACCGTCGCCGTCCCGGTCGATCCGACCCGGACGACGGCCGTCACGTTCGACGTCGACGGGCTCGCCGACGACCTCCAGCGCACGGTGTACGTCGACCCGGCGACCGCGCGGGTGCTCGGCACCCTCGACACCTGGTTCGGCTACCCGCCCCTGCGGAGCACGCTGGACAACCTGCACCGGCACCTGCTGCTCGGCGAGCCGGGCCGGGTCTACTCCGAGATGGCGGCCAGCTGGCTGCCGGTGCTGGTGGTCGGCGGCCTCGCGCTGTGGTTCGGCCGGCGCCGGGCTCGGCGCCGCGAGCTCGTGCTGCCGCCGGTGACGGCCAAGCCCGGACGCGCGCGCGTCCGCGGCTGGCACGCGGTGACCGGGCTCTGGCTGACCGTCGGCCTGGCCTTCCTCAGCGTGACCGGGCTGACCTGGTCGACCTACGCCGGCGAGCGGTTCCAGGCCGTGGTGACCGCGCTGGACGGCTCGACCCCGAGCCTGTCGGTCGAGACCGTGCCCGTCCCGGCCGGGACGGCCCCGATCGGCGTCGGGGAGGCGGTCGCCCGGGCCCGGGAGGCCGGGCTGGTCGACCGGCTCGCGGTCACCGTGCCGGCGGCCGAGGACGCCCCGTACACCGTCGCCGAGGACGCCGACGGGCTGCCGGTGCAGCGCGACGAGGTCGCGATCGACCCCTACACCGGCGCCGTCCTGGAGACCGTGACCTGGGACTCCTACCCGCTGCTGGCCAAGCTGACCAGCGTCGGCATCTCCGCGCACATGGGCCTGCTGTTCGGGTTGCCCAACCAGCTGCTGCTCGCCGCGCTCGCCGTCGGCCTGCTCTGCGCGCTGTTCTGGGGCTACCGGATGGCCTGGCTGCGCCGCCCGACCCGGACCGGTGCCCGGCTGGCCGCGCCGGCCCCGCGGGGCACGATCCGGGCGCTCAGCCAGCCGGCGGCGTTCGCGGTCGTGCTGGCGGCCGTGGCGGCGGGCTGGCTGATGCCGGTCTTCGGGCTGAGCCTGCTGGCCTTCGTCCTGGTCGACGCCGCTCTCGGCGCCCTGGCCCACCGCCGCGCCTGACCGCTCGTGAGTGAGTTTCATGCCTACAGGCATGAAACTCACTCACGAGGACGCTCAGCCGAAGCGCTCGAACAGGTCGGCCACCAGCAGCACCACGAACAGCGCCGCGGCGATGGCCAGCATGATGTTGGACAGCCAGTGGGACCGGTAGGCCGGGTCGATCCGCTTGGAGTTCAGCAGCACCAGCAGCGTCCCGCCGAGGAACGGCATGAACGCGGCGCCGAGCACGCCGTAGACCAGGGTCACCGCGAACGGGCGGTCCAGGAACAGCAGCGCCATCGGCGGCAGGGTCAGCCAGACCAGGTAGGCCCGGAAGGCGGGGCTGCGCTCGGCGGCGCGGGCGTGGTAGGCGTGCCGGTCGTCCACCGCCGTACCCGGGCGGCCCTCCCGCTCAGCGGCCGCGTCCGTCGCCGCGTCGATCGCCGTGTCGCCGGTGTCGTGGTCGGCGGCCGAGGCCCGGGCGCCGTGCGGCAGCCGGATGATCCGCGTCCAGTCGGCGAACAGCAGGCTGACCCCGTTCCACACGCCGAGCAGGGAGGTCGCGCTGACCGCCAGGAACCCGATCAGGAACACCAGCCGCGACCACTCGCCGTAGCGGGCGCCGAGCTCGTCGCCCAGGGTGAGCAGGCCGGTGTCCGAGGCGGTGATCTCCTGCCCGATCAGGATCTCGGCGCCGACCACCAGCATCGCCACCACGAAGATCCCGGTGAGGACGTAGCCGACGGCGTTGTCCAGCCGCATCATCGACAGCCAGCCGGTGCCCCGCCAGCCCTTGGCCAGCATCCAGTAGCCGTAGGCGCCGAGCGTGATGGTGCCGCCCACGCCGCCGATCAGCCCGAGGACGTAGATCACCGAGCCCCCCGGCAGCCGGGGGACCAGGCCGGCGGCCAGCTCGCCGAGGTTCGGCTGGACCAGCACCGCGGTCACGATCACCGAGACGAACATGACCCCGGTGAGCACCACCATCAGCTTCTCGAAGCCGGCGTAGCGCTGCATCCAGACCAGGGCCAG
>JASLAP010000302.1 GCA_030147065.1 Pseudonocardia sp. | reverse complement strand
CCGGGCCGACGAGGCGCTCGCCACCCAGGTCCTGGCCCTGCGGCTGACGCGGCACTGGCGCAGGGAGCCGCTGATCATGGCGTTCCTGGTCACGTTGGCCTGCGAGGGCGTGGCCATGGATTGGCCGCCGCCCGCGCGGCGTTCGCCGCGGCAGCCCACCGCGCCCCGCTCCCCGGCGAGTCCTCCCGGAGGCCGTCGATGCTCGGCACCGCCCTGTCCAGGATCCTGGCGACCAAGGCCCTCGCCGGCGCCGTGCTGGTCGCCGGTGCGACCGGTGGCGTCGCGCTCGCCACCCACTCCGCGGGCCTGCCCGCGGATCCCCCCGCCGCCACCACGGCGCCGGCGGACGGACCGGACCGGCCCGCCGGCGGCCGCGGCGAGCAGCCCGGCGGCGACCCCGCCGGGGCTCCCGAGCCCTCGCTGGCCGGCCTGTGCCGGGCCTGGGCCGCGGACGCCGCCGGGGAACCGGACGACCCCGCGTTCGCCCCCCTGCGGGAAGCGGCGGGCGACGACGGCGTCGACGGCTTCTGCGCCGACCTGCCCGAGGCCCCGCCGACCACGGCGCCGAGCCCGTCCGGGGGCACCGCGACGACCCCCGGCGGCCCGGCCGGCGCTCCCGGGCAGACCGGTGACACCCCCGGGCGGTCCGGGACCACCCCCGGGCAGTCCGGGACTACCCCCGGGCAGTCCGCCGACGCTCCGGGGCAGTCCGCCGACGCTCCCGGCCGGACCGGTGAGGCCCCCGGGCGGTCGGGGGACACCCCCGGCCGGTCGGGCTCGGCACCCGGTCGGGATGCCGACGGGTCGGCGCCGGACCGGACCGGCGCTCCGGCCGAGCCGCCGCCCGCCGCGGACGACCACCGCGACCGGGCGGACAAGGCCGGGAAGGCGCCGGGCACCCCCGAGGACGCCGGCGGGCCGGGCAACGGGGCCGCGGACACCGCCGACGCCACGGACCCGGGTGAGCGGTGAGGACCGCGCCCCGGACGGCAGGACCGCTCCGGCGGGTGCGGTGGTCGGGCGGAGCACTCCCCCGATCGCCCCGCCCGGCCTCCACACCCGCCGGAGCCGGCCGTGGCTGACCCGACCGGGCCCGCCGGGCCGCCGCTGTCGGTGACCGTGACCCGCCCGGCGCCCGCGGTCTGGCTGGTGCGGCCGGCCGGTGACCTGGACGTCGCGACCACTCCCCTGCTGGCCCGGTCGCTCCGCGAGCACACCGCGGGCCGTCCCCGGCACCTGGTGCTGGACCTGTCGGCCGTGCGGCTGCTGTCCGCCGTCGGGGTCGGGCTGATCGTCGGCGCGCAGCAGAACCGGGCCGGCGTGCACGGCCGGCTGCACCTGACCGGGGTCGCCGGCAACCGGCCGGTCGAGCGGGTGCTCGGCCTCACCGGCGTGCGGCAGTTCCTCGACGTGCACGACGACGTCGAGGAACTGCTCGGCCGGCTCCGCCGGGACTGAGCCGGCACCGCGACGGCCTCAGCCCAGGTACCGGGCGCGGTCCCCCGGGTCCAGCTTGTCCACCGCCGACCGCACCGCGACCCGCGGCATCCCCTGGCCGTGCTCGTCGAGGAATCGGACCACGGCGGCCGGGTCGCGCCCGCCGGCGTGCTTGAGCGCGATGCCCACCGCCTTGTGCACCACCGGGTCGGGATCGTGGGCGAGCAGCGCGGCGACGGTGAACACCGACCGCAGGTCCGCGTCGTCGCCGTACCGGACGAACCACAGCGGAGCGGTGATCGCGGTCCGCCGCTGCAGCGGCTCGGCGGCCCCGGCCAGCTCGACCAGCGGCGCGGGCGGCCGGCCGAGCAGGTACCCGCCCACCACACTGGGCGCACCCCGGTCGACCATGTCCCAGGTCGTGATCCGGTCGAGGTGGGCCAAGTAGAGGTCGTAGTAGGTGCGGCGGTCCGCGACGGAGACCCGGGGAGCCTTGGCGCGGAAGTCCAGGATGCACACCGCACCCATCCGCGCCTCGTAGTGCGGGTCCGCGAACAGCGCTGCGACCTGGTCGAGCGGCATGTCCCGGGCGGCCTTCGCGGTGTCGAACAGGTCCTTCATCCGCACGCCGATCGCGGCGTCCTCGGGGGCCAGGCGCTTGCGCACAGCGGCCAGCTCGGATTCGACGCGCAGCGCCCGGAGGGACTCCAGGAACGCTCCGGCGGTGACGGGCACGACCACGCCGTTCAGGCGCGCGGGCGGACGGCGACGGCGTCACCCCGGCGCACCGTGCCCGGCCGGGCCACGTCGGCGTACACCCCGGCGCACGCCCACCGCCCCATCCCCTCGATGTCCCGGCGGTTGAGCCGGGCGACCGTGCGCAGCGTGTCGCGGTCCTCGGGCAGCTCGCCCTGCGCCAGCGTGGTCATCACGCAGCGCATCGTCGGCATCGACACGGTGATCCCGGCCGACCCCAGGTCGAGCCCGGCGCCCACCCAGTCGTCCTCGGCGAACGACGCGCCCGGCACGTCGAGCACGACGTTGGGCCGGTACCGTCGCGGGTCGAACGCCGAGTCCGGCGCGGCCGCGGAAAGCGCCGCGAGCGTGGCGGTGGTCAGCACGTGCAGGACGGCGAGGTCGAAGAACGTCCCCGCCGGCGCCATCGCGGCCAGCCCGATCGTGCTGACCGGCTCGCCGTCGGTGTGCGAGGTCGTGGTGCCGGTGATGAAGCCCGCGGGGGCCAGGCCCTCGATCGCCGGCCACTGCTCCTCGAACACCGGCTTGTCCGGCGGGCGGGCGGTCAGCCGGACCGCGCGGCCCAGCGCGGCGGACAGCACGTCGTCGATGTCGGCGTCGTCGCTGCGCCGGGTGTCGCCGCCGGGGAAGGTGATCGCCACCGGCGGCGGGTCACCCGCGCGCGGCTCCTCGACGTAGGCGGCCCGCAGTTCGAGCAGCCCGGCCCACTTGCGCGGGTGCTTCGCGCTGGCCACCGTGCCGTCCTCGGCGTCGACGACCGCCCAGGCGCGGTCGCCCGGCACCCCGGCCGGGCCCAGTGCGGCTTCCTCGAGCGCCTCCCCCAGCATCGACTTGACGGGGTAGCGGTGCAGCGAGCGCACCGTCGCGGTCGGTCCGACAGTGGTCATGCCCCCTGTCTACCGGTCGGGCGCGCCGCCGGCACCGTCGGCGGGCTCGGGGGCGAACACCCCGAGCGCCGGGAGCCCGGCGCCGGCCCGGTCGAACAGGGTCAGGTTGGCGAAGCGGTTGGGCTCGCCCGCGCTCGGCCGCACCGCCGCCAGCCAGGCCGGCTCCCAGGCGACGAACCCCAGACCGGCGTC
>JASLAP010000248.1 GCA_030147065.1 Pseudonocardia sp. | reverse complement strand
CCCACGGCGGGCCCGGTGGCCCCGTCCAGCCACCGGCAGTCGATCACCTCCGGGCTCCACTGCGGGGTGCGGGTCACGTCCGAGACCAGGTCGTAGAGCTTCGCGGGGGCGACGGCGACGTGCCGGCGCACCTCGTCGCGGGTCAAGCGCTGCATGTCTCCTCCAGCTGTGCCTATGACCACTAGCATCACCGATAACCTATCGGTGTGTCTAGAGTGTGTCGCGTGGCCGAGCTGACGATCCGGGAGGGCCCGCGCGACCGGCGCCGCCGCCAGACCCGCGAGGAGATCCTCGACGCGGCGCTGGCCGTGGTCACCGAACAGGGGGCGGCCGCGCTGAACCTGTCCGAGGTCGCCCGCCGGGTCGGCCTGCGCCAGCCCTCGCTGTACCAGTACTTCGACTCGCGGATCGCGGTCTACGACGCGCTGTTCGAGCGGGGCATGCGCGAGCACCTGGCGCTGGTGCGCGAGGCGGTGGCGGCGAACCCGCCCGGGGTGCCCGCCCTGCGCGCGATCGCCACCGCCACCGTCCGGTTCTCGGTCGAGCACCCGGCGCTCACCCAGGTGCTGTTCCTGCCGGCGGTGCCCGGGTTCGAGCCCTCCGCGCAGGCCTACCGGCCGAGCCAGGAGGCGCAGCAACTGACCCGAGGGGCGTTCGCCGCGGCCGTCGAGCGCGGTGAGCTGCACCCGGCGGCGGCCGGCGAACGGGGCACGGCCCTGTTCACCGCGCTGACCGCCGGGATCGCCGCTCAGCAGCTCGGCAACGACCAGTACGGCGGGGCGGCGGAGGGCCGCTTCATCGCCCTGGTGGAGCCGGCGCTGGAGATGTTCTGCGGCTACTTCGCCCCGGCCCGGCCCGCCGACCGGCACCCCTGACCGACGGTCCACCGCGGATGTCGGTGGGGGAGGGGAGACTGCCGGTGTGACCGGGCCGATGCTGACGACCGCCGAGCTGAACCGGGCCGTGCTGGGCCGCCAGCTGCTGCTGGAGCGGGCCGCGCTGGACCCGGCCGACGCGACCGAGCGGGTGGCCGGGCTGCAGACCCAGTACGCGCCGTCGGGCTACGTCGGGCTGTGGTCGAGGCTGCGCGACTTCCGCCGCGGCCGGCTCACCGACGCCCTGCTGGCCGGCACGGTGGTCCAGGGCTGGGTGATGCGCTGCACCATCCACATGGTGTCCGCGGCGGACTACCCGCTGCTCACCGAGGCCGTCCGGGACGTCCGGCGGCAGTGGTGGCTGCGGGCCTGGAAGCCGGCCGCCGACCTGGACATGGACGCGATCGCCGGGAAGGTGCGCGGCTACCTGGCCGACGGGCCGCTCAAGCAGGCCGAGATCCAGCGCCGGATGGCCGCCGACGGGCTGCCCCGCGAGGCGTGGGCGGGGGTGCAGCTCTGGGTCGACCTGGTCCGCGCCCCCGAGGCGGGCACCTGGGAGAAGCCACGGGCGCACGTCTACGCGCTGGCCGGCCCGGAGCTGTCCCCCGACCCGCCACCCGACCGCGACGCCGCCCGCGAGCTGCTGGCGCGGCGCTACCTGGCCGGGTTCGGGCCGGCGTCGGTCAAGGACGTCTCGTCGTTCGCCGGCTGGCCGATCACGCTGACCCGGGAGGTGCTGGGCCGGCTGGAGCTGCGCCGGTTCACCGACCGGGCCGGCGGCGAGCTGCTGGACCTGCCCGACGGCCTGCTGCCCGACCCGGCGACCCCGGCCCCGGTGCGGTTCCTGGGCCAGTGGGACGCCGTGCTGCTCGGCCACGCCCGGCGCGCCCAGGTCCTCCCCGACGAGCACCGCGCCCGGGTCTTCCACACCCGGATGCCGCAGTCGGTCCGCACGGTCCTGGCCGACGGCCGGGTGATCGGCACCTGGACCGTCGACGACGGGGTGCGCTGGGAGCCGTTCGAGGACCTCGACCCGGCGCACCGGCGCGCCGTCGACGAGGAGGCCGGACGCCTCACCGCCTGGCACCTGGGTCCGGGCTAGCCGGTGGTGACCCGGTCCGGTTCGGTCGGCACGTCCTCCCGCCCGACCTGCGCGCGCAGCTCGTCCAGCGGCAGCGGCCGGCTGCGGGTCACGGTGGCCGCGGCGGCGACCGGCAGGGTGACGAACGGGTAGACCTGGTCCAGCCGGCCGATCCCGGCGCAGGCCTCCTCGCAGAACCGCAGCACCCGCTCCGGCGACCAGGACGGCAGCACGGCCAGGAAGTCCTCGCCGTCCAGCCGGACCAGCCGCTCGCCCTCGCCGAGCAGCTCCTGCACGCAGGAGGTCACCCCGCCCAGGGCGTCGATCTCGGCGCGCAGCCCGAACTGCTCGCCGAGCCGGTCCAGCCCGCTGACCCGCAGCAGCGCCAGCCCGACCGGCAGCGACCCGCCCAGCCCGGCCGTCCAGCGGTGCAGGAAGCGCTCGGTGTGCAGCCCGGTGCGCGGGTCGCGGTCGGTGCCGTCGCCCAGCGCGGTGGCCAGGGCGGCCCCGGCCCGGTCGCGCTCGCCCACCGCGATCGCGGTCCGCCCGGCCAGGAACCGCATCGGCACCCCCCACCACTCCTGGTGGACGGGTTCGGGCTCGCTCAGCACCGCGCGCAGCACCACGTCGATCTCGTCGACGACCTCGGCGGGCAGCCGCAGCCGGCTGCGCAGCCGGAGCACCTCGCCGTAGGCGTCGGCCCGGCGGAACGACCAGCCGGCCCGGAACCGCCGTCCGGCCTCCAGGGTCTCCGCGGCCGGGTCCACCGACTCCAGGTCGGTGGCCACCAGGGTGGCCCCGCCGCGCGGGCCGAGCACCGTCACGCTCCACTCGCGGGCCAGCTCGTCGGTGGCCGGGAACAGGCTGTGCCGCACCCCGGCCGGCAGCCGCGGGGGCCCGTCCTCGGCCAGCCCGACGACGGTGACCGCACCGCGGGCGGCGATGTCGCGGTACATGGTGGCCTCGCGCTCGAAGTAGGACGCCCGCTGGAACAGCGCCACCACGACCATCGGGTCGCCGGGCCGGGCCGCCAACGCGAACTGCTCGATCGCGTGCGAGAGCTCGACCAGTACCCGCTTGCCGAAGAGATTCTGACCTGCGGTGTCCACGGCTGCGCAGACTAGTCGCCGCGTTCGGCGCGCCCGTCCGGCGGAACGCCCGGCCCCCGACACTCGCTGCAGTGTGACGCCTGGTCAGTTCGGGGACGGCCGTCCGGGTGGTCGGCGTCGTAGGGTGGCGGCACTGGCGGACCCGACGACGGGAGCGGCACGTGGACGCGGTTCTGGCCGAGCGGGACGACGACGGGGTGCTCACCCTGACCTTCAACCGCCCGGAGCGCCGCAACGGCTGGTCGGAGGACATCGCCACGGCCTACTACGCCCGGCTCGCCGACGCGGCCGCCGACCCCGCCGTCCGGGCCGTGGTGGTCACCGGTGCCGGGCGCACGTTCTGCCCGGGAGCGGACATGCAGCGGCTGACCGGCCTGGGCGAGGAGGGTGCCCGGTTGCAGTACCAGCCGGTCGACCTGCCCCGCCGGTTCCCCAAGCCGCTGATCGCCGCGATCAACGGCGGCTGCGCGGGCGTCGGGTTGGTGCAGGCGCTGTTCTGCCACGTCCGGTTCGCCGCCGACACCGCCCGGTTCGCCACCTCCTTCGCCCGCCGCGGCCTGATCGCCGAGTACGGCGTCGCCTGGACGCTGACCCGGCTGGTCGGCCAGGAGCGGGCGCTGGACCTGCTGCTCTCGGCGCGCACCTTCGACGCCGCCGAGGCCCGCGAGCTGGGGCTGGTCAGCCGGGTCGTGCCGGTGGCCGAGCTGCTGGCCGCGGCCCGCGACTACGCCCGCGACCTGGCCCGCAACTGCAGCCCGCGGGCCATGGCGGTGATCACCGGCCAGGTCCTCGAGGCCGCCGACTCGACCTTCGACCAGGCCCTGCGCCGCTCGTTCGAGCACATGGACGACTTCATCGGCTCGGCGGACATGCGCGAGGGCGTGCAGTCGTTCCTGGAGGGGCGGGCGCCCCGGTTCGCCCCGCTCGACGCGGCAGCCGCCGACGGCGGACCCCGACCGGACCCCTGACCCGACGCGACCGCGACCCACCACGCGGCCCGCAGCGCGGATACCGAGGGCGGCCGGACCCGACCGGCCGCGACGAGGAGGACGGCACATGCACGACGGCGATGCGCCCGGTGCGCTCGGCCACCCCAACGACGGGCAGGGGGCCAAGGCCCGCATCGCGGTGATCGGCGCCGGGCCGTCCGGTCTGTACGCCGCGGCCGCGCTGCTCGCCTCCGGCGAGCCGGTCAGCGTGGAGGTGCTCGACCGGCTGCCCGCGCCCTACGGGCTGGTCCGCTACGGCGTGGCGCCCGACCACGTGAAGATGAAGTCGGTGATCCGGGTGCTGCAGCGCCCGTTCGACCCGGCCGAGGTGGAGTTCCTCGGCGGCGTCCGGATCGGCGCGGGCGGGGTGCCGCTGGAGGTGCTGCGCGAGCACTTCCACGCCGTCGTGCACGCCACCGGCAGCTCGCTCGACCGCGACCTCGGCATCCCCGGCGAGGACCTGGCCGGCTGCTACGGCTCCGGCCCGTTCGTCAGCTGGTACTGCGGCCACCCCGACCACGTCGGGCTGGCCCCGCGGCTGGACCACCCGGGGGTCGTCGTGGTCGGCGCCGGCAACGTCGCGCTCGACGTGGCCCGGGTGCTGGCCCGCGACCCCGACGAGATGGCCGGTACCGACGTCCCCGACCCGGTGCTGGACGTGCTGCGCTCCAGCGCCGTGCGGGACGTGCACGTGCTGATCCGGCGGGGGCCCCAGCACGTCCGGTTCACCCCGGCCGAGCTGCGCCAGATCGGCGAGCTGAGCGGCGTCGACGTGCTGGTGCACGACGACGGGCTGCTGGCCGCCGGGGTACCCGAGCCCGACGACCGCCGGCAGCGGCAGAACCTGGACATCCTGCGCCGCTGGGCGGCCGAGCCGTCCTCGGGCGGGGCGCGCCGGATCCACCTGCGGTTCCTGCGCAGCCCGGTCCGCCTGGACGGCGCCGGCGGGCGGGTGGCGGCGGTCGTCGCCGAGCGGAACGCGGTCGACGACCGGGGCCGGGTGCGCGGCACCGGCGAGCAGGAGGTGCTGGACGCCGGGCTGGTGGTGCGGGCCATCGGCTACCGCGGCGAGCCGGTGCCGGGCTTGCCGTTCGACGAGGCCGCCGGGATCGTGCCGAACGAGGCCGGCCGCGTCGTGCGCGACGGGAAGCCGGTGCCCGGCGCCTACGTCACCGGGTGGATCAAGCGCGGGCCGACCGGGGTGATCGGCACCAACAAGTCCGACGCCACCGAGACGGTGGCCGCGGTGCTGGCCGACCTGCCGACGCTGCCGGCGCCCGCGCACCCCGAACCGGAGGCGCTGCGGGCCACCCTGGCCGAGCACGGCATCCGCCCGGTGGACTGGACCGGGTGGCTGCGGGTGGATGCCGAGGAGGTGCGGCGCGGCGGGCTGCGCGCGGCCGAGCGGGTCAAGGTGGCCGACCTGGCCGAGATGCTGGAGCACGCCCACCGCGAGCCGGCCCGCTGACCGGTGCCCGGCGACGCCGCGGCGTCGCCGGGCGGGGCGATCAGTACGGTTCGACCGAGAGGACCGCGGGCAGCGCGCCGATGAGGTCGGCGAAGCTCGCGGACTCGTCCGCGGTCAGCGAGACCGTGCAGGTCACCGAGCTGTAGGGGACGCCGTCACGGACGTCGACGGCGAAGTCCCGGACCGGGTAGCCGCACTCGCGCAGGGCGTCGCCGACGCGCAGGACGCCGTCCATCCCGCCGGTCGTCACGATCTCGTGGCGGCGTTGCAGGCGGGGGGCGTAGGTCGGGCGGGGGGAAGCGTGCAGAACAGTCATGATCGGCTCCGTGGGCGGCGGGTGCTGCGAGGTGCAGGGACCCGAGCCAGGCCTCGGTGGTGGGGAGAGGCGCGCCGGCAGCCTGGCTCAGCCGACGCGCGGCACTACCGCCAGGTCGAGGACGAGGCCGATGCGCATGCCGATCACTGTAGCGCGGGTCACGCCGCGGGGCATCCCGGCCCCGGCGGCCCACCCGGTCGTGCGCCGGACGACAGCGCCCCGCGGACCGGCGGTCCGCGGGGCGCTGTGAACGGAGTGGACGAACGGGACGGTGGGTCAGCGGCGCACGCGCCGCCGGGTGCCGACCCCGGCCAGGTGCAGGGCGACGCACAGCAGACCCGCGATGACCAGCACCTGGCTGGTGATGATGTCGAGCGAGACACCCGCGAGCTGGAAGATCAGGGCAAGACCGAACAGCACAGCAGCGACGATCGCGACCATGTCGTGTCCTCTCCGGAACGATGCAGTCGGGTGTTTCCCGATCACCGCACAAGTGCCCGATCGGGTGGGCTCGGCAAACCGCCGTGACCCACTCGTTGCAGGACCGAACCCGTCGGCCGAAGTGCACTAGTCCGTTCGGTCAGGGTGCGGCGGCCGGAGGTCGCTCCGCGTGCAGGTCAGGCCGCCCGCAGCACCTCGATCGCCGGAGCGAACAGGTCCTCGGCGTGCCGGTAGGGCGCGTAGAAGCTGAACCGGTCGACCGCGCCGCCCCACCGCTCCAGCACCGCAGCGCCGAGCCGGTCGGGTTCGGCGGTGACCGCGAACGCCTCCAGCACCTCGTCGTCGACCAGCTCGCCCATCCGCTGCCAGCGGTCGGGCTCCTGGCTCTTGGACAGGCGGTTGAGCTCCACCCCGAGCTCGTCCCAGCCGTGCAGCTCCAGCACCGGCCGGTAGGCCGGGGTGCTGCCGTAGAAGGCGATCTGCTGCCGGACCCCGCGGGCGGCCTCGGCCATCTCCTCCTCGGTCGTCCCGGACACCACGAACCCGCCGAAGCTGATCGAGAAGTCGGCCGGGTCGCGCCCGGCCTTCGCCAGCCCCTCGCGCACGATCGGCAGCGTCCGCTCGGTCAGGTAGCGGGCGGTGGTGAAGCCGTGCGGCTGCAGGCCGTCGCACACCTCGCCCGCGGTGCGGGTCATGTGCTCGCCGACCGCGGCCAGGTACACCTTCGGCGGCCCCCACGGGCTCGGCTCCGGGGTGAAGAACGGGGTCATCAGGGTGTGGGAGTAGAAGTCGCCGCGGAAGTCCAGCTTCGAGCCGTCCTCCCAGGCCGCCCAGATCGCCCGCAGGGCCTGGACGTACTCCCGCATCCGCGGCGCGGGGTGGCTCCAGGGCATGTGGAAGCGCCGCTCGATGTGCGGCTTGACCTGGCTGCCCAGGCCGAGCAGGAACCGGCCCCGGGAGAGCACCTGCAGGTCGTGGGCGGTGTGCGCGACGGTCATCGGGCTGCGGGCGAAGGCCACCGCGATCCCGGTGCCCATCGCGACCCGTTCGGTGTGCTCGGCGATGAGCATGTGCGGCAGGAACGGGTCGTGCGCGGTCTCGGCGGTCCACAGCCCGTCGTACCCGGCGGCCTCGCGCCCGCGGACCTCGTCGGCCAGCTCGGCCAGCCCGGTACTGCCGACCCCGACATCGACCTTCATCGGCCGCTCCTCTCGTCACTGTCGTCCGATCATGACCGACGCGGGCGGGGGAGGACAGCGCGCCGCCCCTCGGCGGGCACGGCCCCGGTGGCCCGAGACGCCGGCCGCGTCCTGGTGCCGAGCGGGCGGGAGCGTCGAGAGCGCCCGGGAGGTGTCCGCGGGCGGCCCGGTAGCGTCGCGGCCCGTGACGTCCCCCGACCTGCGGCTGCCGGCCGGCCGCGCGGCGTCCGGCTGGGCGCTGCTCACCCTCCCGGTGGCCGCCGCGGTCGCGGTGGTGGCGCTGGCGGGGCACGCGCTCGTGCTGGCGCTCTGGCCCGACGCGCACACCCTGCTGATCGACCTGGAGGTCTACCGGGCCGGCGGGCAGTTCCTGCTGGACGGTCGCCCCCTCTATGCCGGCGGCGTGGTGCTGGACCTGCCGTTCGTGTACCCCCCGGTGGCCGCGGTGCTGTTCGCGCCGCTGGCCCTGGTGCCGCTGCCGGTGCTCAAGGTGCTGTGGACCGGGCTCGGGCTCGTCCTGCTGGCGTACGTGGCCCGGCGGTGCGCCCAGGTGGTCGGCGTGCCGGCCGGGCGGGCGGCGGTGGCGGCCACCGTGGTGCTGGTGGCCCTGGCCACCTGGCTGGACCCGGTGCGCACCACCCTCTACCTCGGCCAGATCAACTTCGTGCTGCTGGCGCTGGTGCTGGGCGACCTGCTGGGCCGCCGGGACAGCCGCTGGCGCGGGGTCGGGCTGGGCCTGGCCGCGGCGGTCAAGCTGACCCCGTTGCTGTTCGTGGTGCTCCTGCTGGTCCAGCGCCGGTTCCGGGCGGCGGCCACTGCGGTGCTCACGTTCGTGGTCGCGGCGCTGCTCGGCGCTCTGGTCGCGCCGTCGGAGTCGGTGACCTACTGGCTGCGCGGCACGTTCGCCGCCGCCGACCGGATCGCCGCGGTCGACGGCGACGCCAACCACTCGCTCAACGGCCTGGTCAGCCGCCTGCTCGGCCCCGGCCCCAGCGCGACGGTCGTCTACCTGCTGGCCGCCGCCGCGCTGGTCGCGGCGACCTTCCTGCTGGCCCGGCGGGCCCTCGCCGAGGGGGACCGGCTGCTGGCCGTCAGCCTGGTCGGGCTCTGCTCGGCCGCCGCGGCCCCGTTCGCCTGGTCGCACCACTGGGTCTGGGTGGTGCCGCTGCTGGCCGCGCTGGCCGCCCGCGCCGCCGCCGGCTCCCGGCGGACCACCGTCCTCGCGGTCCTGGTCCTGGCCACCACCCTCGCCGTCGTCACCCGCGCCCCCGGCCCGGACGTCGGCCCCATCCCCAGCACCGGCCTGATCTCCCTGCTCCCCGACGCCTACCTCCTCCTCGCCCTCGCCGTCCTCACCACCCTGGCCCTCCCGCCGGCTCGGCGCCGCTAGCTCCCACCGGTCCTGCTCGTCCTCGCAGGGTTCGGGTACGCGTCGCAGGGTGCGGGGGCCCTGCGACGCGTACGGGGACCCTGCGAGGACAGCGGAGGCGGGAGGGGAGGCGGGGATGGAACGACGAAGGGGCCCCCGCCGGTGGCGGGGGCCCCTTCGTGGGTGCGGGTCAGTCGGTGAGGTCCTTGGGGCGGCCGGCGTCGGGCCGGCCGGCCAGGGCCTCGCGCTGCTCCTCGCGGGCCTCGCGGGAGCTGTCGCCGTCGGAGCCGGCGTGCTCGGCCGCCTCGGCGAGGGCGGCCCGCTGCTTGGCCCGCTCCAGCTCCGCGGTCTGCTCCGGCGGGTCCGGCTTGAGCAGCGAGCCGGGGACCGGCGCACCGCCCATGCCGAGCTGGTTCATCCGCTTGGGCACCGGGGCGCCCTGGTACTCCAGCGGGATCGGGTGGCCGTGCTCGTCGACGCCGGCCAGGGGCTGGTGGACCTCGATGAACTCGCCGTGCGGGAGCCGCTTGACGATGCCGGTCTCGACGCCGTGCTCCAGCACCGCGCGGTCGCTGCGCTGCAGGCCCAGGCAGAGCCGGTAGGTCACCCAGTAGGTGATCGGCGGGACGATCAGCAGCCCGATCCGGCCCATCCACGTCGTGGCGTTGAGCGACACGTCGAAGAAGTAGGCGAACCAGTCGTTGGCCGAGCTGACCAGCAGCACGAAGTAGAACATGATCGCCATCGCGCCGAGCGCGGTGCGCACGGGGACGTCGCGCGGCCGCTGCAGCAGGTTGTGCAGAGCCTTGTCCTTGGTGAACCGGGCCTCGATCCACGGGTACGCGCCGGCCACCACGAAGATCAGCGGGAGGAACGCGGCCGTGGCCCAGAAGACCGCCGGCACCGTGTAGTCCCCGATGTAGATCTCCCACGCCGGGAACAGCCGGGCCATGCCGTCCGACCAGCCCATGTAGAAGTCGGGCTGCGAACCGGCCGAGATCTGGGCCGGGTTGTACGGGCCGAGGTTCCAGATCGGGTTGATCTGGAAGAGCCCGCCCATCATGGCCATGACGCCCACGGAGACGGCGAAGAACGCGCCGCCCTTGGCCGCGAAGGCCGGGAGGATCCGGACGCCGACGACGTTGCCCTCGGTGCGGCCGGGGCCGGGGAACTGGGTGTGCTTCTGGTACCAGACCAGCCCGACGTGCACCGCGATCAGCGCGAGCAGGATGCCCGGCAGCAGCAGCACGTGCGCGATGTAGATGCGCGGGATGATCTCGGTGCCGGGGAACTCGCCGCCGAACAGGGCCCAGTGGGTCCAGGTGCCGATGACCGGCACCGACAGCGTGATGCCCGAGGCGATGCGCAGGCCCGTGCCGGACAGCAGGTCGTCGGGCAGCGAGTAGCCGGAGAAGCCCTCGAACGTGCCGATGAAGATCAGCAGGATGCCGATGACCCAGTTGGCCTCACGCGGCTTGCGGAACGCGCCGGTGAAGTAGGTGCGGAACATGTGCGCGAACATCGACGCCATGAACAGCAGGGCCGCCCAGTGGTGGACCTGCCGGACGAACAGCCCGCCGCGCACCTCGAAGGAGATGTCCAGCGTGGACTCGTAGGCCCGGGTCATGTGGACGCCGCGCATGTTGTCGAACACGCCGTCGTAGGTGACCTCGGCCATCGAGGGGTCGTAGAACAGCGCGAGGTAGGTGCCCGACAGCAGCAGGACGATGAAGCTGTAGAGCGCGACCTCCCCCAGCATGAACGACCAGTGCGTGGGGAAGACCTTGTTGAACTGCTTCCGCATGCCCGCGGCGGGGTGGTACCGCTGGTCGGCACCGTCGAGGGCGCCCGCGACGAGCGCTGTGGCGCCGCCCCCGGACGTCGTGGGTGTGGTGATGGAACTCATGATCTCCGCTCCCAGAAGGCCGGACCGACGGGCGGCATGTCGCCTGTGGCGACGAAGTACCCCTCATCGTTCACCGTGATCGGCAGAGGGGGAAGTGCTCGCGCGGCCGGACCGAACACCGGTCGCCCGTATTCCGTGGCGAGGAACTGGCTCTGGTGGCACGGGCAGAGGATCCGCTGGCTCTGCGTCTCGTAGAGCGACGTCGGGCAGCCCAGGTGCGTGCAGAGCTTGGAGTAGGCGTAGTAGTCGCCGAAGTTGACGTTCTCGAAGCCGGCCCGCTTGACGACGTCCGTGCCCGGCCGCAGCCGGATGAGCATCACGGGGTTGTCGGAGCGGCGCAGCGCGTGCAGCAGCTTCTCCTCGTCACCCCGCTCGGACTCGCGGAACGGGAACACCGTCTCGATCGAGCCGGGCTCCTGGTCCTCCGGGCGCACCAGCGAGATCTCGCTGGGGATGCCGGTGTCGCGGCGCAGGTAGACGACCTCGCCGGGGTAGGCGGGCGCCCAGCCCGTCGTCCACAGCGCGGCCTGGTCGCCGCCCTCCCACGGGTTGCGCACCAGCGGCGCGACGGCGGCGATGCCCAGCCCGAGGCCGAACACGCCGGCCGCGCCACCCGCCGCGCGGGTGATCAGCTTGCGGCGGCCGATGGTGGTGTCCTCGCCGGCCTTCTGCAGCTGCGCGATCACGGTGCGCCGGTCGACCTCGTCGGAGACGCCGTCGTGGCGCTGCTGCACCGACACCTCGTCGGGGAAGAACTTCTTGACGTAGGCGATCACGCCGATGCCCAGCGCGAGCACCGCGAGGCCGAACGTGAAGCCGATGATCGGCGTGTAGAGCGAGTACGCGGTGTAGCCCGGCTCGCCGGGGGCGACGTAGGAGAACGGCCAGAACAGGAACGCCGCGAGGAACGCCAGGCCCGACAGCGCGGAGATGACGAACCACAGCGCGACCGCGCGCTCGGCGCGCTTCTCGGCCCGGGTGCCCGGGATCGGGAAC
>JASLAP010000239.1 GCA_030147065.1 Pseudonocardia sp. | reverse complement strand
GCCGCCGAGCTGGGCGGGGCGCTGGGCATCGCGGTGCTGGGCACCATCGGCGTGGCCATCTACCGCGCCGACCGCGCCGCCCAGGGTGTCCCGGGCCGCCTCGGCCGCGTCGGCGGGCACGCCGGCCGGCAGCCCGGCCAGGCCGGCGCGGTAGATGGCCACACCGATGGTGCCCAGCACCGCGATGCCCAGCGCCCCGCCCAGCTCGGCGGCGGTCTCGGAGATCCCCGACGCCGCACCCGCCTTCTCCTCTGGGGCCGCGCCCACGATCATCTCGGTGGTCAGCCCGAACACCGGGCCCATCCCGATCGAGATCACCACCGAGGCGGTGACCAGCGGCACCAGCCCGGAGTCCACGCCGACCGTGGTGAGCACCAGCATCCCCACCGCGGACGCGGCCAGCCCGGCGGCCACCACGTTCGCCGGGCGGAACCGGCCGACCAGCCGCGGGGTCAGCTGCGAGCTGAGCACGAAGCCGGCCGCCGAGGGCACCGACCACAGCCCGGCCTCCAGCGGCGAGAGCCCGAGCACCAGCTGCAGGTACTGGCCGATGAACAGGAAGTACCCGATCATCACGAAGATCGCCAGGAAGTTGACCACCAGCGCGGTGCTGAACTGCCGGTTCCGGAACAGGCTGACGTCGATCATCGGGTCGGCCAGCCGGCGCTGGCGGCCCAGCCAGGCCGCCCCGACCAGCACCCCGCCGGCCACCGCCAGCACCGACCCGACGCCGACCCCGTCCTGGGCGACCTGCTTGACCCCGTAGACGACCGCCAGCAGGGCGACCACCGACATCGCGGCGCTGAGCACGTCGAGCCGGCCGGCGTCCGGGTCGCGGTACTCGGGCAGCACCCGCGGGCCCAGCACCAGCAGCGCGCCCATCACCGGCAGCGCCAGCAGGAACACCGAGCCCCACCAGAAGAACTCCAGCACCAGCCCGCCGAGCACCGGGCCCACCGCGCTGCCCGCGGAGAAGGCGCCGATCCAGACGCCGACCGCGCGGGTGCGCTCGGTCGGGTCGCGGAACATGTGAAAGATCAACGACAGGGTGGACGGCGCGATGGTCGCGCCGGCCAGCCCGAGCAGCGCCCGGCTGACGATCAGCATCTCCGGGGTGGTGGAGAACGCGGCCAGGATCGAGACCAGCCCGAACGCCGCCGCGCCGATCATCAGCAGCCGCCGCCGGCCGATCCGGTCGCCCAGGGTGCCCATGGTGACCAGCGCGCCGGCCACCATGAAACCGTACACGTCGATGATCCACAGCAGCTGGCTGCTGCTCGGTGCCAGGTCCGCGCTGAGCGCGGGCACGGCCAGGTGCAGGACGGTCAGGTCCATCACGTAGAGCAGGCAGGCCAGGGCGAGGACGGCCAGGCCGATCCACTCGCGGCGGGTCGCCTTCGGCGGCGGGCTGGTGGTCTCCACTGTCGTCCTCCTGCGGTGTGCCCCCGGGTGTCCCGGTGGTGTGTCGGTCTGCGGTACGACCCCCACCCCGCCGTCAACTCATCGCCGGCGCCCGGATTCCCCCGGCCGGTCCGCGTTCGCCGCGCGCGAACCCGCCGGATCGGCCATCGTCTGTGCCATGACCGCTGCTCCCAGCACCCGCCCGCCCGAGCAGGTGGTCCTGCTCGACCAGGACGGCCGGCCGATCGGCGTCGCGGACAAGGCCGCGGTGCACGGCCGGGACACCCCGCTGCACCTGGCCTTCTCCTGCTACGGCTTCGACCGCGACGGCCGGTTGCTGGTGACCCGCCGGGCGGCGGACAAGCGCACCTTCCCCGGGGTGTGGACCAACACCTGCTGCGGGCACCCGGCGCCGGGCGAGGACCTGGGCGAAGCGGTGCACCGCCGGCTGGCCGACGAGCTGGGGCTGGGCGCGGCCGGGCTGCGGCTGGTGCTGCCCGACTTCGCCTACCGGGCCTCGGCCGGCGGGATCGAGGAGAACGAGCGTTGCCCGGTGTTCGTCTGCCGGGTGGACGGCGACCCGCGGCCCGACCCCGACGAGGTCGACACCTGGCAGTGGTGGACCTGGGACCGGTTCCTGGACGCCGCGCACGATCCCGGCGGGCCGCTGTCGCCCTGGGCGCGGCTGCAGGCCCCGCTGCTGGAGGCCTGCCGGGACCGCTGGCCCGGCCCGGACGGGCCCGGCTGGTAGCGCACGCTCCACCGGGGCTCAGCCGGATCTCGGAGCTGCCGATAGGGCGTGGGCTCGGTGCGGGGGTCGGCGGGGCCGGTCAGGGCTGGTAGGGCGGCGCCTCGCCCCAGCCCCAGCGCGGGGTCGGGTAGTTCGCCGGCGGCGTGACGCCCTCGGCGGAGTTGGCCACCGCGATCCGGGTGCCCCACTCGACGTAGGCGACGAAGGCGGAGCGGAACTCCGGGTCGTCGGGCAGGCCGGCGTCGTCGGCGGACAGCGCGATCAGGCCCGCCCACCGGCGGCGCTGCCGCTCGGTGATCTGCAGGCCCAGGTGGTGGCGCAGCATGGCCGGGTAGCCGCCGAGCTGGTCGGTGTACTCCGCGGGGCCGCCGAAGACCTCGCCGAGCCAGCGGGCGACGTGGTCGCGGTGGTGCGGGCCCATGTGCCGGAACACCGGTTCGAGCACCGGGTCGGCCAGCACCCGGTCGTAGAAGACCTCGGTCAGCCGGTGCAGCGCGGCGCTGCCGCCGCACCAGTCGTAGAGGGTCGGGACGGGACCGGGCACGGACGCCTCCTCGAGGATTACACCGTTGCAGGAGGTCGAGAGTAGCGCACGGGTGGTCGTGGTTGCGCTCCGCGATCACAGCGGGGACGCTCTTCCCGACCCAGCCGAAGGAGGCCCCGTGGCGACCATCCTGCAGCGGTCGTTGCGGCGCAAGCCGGTCGCGACGATGGCCACCGACACCGGGGTCGACTCCGGAGGGGGCCAGCTGGCCCGCTCGATCGGGCTGTTCCAGCTGTCCATGATCGGTGTCGGGGCGACCATCGGCACCGGCATCTTCTTCGTGCTCAGCGAGGCCGTTCCGGTGGCCGGACCCGCGGTGGTCTGGTCGTTCGTGATCGCCGGGGTGGTCGCCGGGCTGACCGCGGTCTGCTACGCCGAGCTGGCCAGCGCGGTCCCGGTCTCCGGGTCGTCCTACTCCTACGCCTACGTCACCCTCGGCGAGGTGGCGGCCATGGGCGTGGCCGCCTGCCTGCTGCTGGAGTACGGCGTCTCCTCGGCGGCGGTCGCGGTCGGCTGGAGCCAGTACCTCAACCAGTTGCTGGGCAACCTGTTCGGGTTCCAGATCCCGGAGGCGCTGTCCCAGTCGCCGGAGGGCGGCGGCGTCGTCAACCTGCCGGCGGTCGTGCTGGTGGTGCTGTGCGCGCTGCTGCTGATCCGCGGGGCCAGCGAGTCGGCCACCGTGAACGCGGTCATGGTGGTCATCAAGATCTCGGTGCTGGTGCTGTTCGTGGTGATCGGGGCGACCGGCTGGAACTCCGACAACTTCGCCGACTTCGCCCCGTTCGGGGTCACCGGGATCACCGGCGCGGCCGGCATCATCTTCTTCGCCTACATCGGGCTGGACGCGGTGTCCACCGCCGGCGAGGAGGTGAAGAACCCGCGCCGGACCATGCCGCTGGCCATCCTGATCGCGCTGGTCACGGTGACCACGGTCTACGTGGCGGTGGCGGTCGTGGCGGTCGCGGCCCAGCCCGCGGCCGACTTCGAGGGGCAGGAGGCGGGCCTGTCGGCCATCCTGGAACGGGTGGTCGGGGCCAGCTGGCCGGGCACCCTGATCGCCGCGGGCGCCATCATCTCGATCTTCAGCGTGACCCTGGTGACGATCTACGGCCAGACCCGCATCCTGTTCGCCATCGGCCGGGACGGGATGCTGCCCCGGTTCTTCCGCACGGTGAACGCCCGCACCCGCACGCCGGTCAACAACACCGCGGCGGTGGCACTGGTGGTGGCCCTGCTGGCCGGGCTGCTGCCGATCAACTTCCTGGCCGAGATGACCAGCATCGGCACCCTGGTGGCGTTCCTGGTGGTGTCGGTCGGGGTGATCATCCTGCGGCGCACCGAGCCGGACCTGCCGCGCGGGTTCAAGGTCCCCGGCTACCCGGTGGTGCCGGTGCTGTCCGTGCTGGGCTGCCTGTGGATCATCATCGGGCTACGGCCGATCACCATCCTGGTGTTCCTGATCTGGGTGGCGGTCGTGCTGGTCTGGTACTACACCTACGGCATCCGCCATTCCCGGCTCGACCAGCCCGACCCCCGGATCGGGGACCGGCCGTGACCCTGGTGGTGGGGCTGCCGCGCGACGAGCGCGCGGCGGCCGCGATGCACCTCGGCGGGCTGATCGCCCGCTCGGTGCAGGAGGACCTGGTGGTCTGCACGGTGGTCCCGCCGCCGTGGCCGCCCGGGATGGGCCGGGTCGACGCCGAGTACCAGGACTACCTCGACCGCGAGGCCGAGCAGGCGCTGGACCGGGCCCGCGCGTTCGGCCCGCCCGGGGTGCGGGCCGAGTACCTCCTGGTCCGCGCCCGATCGACCGCGGCCGGGCTGCTGGAGGTGGCCGAGCAGCGCGGTGCCAGCCTGATCGCGCTCGGCTCGTCGGTCTCCGGGATGCTCGGCCGGGTCGCCTTCGGCAGCGTGGCCGACCGGCTCCTGCACACCTCCCCGGTCCCCGTCGCGCTGGCCACCCGCGGCTTCCGCTGCCGCCCCGACTCCCGGCTGCGGCAGGTGACCGCGGCGTTCGGGGCCGCGGAGGGCGACGAGGACGTGGTGCTGGCCACCGCCGGCGTGGCCGCCCGGATCGGGGCCGAGCTGCGGGTCGCCTCGTTCGCCGTCCGGCCGCGCACCCCGCTGACCGCCGGCGTCGGCTCCCGGGCCGAGGACGCGGTCCTCGACGAGTGGGCCGGGAACGTGCGCCGCGCCCAGCAGGCGGTGCTCGACGAGGTCACCGCGCTGGCCTCGCCGCCGGCCGTGGCCGAGCCGGTGATCGGCTTCGGCGTCGGGTGGGAGGAGGCGCTGGAGGACGTCGAGTGGCCCGGCTGCAGCCTGCTCGCGGTGGGCTCCAGCCCGGCCGGGCCGCTGGCCAGGGTGTTCATCGGATCGCGCTCGTCGAAGATCGTCCGGCACTCGCCGGTGCCGGTGGTCGTGGTGCCGCGCGGCGCGGCGATGGCGCTGGCGCAGGAGGCGGAGCAGGCCGAGCGGCCCTGACCGGGTCCCGGCGGCCCGAGCACGGCGAAGGGGCGGTCCCGCGACGCCGATGTCGCGGAACCGCCCCCGTCCGTGGGTGGTGTCAGCCGGCTGCCGGCTCCACCTCCGGGATCCCGTTGGCCGGCGGCACCGACGCCGGCTCGGTGTACTCGGTGATCGGCGCGTCATCGTTGTCGGTGACCTGCACCGGGGTCAGCGGCTGCACGGCCCCGCCGGTGATCTGGGTGACCGAGACCCCGCCGATGCCGGCGTGCCGGTCCGCGGAGTACCGGAACGGCGCCTGCCACGGGCCCTCGAACTCCGCGCCCTGCGTCTCGACGGCCTCGACCAGCCCCTGGCGGGTCGGGTTCGGCCCGGCCGCCTGCAGCGCCGAGATGAACGTGTAGGCCTGCGACATCCCGTAGATCCGGAAGTTGTTCAGCTCGCCCTCGCCGCCGTGCTCGTCCCACACCCGCTGGAACAGCTGCACCCAGGGGTCGTCGGGCTGCGCGGCGTTGGGCAGGTAGGCCGTGCTGATCACGCCCTCCAGCAGCCCGGCGTCGGTGATCGCACCCTCGGAGAACCGGGCCAGCAGCGAGCCGACCAGGGTCAGGTCCGCGCCCACGTTGGAGTAGGCCCACTGCGGCTGGTAGTTCAGTCGCAGCGCGTTGAGCTGCGACAGCGCCGTGTAGGACGGCACCGCGAAGCCGATCACCAGGTCGGCCCCGGCCGCCTGCAGCGCGGCGATCTGCGGCGCCACGTCGGTGTTGCCCGGGGTGTAGCGCTCGGCCGCGACGATCTGGTTCTCCAGGTACTGCCGCGCGCCCTTCTCCCCGTCCCGGCCGAAGTCGTCGTCCTGCAGGAACAGCCCGACCTTGGCCTGCGGGAAGTTCTGCGCGATGTACTGGCCGAGGATCTTGCCCTCGACCTCGTAGTCGGGCTGCCAGCCGAAGGTCATGGGGTTCTGCTCGGGCTGGTCCCACAGCAGGGAGCCGGAGGAGACGAACAGGTCGGGCACGCCCTCGCTGTTGAGGTAGTCCAGCACCGCGGAGTGGGTCGGGGTGCCCAGCCCGCCGAGCATGGCGAAGATCTGGTCCTGCAGCACCAGCTCGTTGACGACCTGGCTGGTCTGGGTGGGGTTGTAGGCGTCGTCCTTGTAGATGTACTCGATCTGGCGGCCGTTGACCCCGCCGCCTGCGTTGACGAAGTCGAAGTAGGCCTTGGCGCCGGTGGGGATGTCGGCGTAACCCGGCGCGGCCACGCCGGTCAGCGGGAAGTGCCCGCCGACCTTGACCGACGTCTCGGTGATGCCGACGTCGGAGGCGGTGGCCGCCTCGCCCTCGCCACCTCCGCCTTCGGCCGGTCTGCCACCCGCGCCGCACGCGGTCAGCGCGAGCGCCGCGGCGACCGCGGCAGCCGCGAGCCGTCCGGTTCTAGAAATCATGCCGTCCTCCTCGTCGAGGTTCCCGAGCGGTTGCCCCGATACCGATGCCACATCTTCATGACGACGCCGACCGCGCCCGCGGGCGCGAGCAGCATCACCAGTACGAGAACCACGCCGTAGACCAGCGGGGCCAGCTGGGCGGCCTGCGTGGAGTCGAGCCCGGCGCTGGCGCCGAGGTTGGTGACCGCGGGCGGCAGGAACACCAGCAGCGCGCTGCCCAGCAGCGCCCCGGTGAAGCTGCCCAGCCCGCCCAGCACCACCGCGGTGAGCAGGCCCAGCGACAGCACGATGGTGAACCCGCTGGGCGCGGCCAGCCGCACCACGATGCCGAGCACCGCACCGGCCAGCCCGGCGCAGAAGGCGCTGACCACGAAGGCGATCACCCTGGCCCGGCCCAGCCGGATGCCGGCCAGCTCGGCGGCGACCTCGTCGTCGCGCACCGCCCGCCAGACCCGCCCGACCCGGCCCGCCTTGAGGTTGGCCAGCAGCAGCAGGACCAGCAGCAGGGTGATCCAGCCGAGGTAGGCCAGGTACTTCACCCCGGTGGTCTCGTTGGCCGAGATGAAGTAGACGACGTCGGCGAACCAGTCCGGCACGTCGGGCGAGGTGATCCGCAGGCCCTGCTCGCCGCCGAGCAGCTCGTCGAAGTAGATCGCCAGCCCGGGCACCGCGACGGCCAGGGCCAGCGTCGCGCCGGCCAGGTACGGGCCGTGCAGCCGGGCCGCGGCGGCGCCCACGATCGCCCCGACCACCGCGGTCAGCGCGGCGGCGATCAGCATGACCAGCACCAGCGGCAGCACACCGTCGTCGGTGTAGAGCAGGCCGGTGGTGTAGGCGCCCACGGCCATCAGCGCGCCGTGCCCCAGCGAGATCTGCCCGTTCAGCCCGGTCAGCACGGTCAGCCCGGCGGCTGCGATGGCGTAGTAGGACATGTAGGCGAACTGGGAGTTGCGGAACGGGCTGGTCAGCTCCAGCACCAGCACCACCACGACCAGCGCCACCAGGACGGTGAGCGCGTGCCGGCCGAAGGTGGACTTCGGCAGCCACCGGCGCAGCGCGGCGAACCGGCCGGGTGTGGCGGCCGAAGCGGCCCCGGCGGCCGGCGGGGTGTCGCGCGGGGTGCCCGACGGCTGGGCGTCGGTCTGCTGCGTCATCAGACCCTCCGGACCGAGGCGTGCGAGAACAGGCCCTGCGGGCGCACCAGCAGCACCGCGACCAGGATGACCAGCGCGGCCAGCGCGACCAGCTCGCTGCCCAGGTAGCCGCTGACGTAGGACAGCAGCAGCCCCATGGTCAGCCCGCCGACGACGGCGCCGCCGGGCGACTCCAGCCCGCCCAGGACCGCGGCCACGAACCCGAACACGATGATCGCGTCCATGTAGGCGGGGAACACCAGCCCGCCGCCGGCGATCAGGATCCCCGACAGCGAGCCGACCACCGCGGCCAGCGCCCAGCCCAGGGTCAGCATCGCCCCCACCCGCACCCCGAGCAGCCGGGCGACCTCCTGGTTGAACGCCGAGGCGCGCATCTGCAGGCCCAGGTTGGTGAACCGGAACAGCGCCACCAGCGCCAGCATCACCAGCACCACCGCGCTGATCACGAAGATGCTGTTCGGGGTGAACGCGATGTTGACCCCGCCCACGGTGAACCCGCGCAGGTCGAACGGCGCCGGGAAGGACACGAACGTCGAGCCGAACAGGATCGCGGCCAGCGCCTGGATCCCGACGAACAACCCGAGCGTCACGATCACCGCGTTCAGCTCGGGCCCGCCCTCGACCGGCCGGATCACCACCCGCTCCACCACCGCGCCGAGCACCAGCCCGGCGGCCAGCGCGACCACCAGCCCCAGCCAGTAGGACTGCCCGGCCTCGATCACCTGCAGCGCCAGGTAGGTGGTGAACATGGCCATCGCGCCCTGGGCGAAGTTGACGATCCGGGTGGACCGCCAGATCAGCACCAGGGCCAGCGCGAAGGCGGCGTAGATCGCGCCCTGCGCCAGGCCGGTCAGTGTCACGTTCAGGAACTGCTGCATCCCGTCCCCTGCTCAGAGTTCATGTCGCTCCGCCCGCTCCGCTCGGTGTTCATGGCGCTCCGCAAGCTCCGCTCAGAATCCGAGGTAGGCGTGGCGAAGGCCGTCGTCGGCGGCGAGCGCGGCGGCGGAGTCGGTGGCGACCACCCGGCCCAGGTTCAGCACCACCCCGACGTCGGCGATGGACAGCGCGCTGCGCGCGTTCTGCTCGACCAGCAGCACGCTCAGCGCGGAGCCGCCGGTGCGGTCGTCGACCAGTTCGCGCAGCAGCCCGAAGATCTGCGCGACGATCCGCGGCGCCAGCCCCAGCGAGGGCTCGTCGAGCAGCAGCACGTCCGGCCCGGTCAGCAGGGCGCGGCCGATCACCAGCATCTGGCGCTCGCCGCCGGACAGCGTGTGCGCGTGCCGGGCGCGCCGCTCGGCCAGCGGCGGGAACATCGCGTAGACGTCGTCGAGGCGCTTGCCGGTGCGCTTGCGGGAGGTCCCCAGCAGCGCGCCCAGCCGCAGGTTCTCCTCCACGGTCAGCTCGGTGATCACCCCCCGGCCCTCGGGGACGTGCGCGATCCCGGCCCGGGCGATCTCGTCGGCCGGAGCCCGCGTCAGGTCGCGCCCGTCGAGCAGTACCCGGCCCGCGCTCGGCCGGACCAGCCCGGAGATCGTGCGCAGCAGCGTGGTCTTGCCCGCGCCGTTGGCCCCGAGCACCGCGGTGATCTTCCCCGGTTCCGCGGTGACGTCCACGTCGTCCAGCGCGGTGACCGGGCCGTAGCTGGCGGTCAGCCCGCTGACGGCGAGGGCGCCCGTCGTCGTCGCGGTGTCGGCCTTCCCCGCGGTGCTCACTGGTGCGTCGCCTCCTCGCCGAGGTACGCGTCGATCACGGCCGGGTCGTCGCGCACCTCGTCGGGCGTCCCGTCGGCGACGACCTTGCCGAAGTCGAGCACGGTGATCCGGTCGCACACGCTCATCACCAGGTCCATGTGGTGCTCGACGAGCACGATCGACATCCGGTCGGTCAGGTTCCGGATCAGCTCGCCGAGCTGGGCCATCTCGTCGGCGCCCAGCCCGCTGGCCGGCTCGTCGAGCAGCAGCAGCTCCGGCTCCGCGGCCAGCGCCCTGGCCAGCGACACCCGCTTCTGCACCGGGTAGGGCAGGCTGCCGGGGTAGCGGGCGGCGTAGGACTCCACGTGCAGCTCGGTCAGCGCGGCCATCGCCCGCTCGCGCAGCGCCCGCTCGTCGCGGTCGGAGCGGGACAGGCCGAACAGGGTGCTGGCGAACCCGGCCCTGGCGTGCCGCTCGGCGCCGACCATCACGTTCTCCAGCACGCTCAGCCCGGCGAACAGCCCCACCCCCTGCAGGGTGCGGGCGATGCGCATGCCGGCCAGCCGGTGCGGGCGCAGGTCGCGCACCGGCTCCCCGTGGCGGAGTACAGTGCCGGTGTCGGGCCGGACGAAGCCGCAGCAGACGTTGAACAGCGTCGTCTTGCCCGCACCGTTCGGGCCGATGACACCGCGTACCTGGCCGGGGTGCACGGTGAAGGACACGTCGTCCAGGGCGACGAGGCCGCCGAACCGGACGCCGACGCCGGACACCCCGAACACCGCGGTCTGCTCGGTCTGGGACACGGTCACGTGGCGCAACTCCATCGTTGATCCGACCGCACCAGGCGGCCGTGGCGTGAGGCCCCACTTTGGGCGCCGCGCCCATCGGCCGCCATGGGCGCGGCGCACAATATCCCCCCGCCAGAGGTGGGCGCTTTGTCCCGAGTGGTGGACGTCGCTGTGCGCGGTGTTGCACAGTGCAGCGATGGCCATGCCCGCCCACCCCGGGCCCGCCCACCCCGGGCCCACCCGCAACGGCGCGCGGCCGGGCGCCGACCGGACGCCCCGGCGGGCGCTGCCGGCCCAGGCGCACGACGCGCTGCTCGTGCTGGGCGCCGCGCTGCTCGACGACGTCGACGCGCTCGGCGACCGGCTGACCGTGGCGGTGCTGCAGCGCGAACCGGTCTACGCCGAACTGGACCTCATCGAGGACATGCGCTCGGCCTGCCGGGCCAACCTGGAGCGCGGCGTGCAGGTGCTGGCCGACCGGGTGCCCGCCGGCGTCGAGCCGGAGGACACCTCGCGCCAGACCGGGCGCCGCCGGGCCCGCCAGGGCGTGCCGCTGGAGTCGGTGCTGCGCGCCTACCGGCTGGGCGGGCGGGTGATGTGGGAGGCGCTGCTGGAGACCTCCCGCGGGCGCTTCGGCGGCGCCTACGACGAGCCGCTGCTCGACGCCGCCGCCTACGTCTGGCGGGTCAGCGACAACAGCGCCGCCGCGCTGGTCGAGGCCTACCGGCTGGAGGAGCTGCGGCTGCAGAGCCACGACGTCAGCCGCCGGCACGCCGTGCTGGACGCGCTGATCGAGGGCCGCGGCAGCGACCCGGCCTTCCTGCGCAACGCGGCCACCGTGCTCGGGCTGCCCGAGGACGGCCCGATGCTCTGCGTGGTGGCGCCGCTCGGCCCGGGCGGGGACTACCCGCTGCGCTCGCCGCAGGAGGCGATGGCGATGCAGGACCTGACCTCGGGGTGGTTCGTGCGCCCGCGCGACGAGGTCGGGGTGATCTCGCTGGGCGCCCGGTCGGCCCGGGTCGCGCTGGACGCGCTGCGGCCCTGCGTGACCGGCCGGGCCGGGGTGTCCCCGGTGATCGAGGGGCTGGGCGCGATCGACGCCGGCTACCGGATGGCCCAGACCGCGGCCCGCACGCTGACCGGCCCCGGCCTGGCCGTGCTGGACGACCGGCTGCCCGAGGCGCTGCTGGTGGACAGCCCGGAACTGCTGCCCCGGCTGGTCGGCACCGCGCTGGGCGGGCTGATGGAGCTGCCCCCGGCCGACCGGGACACCCTGCTGGAGACCCTGGAGGAGCTGCTGGCCTGCGGCGGCTCACCCACCCACGCCGCCACCGCGCTGTTCTGCCACCGCAACACGGTGATCTACCGGATGCGCCGGATCGAAGCGGCCACCGGCCGCTCCATCGGCAACCCCCGCGACCGCCTCCTGCTCACCCTCGGCCTGATGGCCACCCGCACCAAGTAGCCCCGCCCCGCCCGCCGATCCGGTCAGGACCAGGGGCGGGCGGAGCGGGCGGCCCAGTAGTCGACGGGCGGCTCGGCCAGCGCGGTGAGCTCGTCGAGCACGTTGGGCGCGACGGTCAGTGCGGTGGCCGCGGCGTTGCTGCGCACCTGGTCGGGGTGCACGGCGCCGGAGAGCACGCACCACGCCCAGGGCTGCGCCATCGCCGCGGCGATGGCCAGCTGGTCGACCGGCACCCCCAGGTCGGCCGCCAGTGCCGCGGCCCGGGTCGCCCGTCCGTCGGCCGGGTCGGCGCCGCCCGGGGCCAGCCGCCCGTTCGCCACCGGCTCCTTGACGATCACCTGGGCGCCGGCCGCGGCCGCCTCGGCCAGCGCCGCCCCGGCCGAGGTCTCCAGCACGTTCCAGGTGGACTGGACCGAGCTGAACAGCAGCAGTCCGTCGACGACCACCTCCAGCGCCCGCCGCACGGTGGCCGCCTGCTCCGGCCCCGAGGTGGACAGCCCGACCCGGACCCCGCGCTCGCGCAGCCCGGCCAGCGCCCGGTGCACCACGACGTCGTCGAGCACGCCGGTCGCCAGGGTGGCCGAGTGCACGTGGTAGCGCCGCAGCCGGTCGCCCAGCAGCGCCTCGGACTCCGCGACCTGCTCGGCGAACGCGGCCGCCGAGTGGTCCTTCACCTCGTGCACCTCGGCGTCGCGCCGCCAGTCCCCGACGTAGCGGTAGCCCCACTTGGAGCCGATCTCGACGTCGTCGGCGTCGGGGTGCGCGGCCAGCCACCCGGCCAGGAACTCCTCGGCGCGGCCGTACGAGCGGGCCACGTCGACGTACCGCACGCCGACGTCGTACGCGGCGTCCAGCACCGCGTACGTCCGCTCCCGCAGGTCGTCGACGGTCCGGTGGTCACCGAGATCGGTGACCCTCCCGGAGGTGATGTAGGCGGGCCTGGCCACCGCGGCCAGCCCGATCCCCAGACGGTTCATCGCAGGTTCTTCCCGGCCACGGCGTCGTAGCCTACGGTTCGCTCACGATCGCGATCGTCCGACGAGGGGCTGCCGTGAAGAAGCTGATCAACGATCCCGCCGACGTGGTCGCCGAGGCGCTCCGCGGCATCGCCGCCGCCCACCCCGATCTGGCCGTCGATCACGCCAACAAGATCGTCCACCGGGCGGACGCGCCGGTGAGCGGCAAGGTCGGGCTGGTCTCCGGGGGCGGCTCCGGGCACGAGCCGCTGCACGGCGGGTTCGTCGGCCCCGGGATGCTCGACGCGGCCTGCGCGGGCGAGGTGTTCACCTCCCCGGTGCCGGACCAGGTGGTCGCGGCCACCCGGATCGCCGACGGCGGCGCCGGCGTGCTGCACATCGTGAAGAACTACACCGGCGACGTGATGAACTTCGAGATGGCCGCCGAGCTGGCCACCGCGGAGACCGGCGTCGAGGTGGCCGCGGTGGTCGTCGACGACGACGTCGCCGTGCAGGACAGCCTCTACACCGCGGGGCGGCGCGGGGTGGGCACCACGGTGCTGCTGGAGAAGATCGCCGGTGCGGCCGCCGACGAGGGGCGCGACCTGGGCGCGGTCGCCGACGTCGCCCGCCGGGTCAACGACTGCGGGCGCAGCATGGGCATGGCCCTGACCTCGTGCGTCGTCCCGGCGGCCGGGCAGCCCACGTTCGACCTGCCGGAGAGCGAGATCGAGATCGGCATCGGGATCCACGGCGAGCCCGGCCGCAAGCGCGTCCCCGCCGCGCCGGCCAGGGACGTGGCCGCGATGCTGCTCGAGCCGATCCTGTCCGACCTGGACTTCACCGGCGGCGACGGGGTGATCGCCTTCGTCAACGGGATGGGCGGCACGCCGCTGCTGGAGCTGTACCTGATGTACAACGAGGTCGCGCAGATCCTGCAGAAGTCCGGCGTGACGGTGGTCCGGTCGCTGGTCGGGCCGTACATCACCAGCCTGGAGATGGCCGGCTGCTCGGTCACCCTGCTCAAGCTGGACGAGGAGCTGCTGCGGCTGTGGGACGCCCCGGTCAGCACGCCCGGCCTGCGCTGGGGCCGGTGACGGTGGGCGGGGTCGACGCGGCGGCGGTGCGGGCCTGGCTCGGCGCCTTCGCCGACGCCGTGCTGTCCCACGAGCAGGAGCTGACCCGGCTGGACTCGGCCATCGGCGACGCCGACCACGGCTCCAACATGGCCCGCGGGATGAAGGCCGTGGTCGCCGCGCTGGACGCCGAGGACCCGACCGGCCCGGGCGCGCTGCTCAAGCGGACCGGGATGACGCTGGTCAGCACGGTGGGCGGGGCCAGCGGACCGCTGTACGGGACGTTCTTCCTGCGGATGGCCACCAAGGCCGGGACGGCGGAGTCGTTGGACCGGGCGGCCTTCGGCGCGGCGCTGCGGGCCGGCGTCGAGGGCGTGGTGGCCCGCGGCAAGCCCGAGTTGGGCGACAAGACCATGTACGACGCCCTGGCCCCGGCCGTGGACGCCTACGACGCCGCCGAGGGCGACGACCTCGCGTCCGCGCTCACCGCGGCGTCCGACGCCGCCGCGGCCGGCCGCGACGCCACGATCCCGATGCAGGCGCGCAAGGGCCGGGCCAGCTACCTGGGCGAGCGCAGCATCGGCCACCAGGACCCGGGCGCGACGTCGTCGGCGCTGCTGCTGGCCGCGGCGTCCGCGGCGCTGGGCTGAGAGCGGACGGGCGGAGCGTGGCCGAACGGGTCGGGCTGGTCGTCGTCTCGCACAGCCGCGATCTGGCGACCGCGGCGGTCGCCCTGGCCCGCGAGATGGCCCCGGCCGACCTGCCGATCGAGGTCGCGGCGGGCGTGGACGGGCCCGACGGCCCGGAGTTCGGCACCGACGCGGTCGCCATCGCCGAGGCCGTCGCCGCGGCCGACCGCGGGGCCGGCGTGGTCGTGCTGATGGACCTGGGCAGCGCGGTGCTCTCCGCCGAACTGGCGCTGGACCTGCTGGAGGACCCCGACCAGCGCGACCGGGTGCTGCTGTGCCCGGCGCCGCTGGTGGAAGGGCTGGTGGTCGCGGCGGTCACGGCCGGCGGCGGGGCGGCGCGGGCGGAGGTGGCCGAGGAGGCCGCGGGGGCGCTGGCCGGGAAGCTGGCCCAGCTCGGCGGCCCGACTACCGATCCGGCGGGCGGCGGTCCGGACAGTGACCGGGGATCGATGCCCGGCGCCGGGCAGCCCGATGGTGGGGACGGCGGAACCGGGGGAGCCGGGGCCGGGGCGGAGCAGCGGTCCGCGGCGACGTTCGTGGTGGGCAACCCGCACGGACTGCACGCGCGCCCGGCGGCGCGGCTCGTCGCGCTGGTCCGCGAGCAGGCCGACGCCCGGGTCGACCTGCGCAACCTGACCACCGGTTCGGACTGGGCCCCGGCCGCCAGCCTCGCCCGGGTCGCGGTGCTCGGGGTGCAGGTCGGGCACGAGGTGCAGGTGGCCGCGACCGGGCCGGGGGCCGACGCGGCGGTGGCCGCGGTGCTGGAGCTGGCCGGGCGGGACTTCGACGAGCCGGTCGCGGGAGCCGGCACCGGTGGATCGGCGGCGAGCGGAGCCCGCCTGGCCGACCCCGCGTCGGTCGGACCGGGTGACGAGGCTGTCGGACGGGGCGCAGCGGATCAGGCGCCGGGACCTACCGGGGCCGGTGTCCCGCCGTCCGTTCCGGGGGATGGTGGCGCACCGGTCATCGGGCGTGCGGGGGCGGGTGACGGGGCTGTCGAGTCGGACCCGACGGTCGGGTCGAGTCAGGTGGCTGGTGCGGGGGTCGGTGGCGCACCCGGCGTCGGGCCGGTGGGCGCCGGCGCCCGCGCCGGGTCGTCCGGGATCGCGGTCGGGATCGCGCGCGTGGTCTCCGCGGCGCCGGTCGCGGTGCCGGACACCCCGGCCGAGGACCCGGCGACCGAGCGGGACCGCCTCGACCGCGCGCTGGCCGCGGCCCGGACCGAGATCGAGGCGTCCCGGGACGCCGCCGCGCGCGGGCTCGGGGCCGACGAAGCGGCGATCTTCGACGCCCACCTGATGATGCTCGACGACCCGGAACTGGCCGGTGCGACCCGGACCGGCATCGACGGCGGCGCGTCCGCGGCCGCGGCGTGGGCCGAGGTGGTCGAGCGGCAGGCGTCGGCACTCGCGGCCGTGGCCGATCCGTACCTGGCGGCCCGGGCCGCCGACGTCCGGGCGGTGGGGGACCAGGTGCTGCGCGAGCTCGTCGCGATGGCCGGACCGGCCGCCGGAACCGACGGCGAGGGCGATACCGGCGAGGTGACGCGCGGCGGCGGGACCGGGAGTGGCGCTGGTGCTTCCGCCCCGGTGTCACGCGGCGGCGCGACTGGGAGTGGCGGCGGCGGGACCACGTCGAGCGGGGACGGCACCGCTGGGCCGTCGTCCCGGAACGCGCCGGTCGTGCTCGTCGCCGCCGACCTCACCCCGGCGCAGGCCACACTGCTGGACCCGGCCGAGGTGGCCGGGGTGGTGCTGGCCGCGGGCAGCCCGACGGCGCACGCGACCCTGTTGCTGCGGGCCCGTGGTGTCCCCGCGGTGCTCGGTGCCGGCGCCGCCGTGCTCGACCTCGTCGACGGCACCCCGATCGCCATGGACGGCGACACCGGCGAGCTGGTCGTCGACCCACCGCCCGACCGGCTCGCCGACTTCCGCGCCCGCGCGGCGGCCCGGGCCGATCGGGACCGGGCCGCGGCCGGGCGGGCCGGTGAACCCGCGGTGACCCGCGACGGCGTCCGGGTGCTGGTCGGGGCGAACATCGGCGCGCAGGCCGACGCGGTCGCCGCGGCCGAGGGCGGGGCGGACCTGGCCGGGCTGGTGCGCACCGAGTTCCTGTTCCTGGACCGGGCCGACGCCCCGGACGTCGACGAGCAGGTGGCCGCGTACCGCGGGATCGCCGAGGCGCTGGGCGGGCGCCGGATCACCCTGCGCACCCTCGACGTCGGCGGCGACAAGCCGCTGCCCTACCTGCCGTTGCCGGCCGAGGCCAACCCGTTCCTCGGGCTGCGCGGGATCCGGCTCGCCGACCGGCACGCCGGGCTGTTCCGCGACCAGCTGCTGGCCGCGGTGCGGGTGGCCCACGACACCCCGGTCAGCCTGATGTTCCCCATGGTCAGCACCGTCGACGAGCTGCTCGCGGCCCGTCGCGAGCTGGCCGCGGTGATCGCCGCCGAGGGTCGCGGCGACCCGGCCGGGCTGCAGGTCGGGATCATGGTGGAGGTGCCCGCCGCCGCGCTCAAGGCCGCCGCGTTCGTCCCGCACGTGGACTTCCTCAGCATCGGCACCAACGACCTCGTGCAATACGCGCTGGCCGCCGAGCGCGGCAACCCCGCCGTCGCGCACCTGGCCGACCCCCTCGATCCCGGCGTCCTGCGGCTGGTCGACGCGGTGTGCCGGGCCGCCGGGGACCGGGTCCTGGTCGCGGTCTGCGGCGAGGCCGCGGCCGACGCCCGCGCCGCGACCGTGCTCGTCGGTCTCGGCGTGCGCGAGCTGAGCGTCGTCCCGCCCGCCGTCCCGGGGATCAAGCAACTCGTCCGCGACCTCGACACCACCGAAGCCGCCACCACCGCCACCACCGCCCTCGTCCCCTGACCGCCCACCCCGCGGGGACGCACTGGGTGAGAGTCGCTCTCGCGTGAGCGGGGTGGGCGAGAGTCGCTCTCGTGCGGTGGGGTGGGGTGGGAGTCACTCTCGCGCCATCGGGGTGGGCGAGAGTCGCGGGTGGTGGGGGTGGCGGGAGCGCTGCTCGTTCAGCACCCCGTTCGCCCGGCGCTGCGGGTCGGCCGGGGAGGGTGGGTCAGATCTGGGGGGTGAGGGTGCGGAGGGTGGGGGAGGTGCGGACGGCGGCGGCGAGGTCGGTCAGGGCGGCGCCGTGGGTGGCGCACAGGGCCGCGCTGTCCCCGGTGAGGGTGACGCGGTCCAGGTAGGCGGCGTGGTCCAGGTAGAGCCCGGGGGAGAGCACCTGCACGGCGAAGAACCCGGCGAGCACGTTGCGCAGGTCGTTGAGGGCGAGGAAGTGGTGCCCGTCCGCGCCGGTGAGCACGGTGGCGGCGGCCTTGCCCTGCAGCGGCGCGGTCTTCTCGCCCCACCGGCCGCGTTCGGTGCTCTCCAGCAGGCCCTTGAGCAGTGCGCTGTAGGTGGCCCGGTAGACCGGGCTGCCCAGCACCACCGCGTCGGCCCCGGCGAACGCCGCGATCACGTCGGCGACGGCGGTCTGCGACAGCTCCAGCAGCGACGTCCCGGCCCCGGCGGCCGCCGCTCCGGCCAGCACGCCGGCGACGGCGGTGCTGGTCCGACCGCCCGGATCGGGCCCGCCGACCACACCGACCACGACGGTCATCCCGGTTGCCCGTCGTCGGCGGAGACGCCGTAGCGGCCGCGGTAGTAGAGCAGCGGCAGCCGGGCCGGGTCGGCGCCCAGGTCGTGCACCCGCCCGAGGACGACGGTGTGGTCGCCGCCGTCGTACTCGTTCCACAGCGTGCAGTCGATCCACGCGCTGACGCCCTCGAGCACCGGCGAGCCCGACGGCGCCGGCCGCCACGGCACCCCGGCGAACTTGTCCACCCCGGACCGGGCGAACCCGGCGCTGAGCTCCTGGTGGTCCTCGGCCAGCACGTTGACGCAGAACGCGCCGGTCTCCCGGATCCGCGGCCAGGTCGTCGACGACCTGGCCGGCGCGAAGCTGATCAGCGGCGGGTCCAGCGACAGCGACGCGAACGACTGGCAGGTGAAGCCGATCGGCCCGGTGTCGCCGGCCGCGGTGACGACCACGACCCCGGACACGAAGTGACCGAGGACCTCCCGCATCACCCGCGGCGAGACCGGTCCGGGGGGCGCGCTACCGGTCATGTCCCGATCCCATGGGCCAACCCTAACCAGCCCGGGCGCCGCGGGGCCCGTTC